>CANSQX010000034.1 GCA_947649225.1 uncultured Flavonifractor sp.
TGTTCACTCCGTACCACCCACGCCCCCCGCCCCCCCCTCCCCCACGGGCCCCCCCGCCGCTCAGGTTCCATCGTTCTCTTTAGAGGGGGCGGACGTTCACAGCGCGCAGCTTGCCGGCGTCCTTGGGATCGGGCTCGGTGTCATAGGACACCTTCTGTCCCTCGGCCAGGGTCTTGAACCCGTCACACAGGATGGCGGAGAAGTGGACGAACACATCGCCGCTCCCGTCATCGTTGGAAATGAAGCCGAAGCCCTTGCTCTCGTTGAACCATTTTACGGTACCCTGATACATGATGCGGTACCTCCTTATGAAAGATTGAACCTAAACACCTCAGAAACAAAAAACTCACATTTTGCGCATCATCCAACCGACGATGACTGACAAAAATGTGAGTTCAAGTCGAGCATTTAGAATACGTAGTTCAATATAGCATATATATCCCCATCTGTCAAGCGGGAAACCCCTCTTTTTCTCGTTTTCCTGAAGCCGGCCCCGGATGGTCTCATCTGAATAGGAGAGAAGGCGGCCGTACTCCCAGGCAATGCGGCTCCGGTTTCCGCCAAAATAGGCCCCGCCCGCCACCAGGGCGGCCTTCTTTTCCTTCAGCCGTATGTACTGCTCCAGCACGTGGTCCATCTGGTAGAAGAGCAGCAGAAACTTCCCTTTGAGCCGGGAGAGGGGGAACAGGTCGGTAAGGAGGGGGTCGTCCTCCGGATAGAGCTTGGTGCCGTGGGCGCGGCAGCTCTCCATGGAGAAGGCCAGCAGGGCGTCCCGCCCCGCAGCGCTGTCCAGGGGGCGGCTCAGGGCCAGACTCTTGATCCCACAGCTGATCAGCTCGTTGCAGCAGTCGATAATACCGCACTGAAAGGAATAATTGTCAATGGCATTCATGGCAGAGGACCTCCTTGCGGGCTGGGACCGGCGGGCCGGTCCGGGGTTGTCCCAGTGATACCAACTATTGTAGCGGATTCCAGCCCGAGAATCAAGGCGGGAAAAAGGCGGAAAGGCCGCGAAAACGGCGGCTCCCCTGCCGCGCAAGGGCTCCGCCGCTTCAAAAAATTTTTCTCTCCGGCCCAGGGCGGGCCGTTTCCCGCAGCCTCGCCCTTCTTCGTAGGCCATGGGCCCCGCAGGCGGGATGGGGAAGGCTGCGGGGCTATGGCCGGGCCCAGTCCCGGCTGCGGTCCACCGCCCGCCGCCAGCGCTCCAGCAGAGCGCTCCGGCGGTCCTCCTCCATCTCCGGGGAAAAGACGGCGCTGCACTGCCAGAGGCTGCGCAGCTCCTCCCGGTCCCGCCACACCCCGGCGGCCAGTCCGGCCAGCGACGCGCAGCCCAGGGCGGTGGTCTCCTGAAGGGCGGGACGGCGGACCTCCCGGTCCAGGATGTCGGCCTGGAACTGCATCAGAAAGGCGTCCCGGCTGGCGCCGCCGTCGGCCCGGAGCTGCCGCAGGGGCAGGCCGGTGTCCCGCTCCATGGCGTCCACCAGGTCCCGGACCTGGTAGGCAATGGACTCCTGGGCGGCCCGGATGATGTGCTCGCGCCGGGTGCCCCGGGTGAGGCCTACCAGAGTCCCCCGGGCGTACATGTCCCAGTAGGGGGCCCCCAGGCCGGTGAAGGCGGGGACCAGCACCACGCCGCCGGTGTCCGGGACCTTTTGGGCATAGTACTCCGCATCCCGGCTCTCACTGAAAAAGTGGAGCTCGTCCCGCAGCCACTGGATCACCGCGCCCCCCACGAAGACCGAGCCCTCCAGGGCGTACTCCACCCGGCCGTTCAAGCCCACGGCGATGGTGGACACCAGGCCGTTTTGGCTCTCACAGGGGGCGTCCCCGGTGTGCATCAGCAGGAAGCAGCCGGTGCCGTAGGTGTTTTTCGCGTCGCCGGGGGAAAAGCAGGCCTGGCCGAACAGGGCGGCCTGCTGGTCCCCCGCCATGCCGCAGATGGGGACGGACACCCCCTGTACGGCGGTGCGGCCGCAGCAGCCGCTGGAGTCCAGGACCTGGGGCAGCATGGCCCGGGGGATGTCCAGAGCCTCCAGAAGGGTACTGTCCCAGTCCAGGGCCCGGATGTCGTAGAGCATGGTGCGGGAGGCGTTGGTATAGTCGGTGGCATGCACGGTACCGCCGGTGAGCTTCCACAGCAGCCAGCTGTCCACCGTACCGAAGAGGATCTCCCCCCGGCGGGCCCGCTCCCGCGCCCCCGGGACCTGATCCAGAATCCATTTGATCTTGGTGGCCGAAAAATAGGCGTCGGGCACCAGCCCGGTGGTCCGGCGGATGTGGTCCCCCAGCCCCTGGTCCAGCAGCGCGTCCACCAAAGGGGCGGTCCGGCGGCACTGCCACACGACGGCGTTGTGGATGGGCCGCCCGGTGGCCTTGTCCCACAGGATGGTGGTCTCCCGCTGGTTGGTGATGCCGATGGCGGCGATCTCGGCGGGGCGCACCCCGCTCTGGGCCACCACTTCCATCATCACCGCGTACTGGGAGGACCAGATCTCCATGGCGTCCTGCTCCACCCAGCCCTCCCGGGGGTAGCGCTGGGTCAGCTCCTTCTGGGAGATCCCCACGATGGTCTGATCCTGATCGAAGAGGATGGCCCGGGAGCTGGTGGTGCCCTGGTCCAGGGCCAGAATGTACGGCGGCACGGCGGTTCCTCCTGTCTCTGCGTTTTCCCCATTGTACCACAAAAGCGGACCGGTGAGAAGCGCCAATTCGCCCGGAATTGCTCCGGAGTTAGCCAGGCAAAGGGCCTCTCCGAGGTCTCCCCGGCCTTTTTAACCCAAAATCCCCGGGCGCTACGTGCGTGCATCCCCAAGCAGACATTGGCCCCAGCGCAGGGCGCTTTCCCTGGGCCGGGGCGGACTTTTGCCGCGTTTGGCCCGATTCCGTCAGGCCGATGAGCGCCGCCTTTTCGAGCCAAAGTTGCACCCGCCGCTGTCCGTGTCCCGGATACGCCCGCACCTGCGCCCACCTTGACGAATTTGGCAGAAAAGCGGCGGCCTGTTTTAGTGGAATTGTAAAACTTTCGCATCAGGTATTTACGAAGCCGCAGGAAGCGTTTATAATCTATCGTGGATGTAAATGGGTAAGATAATAGAAAAGTCAATTTGAGATTGACGGGCAGATTTGGAGGAACATTGTGAGTATTGCGAATGTAGCCGCCATGCTTGGCGCCATCGCCACCTTCCTGTTCGGCATGTCCACGATGACCAACGGCCTGGAGACCCTGTCCAGCGGCCACCTGGAGCGCATTCTGGAGCGTCTGACCAGCAATGTATTCAAAGGCGTTCTCTTGGGCGCCCTGGTCACCGGCCTGATCCAGAGCTCGGCCGCCACCACCGTCATGTGCGTCGGCTTCGTCAACGCCGGCATCATGAAGCTCAACCAGACCGTGGGCATTATCATGGGGGCCAATATTGGCACCACCGTCACCGCTCAGCTCCTCCGCCTGGGCGACATCTCCAGCGACAACCCGTTGATGATGCTCCTCAAGCCCAGCTTTCTGGGTCCCATTCTGGCCGTCATCGGCATCATCTTCTATATGTTTATCCGGGGCGGACACAAAAAGACCGTGGGTCAGATTGTGCTGGGCCTGGGCCTGCTGTTCATCGGCATGAACACCATGTCGTCGGCAGTGGCGCCCCTCCAGGAGCTGCCCGAGTTCCAGGCCGCCTTTGTGGCCTTCTCCAACCCCCTGCTGGGCATCCTGGTGGGCGCGGCGGTCACCGCCCTGCTCCAGAGCTCCTCGGCCTCCATGGGCATTCTCCAGGCCGTCAGCTCCACCGGCCTGGTCACCTTCAACATCTCGGTCCCCCTGATCATGGGGCAGAACATCGGCACCTGCGTCACCGCCGTGCTGTCCTCCATCGGCGCCTCCAAGAACGCCAAGCGGACCGCCATGATCCACCTGTTCTTCAACATCATCGGCTCGCTCTTCTTCCTGGCGGTCCTCTACCTGGGCAACGCCCTCTTCCACTTCCCCTTCTGGGAGCAGACCATGAACATGGGCAGCGTGGCCAACCTGCACCTGCTCTTCAACATCTGCTGCACCGCCCTGCTGCTCCCCTTCCACAACCAGCTGGTCTATCTGGTGGAGAAGGTTATCCCCGGTATGGCCGAGGAGCAGGAGCTCTCCGTGCTGGACGAGCGCTTCCTGTCCTCTCCCTCGGTGGCCCTGGACAAGGCGTGGGACGCCGTGCTTCAGATGGGCGCCTTTGCCCGGGACAACTACCGCCTGTCGGTGGAGCTGCTGGACAAGTTTGACGCCAAAAAGCTGGAGCGCCTCAACGAGGCCGAGGCCGCCATCGACAAGCTGGAGGGTATGCTGGACAGCTACCTGGTCAAGCTCAACCACACCCGCGCCCTCACCAACGAGGAGGGGGCCCGGGTCTCCGAGCTGCTCCATACCCTCTCCGACTTTGAGCGGATCGGCGACTACTCGGTGAACGTATCCGAGAGCGCGGTCATCCTCCACAACCGGAACCTGATTTTCTCCGCCGGCGCCAAGGCCGAGCTCAAGGCCCTGACCGACGCGGTGGGAGAGACCCTGGACAAGACCCTCGCCTGCTACCGGACCCGGGCCCGGGCCGACGCCGTCCAGGTGGAGCCTCTGGAGGAGGTGGTGGACCTGCTGTGCGCCAGCCTGCGCAGCCGCCACATCGAGCGGCTGAAGGCCGGCGGCTGCACCGTGGAGCTGGGGACCCAGTACCTGGAGCTCCTGTTCAACCTGGAGCGCATCTCCGACCACTGCTCCAATGTGGCTCTGTATATCATCCGCCAGACCGCCTCCAAGGACGACATCATCCGCATCGACTCTCACGCCTATATGCGGGAGCTCCACCACGGCGGGGACCAGGAGTTCGGCGCGCTGTACCAGACCTACCGGGAGAAATATTTCAACCCCATCACACCCACAGACAACCCGCAGCCGCCCCAATAGCGCTCTTCCCCGCACCGCGCCCAGCCGGGCGGGGTGCTTTTTTTTCGCTTTTTTCCTCTTTCCCCCTTGACGGATTCATTCTACTGCTGTAGAATACGCCTAGATTCTATTGCAGTAGAACAAATAGCAGGAGGCGATTTTCTTGGAAGAAAAGCTGTTTGACTCGGAGCGGCGGGTGATGGAGCTGCTCTGGGAGGCCGGACCCCTTCCGGCCAAGGAGCTGGCCGCCCGGCTGGGCGTACAGGTAGGGTGGAGCAAGACCACCACCTACACGGTGATTAAGAAGTGCGTGGACAAGGGGGCGGTGGCCCGGGAGGACCCCGGCTTCCTCTGCCGGGCCCTGGTCAGCCGGGAGGCGGTGGCCGAGCGGGAGACCCATGCGCTCATCGACAAAAACTACGGCGGCTCGGCGGGCCGGCTGGTGGCTTCCCTGCTGGGGAGCAGGCGGCTGCCGGCGGACGAGGTGGCCCGCCTGAAAAAGCTGATTGAGGAGTGGGAGTGATGAACCTGCTGTCTGTATGGGAGCTCAGCCTGACCGGCGGCGTGCTGGTGGCCGCCGTGCTCCTCATCCGGGCGGCGGCGGGGCGGCGGCTTCCCCGGGCCGCCCTGCCCGTCCTGTGGGGCGTGGCTCTGTGCCGCCTGCTGCTGCCCCTCCGCCTGCCCTCCCCCACCAGCGTGTACGCCGCCGCCGGGCGGCTGGAGCAGCTGCGCCCCGGCCTCCTGCTGGGCGGGCCGGAGCGGGCGGCGCAGGCCGTGCAGGAGACCGGGGCGGGCGGATCGCCCCTGCCGGTCCTGACGCTGGTGTGGGCGGGGGCGGCCCTGGGGATCGCCCTGTGCGTTCTGATCCCCCACCTGCGCTGCATGGCCCGCTGCCGGGCCTCCCTGCCCGAGGAGTCCCCCCTGGTGGGGGCCTGGATGGCCGCCCACCCCCTCCGCCGCCCGGTGCGGGTGCGCTGCTCCGACCGGATCGACGCCCCCTTTACCTGCGGCGTGCTCCGGCCGGTGATCTACCTGCCCCGGGACCTGGACCGGACCGACGGGGACAGGCTGGCCTTTGTTCTGGCCCACGAGCTGGCCCACATCCGCCGGTGGGACGCCCTCACCAAGTGGCTGCTGGCCGCCTGCCTGTGTATCCACTGGTTCAACCCCCTGGTGTGGGCCATGTACCTGCTGGCCGTCCGGGATCTGGAGCTGGCCTGCGACGAGGCGGTCCTCCGGATCTGCGGGCCCGCCGCCCGGGCGGACTACGCCCGCACCCTGGTGGCCCTTGAGGAGAAGCGCGCCCGATTTGCCCCCATGTGCAGCAGCTTTGCCAAAAACGCCCTGGAAGAGAGGATTCTTGCCATTATGAAGCATAAAAAGTGGACCGCCGCAGGCATTGCAGCGGCGGCCGTCCTGGCGGTGGCGCTCATCGCCGTCTTCGCCACCAATCCCCCCGGGGAGACGCGCAGTCCCCAGGTCCTGTCCGCGCCGGACCCCGGCTTCTCCGCCCTTCGTCAGTCCGGAGAGCCACAGACCGCCGTAGCCGAGGGGCAGGGCCGCCTCGTGACCGAGGACAGCCGCCTGTGGGAGCTGGACAGCGGCGCGCCCGCCTACACCCAGGCGGACTACGACCTGGTCTACGGCTGCCTGATGGTGGCCGGGTGGGAGGAGCTGCCCATCGCCTCCTTCAACCGGACGATCCACGCCGCCTTCAACAACGGCGAGACCGGCACGGGGGAGTGGAACGAGCGCCTCTATACGGCCTATGAGCGGGTCCTCTACAGCCTGCCCCAGGACGACCCCATCGCCCCCTATCTGCTGAACACGGTCCAGGCCAGCCAGAACGAGTATCAGGCCCGGCTGGAGGAGGTTTACACCAACAAGCGGGTGGACCCCGCCTTCTCGGGCCGCGCCCAGAAGACCGAGGAGGCCGACGTGTACGGGGATACCGTACACACGGCCTATGTATCCGCCGACTACCGCTTCACCTACCGGATTCTGGACCAGGAGGGGCTCACCGTGGCCGCCCGGGACCAGTTCCTCCAGGCCGTGATGCGGGGCGGCCAGGGCTATCTGGACAACACGTCCATGGGACAGCTTATCGACAGCGAGGACGCCAAGGAGGGCTTCCGGGCCGCCCTGGAGGCGGCGGGACTGGCCGCTTCCAGCGAGGACATCGAGTTCACCGGCTGCACAGTGGAACAGTTTGAGGGATATTATGGGCAGTTTTAAGAAAATCCCGCTTTTGCTGGCGGGGCTGGCCGTCCTCACCGCCTGCGCCGGGGCGCCCCAGGGGGAGACGAATCCGGTCCGGCGGGTGGCGGCAGCCGCCTTCCCCCACTCGGGGACCGAGTACGAGGCTCCGGCCCCCCGCTATACCCGGGCGGACTACCGCCTGCTGGAGTCCCTCCGCACGGAGGATTACCGGGACAGGCCCCTGGACGCCTTCAACGCCGCCCTGTTGGACTGGACGGACGAGGACGCCTTTCACCGCAATGAAGAGGCCCTCCAGCGGCTGGATCGGTCCCTGCCCGGGGACGACCCCCTGCGGCCCTTCCTGGACGGGACGGTGTCCGCCTCCTGGAACGAGTGCCAGCGCAGGCACTACAGCGCCTGTCCCCAGCGGCAGACCCTCACGGCCGGCGGGAGCCTGTCCCGGGAGCGGCTGGCCGACGTGTACGGCGACCAGGTGGCCACCGCCTGGGCCTGGGCGGATTTCTGGTACGGCTACACCCCCGGCGCATCGGTGACGGTGGGAGAGCGGGACGATTTTCTCCAGGCCGTGGAGCAGGGGATGCAGGCCTATCTGGAGGACCGCTCCTGGGAGCAGTGTAAGGGACAGAAGACCATGGAGCGCTCCCTGCTGGCCGAGCTCAAGCGTCTGACCACCGCCCAGGGCGGACAGTCCTTCCCCACCGGCGGCTGGGAGGTCGTCTACCAGTTTGAGACAGTGGGAGACTGAGCCGCCCCGCCCCATGGTCCCCGCAAACAAGAGCCGGGCCCCTTTGGACCCATGCGAAAGATTGGTATCTCCTGATAGATTGGGACCGGAGGCCACGCTATGCGCGGCCTCCGGTCCCTCTGCCGTTTGGAAGCGATCCGGTTAGCGTACAGCGTCCCGGATATCGCGGCCCATGTCCCGGGCGGCGTCTCCGATGCCGTCCACGGTGCCGCGGATGGCGTTCCCGGCGCCCCTTACGGTGTCGCGGACCACCTCGCCCGCCCCGGTCCGGCCGTCACGGCCGCCGGCGGCGTCTAGATTGGCGCGAGGCACGTTGTGCCGCCCCGCCGTTCCGGCCACGTCGCCGCCGGGGATCGTCCCGCCCGCGCCGTCTGTCCCGCCGGTCATATCGCCTGCGGCGTTGGGGAGCAGGCCGGGGTCGGGCGTGGGGGTCACGTCGGGCATTTTGTCCTTGGAACAGCCGGCCACAGACAGGGTGAGGGCCAGCCCAATACACAGAATGGTAAAGGTTCGTTTCATTCCGCATCCTCCTGAGCATGATCAGGGAGCCGCCGGCGCAACCGGCGGGCCTGCAGGGCCGGAACGGAGGCCCGGCCGGTGAAGGTCCCGGCGGTTGATCCGGCGGTTCCCCCAATACAGATTTTGATCGCAATCGCCATCCGAAGGGTAGTATGTACGGTGCGGCGTCCTTTACGCCCGGAAAAATTTTTTTGAAAAAAGGGCTTGCCAAACGGCGCGATAGCTGATATCATTATCAGTAATAATTCTTGTTATGGGAGAAGGTCCGATGAGTGGAAAACGCTATTCCAGACAGCGGGAGCTGATTTACGAGGCGCTGATGGGGACCGACCAGCACCCAACCGCCGAGATGGTCTACCACTGGCTGAAGCCGGAGAACCCCACCCTCAGCCTGGGGACGGTCTACCGCAATCTCAACCTCCTGGCGGAGGAGGGGAGCATTACCCGTATGGACTTTCCGGTGGAGCGCTATGATGCCAACACCCGGCCCCATCCCCATTTCTGCTGCCGGGTCTGCGGCCGGGTCTACGATTTGGATCTGCCCTATGACGCCTCCTTGGATCAGGCGGCGCTGGAGGCCAGCGGCCACGATATCGAGCGCCATGAGCAGATTTTTTACGGCTCCTGCGTCAACTGTAAGGTCTGCCACTAAACGAAAGAAGCGAAGCGGTCCGGCGCTGATGCGCGCCGGACCGCTTCTTTCCTGTAACATGCGCCGCTCAGGAGCGGCCGTAGCCCACCTGAAAGGCCAATTCAAACCGGTCGCCGTCGGCAATGAGAACTGCATCTGCGCCGGTGCTGACCAGCTCTCCATTTTTTGTGATGCGCCACCACTCCTGACGGCTCCCGTCCGCGGTCTCACCATCGGCGGTGCGGATAGAGAGGCCGCAGCCGTCCTGATTGTCCTCCACCACGCCGCCCTCCACCAGGGCGGGACCCAGCGTCTCCTGATCGGTGTTCAGGTCGAAATCCCGGATGCTGCCATCCCCATGGAGCACCTGGACCCAGATCAGCTTTTGGGCCGTCTCCGTGGTGGGGCTGTCCCCCTTCCACGCCGTCCGGACCGCCAGCACCACAACCACCAGCGCAATCACCGCCACCAGAGACCAGCGGTTTGTGTTCTGGGCGCTGCCCGGCTGCTTCTGCTCGTCCATATTGGAATCCTCCTTCGCGCCGCCTGTCCGGCATTGTACCACAGCCGGGCAGCTTTGGCAATCCCTGCCTCCGGCTCCCCGCAGAAAAAGCCCCCGGCAGCCGGGGCTGCCGGGGGCTGTAAGGCAGGCTCAGTGATTCAGCAGCCGCACGCGGAGCACGCCGTCGATGGCCCGGATCTCGTCGGTTACGCTGTCCTTGATGCGGGCGCCCAGGTCCACCACGGTATAGGCGTAGTCCTTTTTGGACTTGTTCGTCATGTTCTCCACGTTCACGTTGTCCTTGGAGAGTACGCCGGTGATCTGGGCAATGGTGCCGGGGATGTTGCGGTGGATGACGCACAGGCGGCAGGTACCGCTCCAGGGCTGCTCCAGGGTGGGCAGGTTCACCGAATTGCGGATGTTGCCGTTCTCCAGGTACTCCCGCAGCTCCTGGGCGGCCATGACGGCGCAGTTCTCCTCGCTCTCAGGGGTGGAGGCCCCCAGGTGGGGAATGGCGATCACATTCTTGCCGGCCAGCAGCTTGTTGTTGGGGAAGTCGGTGACATAGGCCCCCACCTTGCCGGACTCCAGGGCCTCCAGCAGCTCGCCGTCGTTGACCAGGCCGCCCCGGGCCAGGTTGACGATGCGCACGCCGCCCTTCATCATATGGATGGCGTCGGTGTTGATCATGCCCTTGGTCTCGGGGGTCTGGGGCACGTGGATGGAGATATAGTCGCAGTTCTTATAGATGGTCTCCAGATCCATGGCCCGCTGGACCAGCCGGGAGAGGGAGAGGGCGGCGTCCACCGACAAATAGGGATCGTAGCCGTAGACCGTCATACCCAGCTTGGTGGCGATATTGGCCACCTGGACGCCGATGGCCCCCAGACCAATGACGCCCAGGGTCTTGCCCATGAGCTCGGGGCCTACGAACTGGCCCTTGCCCTTCTCCACCACCGTGTCCACCTCTACGCCGGCCGCGGCCTGCTCCCGCAGCCAGGCATTGCCTGCGGTGATCTTCCGGGAGGAGAGGAGCAGGGCGCAGACAGCCAGCTCCTTGACAGCGTTGGCGTTGGCGCCGGGGGTGTTGAAGACCACGATGCCCGCCTCAGAGCAGCGGTCCACCGGGATGTTGTTGGTGCCCGCCCCTGCCCGGGCGATGGCCCGCAGGCCCTCGGGGAACGCATATGCGTGCATGTCGGCCGAGCGGACCAGGATGCCGTCCTCGTTCTCGACCGCCTCGCTCACCTCATAGCGGCCCTTGTCCAGCACGGACAGGCCGGCAGGGGAGATTTTATTCAGCGCTTTAATTCGAAACATGGCAGTTACACCTCAAATCTTTTGATGTGGACTGGCCCTCTGCAAACAGTCCCTCAGCAGCAGTCCCAGTTGTAGGCCACCCGGGAGAAGTCGCGGCGCTTCAGGGCCTCCCGGCTGATAAAGAAGTTCCCCACGCCGCAGTCGCCCCACATGATGAAATCCCGTCCGGCCCCGCTGTCGGAATCCACCTGGAGGAGCACCACGTCCAGGTCCTGATTGCTTCCATCCGCGTCATCCCGAGGGTCGGACTGGGTGAAGTAGGGGTAGCCCCCCAGCTGGTGCCAGGGCTGTCCGTCCTCCTCCGGGTTCAGCAGGTCCTCGATGTCGTCCTCGTCGATGTCCTTGAGCACATCCCATATCTCTCGGATGGGCGCTTCGGGAAACTGCGCGTTCCAGGTTTGGACAAACAGCCCGTCCAGCCGGAAATCGCCCCCGGAGATGGCCTGGGACTCAGGCGCACCGAGACAGATGCGGCAGGGGGCGTCCCGGTACAGGGGCGAGTCTGCATCCTCCGGCGCCGGGGGACGCTTGGCCTCTACCTCCTCCGCCGTGACGGTGGGGTCCACAGTCTCGTGGTAGCACACACGGAACCCCTTGGGCGCGGTCTGATCGTCAAAGTCCATCCCATACGCCCCGGTCTGACCGATGAAGCATTGCAGCAGCCCGGCGTGGGGGAAATCCGGCAGAGCCGTCAGGGCGGCGCAGTCGATCTGCGCCAGCAGCACCAGCGGAGCGCCCTGGCTGTCCAGCGGCCACGCCCCATCGCGGGGCAGATAGGGCGTGCCGCCCAGCTTGCTCTCGCAGAGGCCGGGCTCCCCGGCCTCCAGGGTAAACGGAATCCGGGGCTCTGCACGCCCCGCCTGCACGCGCTCCAGCACCTGCCGTGCCTGTTCCAGCTTTGTCATCCTCCCGCCCTCTCAGTTGTTCTTATCGAAGTCCCGGATGAAGTCGCAGAGCTTCTCCACGCCCTCCACGGGCATGGCGTTGTAGATGGAGGCCCGCATCCCTCCCACATTGCGGTGGCCCTTCAGGTTGGTGAACCCGGCGGCGGTGGCCTCCTTGACGAATTTGGCGTCCAGCTCCTCGCCGGCAGAGCGGAAGGTCACGTTCATGTCGGAGCGGGAGCCCTTCTCGGCGGCGCAGGTGAAGAGCCGGGCGCTGTCCAGGGTGTCATAGAGCATCTGGGCCTTGTTGTGCTTGATGGCCTCCATGCCGGGGATGCCGCCCTGTTCGTCCAGCCAGTCCAGCACCAGACCCAGCATGTAGATGCACCAGCAGGGCGGGGTGTTGTACATGGAATCCTTGTCGATCATGGTCTTGTAGTTCATCATGAGGGGGGTGTAGGGCAGCTCGTGTCCAGCCAGCTCCTCCTTGATAATCACCACGGTGAGACCGGCGGGGGCCATGTTCTTCTGGGCGCCCGCCATGATGATGCCGTATTTGCTCACGTCCACCGGCCGGGACAGGATGTCGGAGGACATGTCGCACACCAGGGGCACGCCGCCCGTCTCCGGGACGTACTGCCACTCGGTGCCGTAGATGGTGTTGTTGGCGCAGTAGTAGAAGTAGCTGGCCTCGGGATCCAGCTTGAGCTGGTCCTGGGCGGGAATATAGGTATGGTTCTTATCCTCCGAGGAGGCGGCCACGTTGATGGTCCCGTACTTCTTGGCCTCCTTATAGGCGATGTTGGAGAAGTTGCCGGTGACGGCATAGTCGGCCTTGCCGGTCTTTCCGATGAGGTTCAGGGGGATCATGGAGAACTGCCCCGACGCGCCCCCCTGGAGAAAGAGCACCTTGTACCCCTCGGGCACGTTCATCAGGCGGCGGAACTTGGCCTGGGTGTCCTGAAAGATCTGGTCGAAGACCTTGGAGCGGTGACTCATCTCCATCACGGACATGCCGGAGCCCTGATAGTTGGTGATCTCGGCGCCGGCACGCTCCAGGACCTTCAGCGGGAGCATGGACGGGCCTGCGGAGAAATTATAGACGCGCTGGTTTGCCATGGCAGACAGCCTCCTTAACACGTTAGGGAACCTCGGAATCCAGCCCCCGCGCCAGGGCGTCCGGCGGAGCGTTCCCCGCCAACCGCCCTTGCCGGAGGAATCAGAGCTCCCTCAGCAAATGCAGTGGCCCCCGGCCACTTTAATTGGATAAAGTATATTATATCCAACCGGGTGTCCCCCTGTCAATACAGGGAATGCCCAAAAGCGGCTCCGCGATTTGAAAAACTTTGTCAATTTTCTAACATACTCTTTGCAGAAGGGCCCGTCTGTGGTACAATAGGATGGGAACCGCTAAGTTCAATTTTTCGTTCCCCCCAAGTCATGGACAGGAGGCACTGCCTATGCAGCTAAACCAAATCAGAGAAATCCTCAGCGCCCGGGTCCTCTGGGGTGAGGACCATCTGGACCGGGAGGTCCTCTCGGCCTGCGGCAGCGATTTTATGAGCGACGTGCTGGCCTATGTGAAGAATCAGGCGCTGCTGCTCACCGGCCTGGTCAATGTTCAGGTGGTGCGCACGGCCGACATGACGGAGATGAACTGTATCGTCTTCGTCCGGGGCAAGGTCCCCAGCGAGAGCATCATCCAGCTGGCTGCGGAGCGCGGCATTGTCGTGATGACCAGCCCCAAGCGTATGTATGAGGCCTGCGGGCTTCTCTATTCCAATGGACTGAGAGGCGATTGTGATGGAAACGATTAAGCTGGTGTACCCCGTGGACGGCGGCGACCTCATCGAGGCGGGCGAGGCCTCCAGCAAGATGAAGCTCACCCTTAAGCGGCTGGGCCTGCCCCCGGACGTGATCCGCCGGGCCTCCATCTGCATGTACGAGGGGGAGATCAATATGGTCATCCACGCCGACGGCGGCGAGGCCCAGGTGGAGGTCGGCATGGACGAGATCACCATCCGCATGACCGACACCGGCCCCGGCATCCCCGATGTGGACCAGGCCATGAAAGAGGGCTTTTCCACTGCGGGCCCCACCGCCCGGGAGCTGGGCTTCGGCGCCGGCATGGGCCTGCCCAACATGAAGCGGTATGCCGACGAGCTCGCCATCGAGACCGAGGTGGGCCGCGGCACCGTCGTCACGATGAAGCTGAAAATTCCCAGCTGAGCGCCTGCCCCCCTCTTCTGTTTTCCCACTTCTTACATATGGAGGTGAGACCCGCCTCATGAGCAAACACGCTGTTGTGCTGGAGTACAAGCGCTGCCGCGGCTGCACGACGTGCATCAAGACCTGTCCCACCGAGGCCATCCGGGTACGGAGCGGAAAGGCCTTCATCCTGGACGACCGGTGCATCGACTGCGGCAAGTGTATCCGCGTTTGCCCGCACAAGGCCATTAAATCGGTGGGCGACAGCTTGGCCCGGCTTCAGGAATTCGACTGCTGCGTGGCCCTGCCCGAGCCCGCCCTGTATGGACAGTTTCAAAACCTGGACGACATCAACCTGGTGCTCAACGCCCTGCTCCGCATCGGCTTTCACCGGGTCTACGAGGTATCCCGGGCCGCCGAGCTCCTGTCCGACTACAACCGGCAGGAGTGCCTGAACGCCAAGGACGCCGCAGTTCCCCAGATCTCCTCCTCCTGCCCCACGGTGCTCCGGCTGATCCGGATGCGCTACCCCCGCCTCATCGACCACCTGACCAACGCGGTGATGCCGATGGAGCTGGCCGCCATTCTGGCCCGGCGGGAGGCGGCCCAGGCCACCAGCCTCCCCCCGGAGCGGATTGGGGTGTTCGCCATCGTCCCCTGCTCCGCCAAGGCCACCGCCGCCCGCAGTCCGGAGGTGCTGAAGGAGCCCGTGCTGGACGGCGCCTTCGCCATCCGGGATATCTATCTCCGGCTGCTCTCCCCCATGCGGGAGCTGTGCGAGGAGGGGGTCCAGCTGGAGCCCCTGATCTCCTCCGGCCTCACGGGCGTGGGCTGGGGGGTCTGCGGCGGCGAGACCGCCGCCCGCCCCGGCCAGCAGTGCGTGGTGGTGGACGGCGTGGAGAACGTCATCCGGATGCTGGGCGAGATTGAGGACGGCCGCATTCCGGAGGCCGGCTTCATCGAGCTCAACGCCTGCACCCAGGGCTGCGTGGGGGGGTGCTTCACGGTGGAAAACCCCTATGCCGCCCGGATGCGCCTGGGCGCGCTGATGAACCGTCTGCCCGTGTCCCGCAACTGCTTTCTGTTCCAGGGGCCGGACCGGAATCTGGCCAAATTCCAGCGTAAAATCACGTACACACCGGCCTTCCTTCTGGACGCGGATCGAGGGGCCGCCATGGAGAAGCAGCTTCAGATCCAGGACCTGGAGAACCATCTGCCCGGCCTCCACTGCGGGTCCTGCGGCGCGCCCTCCTGCCACGCCTTTGCCGAGGACGTGGTCATGGGCCGCGCCAGCGTGGAGGACTGCATCTTCCGGGTCCGGGCCCGGATGCAGCACATGGCCGGACCGGGCGAGGCGGATGAATACCTCCCCGCTCCCTTCCGCCGCCAGCAGCCCCCCGCCGCCAAGGGCTCCGAGCCGTCCGCCTGACGCCCGCGCCGCAGACCCCCCGGAGTTCCCGTTCCAGCCGCCCGCTGTGTGCCCAGACCAGGAGAGGCGCCGGCGGGCGGCTGCGGCATATCCCGTAAAAACAGACGCTCCGGGATCCCCCGCCGCCTGGAGCCGCCGATGGAGGTTTTGTTATCATGACGGTGAAAGCGCTGTCAGACGCCCTCTCCCTTACGGTGTTTACCCTGCCCGACCCGGACCGGGCCGTCTCCGGCGGCTATTCCGGCGATCTGCTGTCCTGGGTTATGGGCCGTGCCGGGGAGAACCACGCCTGGCTCACAATCATGTCCAACCAAAACGTGGCCGCCGTGGCCCTGATGGCCGATCTGGCCTGTGTCATCCTCACCGAGGGGGTGACCCCGGACGAGGACCTGCTCCGCCGGGCCGGGGAACAGATGATCAACCTGCTGGGGACCGCCTCCCCCACCTTTGAGGCTGCGCTGGCCCTGGGAGAACAGCTGAAATGAGGGGCCGGCCGCCCAATCCGGCGGAGGGAGGTGCTTCTTTTGATGCTCTCCTATGATTTGCACCTTCACTCCTGCCTGTCGCCCTGCGGCGCGGCGGAGATGACCCCCGGCGACATGGCCGGCATGTGCGCCCTGGCTGGGCTGGACGTGGTGGCCCTCACCGACCACAACACCGCCGGCAACTGCGCCTCCTTCTGCCGGGCGGCCGAGGGGTATGGCCTGGTGGCCCTGTCGGGTATGGAGCTGTGTACCCAGGAGGAGATCCACGTGGTCTGCCTGTTCGAAACCCCGGAGCAGGCCATGGCTCTGTCCGAGCATGTCCGGGGCCTGCTGCCCCCCGTCCCCAACCGGCCCGCCCTCTTCGGGCCCCAGGTCCTCATGGACGAGGCCGACGGCGTCCTGGGGGAGGAGACCGCCCTGCTGGCCGGGGCCGCCGCCATCGGGATCGACGAGGTGGCCGGACTGGTGGCCGGTATGGGCGGGGTGGCCTTCCCCGCCCACATCGACCGGCCCTCCTTCTCCCTGCTGGGGGTGCTGGGCCTGTGGGACCCCGCCCTGGGCTACCCCCTGGCCGAGCTCTCCCGCTACTGCCCCCCCGATTTCTTGGATGGCCGCCCGGATCTGGCCGGCGTGCGCTTCCTCACCAACTCCGACGCCCACGACCTGGACCAGATCCCCGACCCAGCCCACTATATGGAGACGCCCATACGCTCCGCAGGGGCCGTACTGGAGTGGCTGCGGCATGGATAAGCTGGGGCTAACCACCGCTTTGCCCAAAATTAAACTGGCCATATTACTTTTTTCATCAATTTTTCATCTGTACATTTGTCACTTTTGCTCTTATAATAGGGGTTGTTTCCGGCTGTCTCAAGGGATAGACAGCCTTCCCCACAACACAGCGGCACATGATACCTACCAGAAGCAGTTCATGCAATCTATAGCAATCCTCAGAGCTTGACGGCAAAAAAGGAAGGTAGCGCAGATGGCGCGGAGGACAGCAGCGCGGCCCTGTACCGTCTGTTTCCCTGAGCGTTTGTCAACCATTTTGAAGTTTGCTATAAGCAAGAAAAGGAGGAAAACACCTATGCCAAACTGTAAGACCGTGGTGCCCTACCGCGGGACCAAGGCGCAGGAGGAGAAGCTGCGCCAGGTCATCGAGGCCCACAAGGACCAGCCCGGCGCGGTGATGCCGGTGCTCCAGGCCGCCCAGGAGATCTTCGGCTATCTGCCGGAGGAGGTCCAGATCATGGTGGCGGAGGGCCTTGAGGTGCCGCTGGAGGAGATCTACGGCGTGGCCTCGTTCTACGCCCAGTTTACCATGAACCCCAAGGGAAAATATCAGATTTCGGTATGCCTGGGGACGGCCTGCTACGTGAAGGGGGCAGCCGCCATCCTGACCGCCGTGGAGCAGAAGCTGGGGATCGCCCCCGGCTCCATCACCCCGGACGGCAAGTTTTCCCTGGACTCCTGCCGGTGCGTGGGGGCCTGCGGCCTGGCGCCCGTGATGATGATCAATAACGACGTATATGGGCGGCTCACCCCCGACCAGGTGGGGCCCATTCTGGACAGCTATCAATGAAAGAGATTTCGCTCCATATTCTGGACATTGCACAGAACTCTATCACCGCCGGCGCGGCCCATCTGGAGCTGCGGCTGGAGGAGGAGTCCTCCGGCCGCCTGACCCTGACGGTGACGGACGACGGCAAGGGGATGTCCCCCGAGCTGCTGGCCCGGGTGCTGGACCCCTTTTCCACCACCCGCACCACCCGGAAGATGGGCCTGGGACTGCCCCTGCTGCGGCTGGCCGCCGAGCAGACCGGCGGGTCCCTGGCCATTGAGAGCACCGAGGGGGTGGGGACCAAGGTGACGGCGGTCTTCGATACCACCCACATCGACTGCCCGCCGGCGGGGGATCTGGGGAGCACGGTGTCCCTGCTGGTGCAGGGGGCTCCGGAGCTGGCGCTGCGCTATGTCCGGCGCACCCCGCGGGGGGAGTTTGTGCTGGACACCCGGGACCTCCGGGCCGAACTGGGAGAGGGCGTCTCCCTGGCCGAGCCCGAGGTGGCCCTCTGGGTACAGGATTATGTCCGGGAGCAGGAAGCGGAGATTTCGCCGAAATAGGGGGAACATACAACTATGAAGAGTTTAGCGGATTTGAAGGCCATCCGGGACCGGATGCAGAAGCAGATCGACCTGCGGGACACGGGCGACGACCGCATCCGGGTGCTGGTGGGTATGGCCACCTGCGGCATCGCGGCGGGGGCCCGGCCGGTGCTTACCGCTTTCCTGGAGGAAGTGGATAAGCGGAGCCTGACCAACGTGTCTGTGACTCAGACCGGGTGCATCGGCGTGTGCCGGCTGGAGCCCATCGTGGAGGTGCTGGTCCCCGGCCAGGAGAAGGTCACCTATGTGAAGATGACGCCGGAGAAGGTGGCCTCCATCGTGAGCGAGCATCTGGTCAACGGCAACGTGGTGTCCGAGTACACCATCGGGGCCGCGGAAGCGGAATAAGGAGGGCTGTGGGATGAGTTTGATACGTGCTCATATTCTGGTCTGCACCGGCACCGGCTGCTCCTCGTCGGAGAGCCCCAAGATAATCGAGGCCTTTGAGAAGGAGCTGGCCGCCCAGGGGATGGACAAGGAGGTCAAGGTGGTGCGCACCGGGTGCTTCGGCCTGTGCGCCATGGGCCCCATTGTCACCGTCTACCCGGAGGGGGCCTGCTACACCAAGGTGACGGTGGACGACGTGGCGGAGATTGTCTCCGAGCACATCGTCAAGGGCCGCATCGTCAAGCGCCTGCTCCACAAGGAGGAGGAGGGGACCTCCACGGCCACCTCCCTGAACGAGACCCAGTTCTATAAGCACCAGAAGCGCATTGCCCTGCGCAACTGCGGCGTCATCGACCCGGAGAACATCGACGAGTACATCGGCAAGGACGGCTACGCCGCCCTGGGCAAGATTCTGACCGAGAAAATTCCGCCCCAGAAGGTCATCGACGACATCAAGGCCAGCGGCCTGCGGGGCCGGGGCGGCGCGGGCTTCTCCACCGGCATGAAGTGGCAGTTTACCGCCAACGCCACGGCTTCCGACGGCATCAAGTACGTCTGCTGCAACGCCGACGAGGGCGACCCCGGGGCCTTCATGGACCGCTCGGTGCTGGAGGGCGACCCCCACAGCGTCATCGAGGCCATGACCATCGCGGGCTACGCGGTGGGGGCCCATCAGGGCTACATCTACGTCCGGGCCGAGTACCCCATCGCGGTGCAGCGCCTGGAGATCGCCATCAAGCAGGCCAAGGAGTACGGCCTGCTGGGCGAGAACATCTTCGAGTCCGGCTTCGACTTTGATCTGGAGCTCCGCCTGGGTGCGGGCGCCTTCGTCTGCGGCGAGGAGACCGCCCTCATGCGCTCCATCGAGGGCGGCCGGGGCGAGCCCAAGACCCGCCCCCCCTTCCCCGCCAACAAGGGCCTCTTTGACCGGCCCACCCTCCTCAACAACGTGGAGACCTACGCCAACATCACCTGGATCCTCAACAACGGGCCCGAGGCCTTTGCCGCCATCGGCACCGAAAAATCCAAGGGCACCAAGGTGTTTGCCCTGGGCGGCAAGATCACCAACACGGGCCTGGTGGAGATCCCCATGGGCACCACCCTGCGCACGGTGGTGGAGGACATCGGCGGCGGCGTGCCCAACGGCAAGGCCTTCAAGGCCGCCCAGACCGGCGGCCCCTCCGGCGGCTGTATCCCCGCCTCCCTCATCGATGTGCCTGTGGACTATGAGTCCCTGGCCGAGATCGGCTCTATCATGGGCTCCGGCGGCATGATCATCATGGACGAGGACAACTGCATGGTGGATATCGCCAAGTTCTTCCTGGAGTTTGTGGTGGACGAGTCCTGCGGCAAGTGCGCCCCCTGCCGGATCGGCACCAAGCGCCTGCTGGAGCTGCTCACCAAAATCACCGAGGGCAACGGCGAGCCCGAGGACCTGGACACCATCGAGGAGCTTTGCAACCACATCAAGCAGAGCGCCCTGTGCGGCCTGGGCCAGACGGCCCCCAACCCGGTGCTCTCCACGCTCCAGCACTTCCGCAGCGAGTACGAGGCCCACGTGAACGAGAAGCGCTGCCCCGCCAAGGTGTGCAAGGCGCTGATCCAGTACGTGGTGGACCCTGTCAAGTGCAAGGGCTGCACCCGCTGCGCCAAGGGCTGCCCCACCGGGGCCATTACCGGCGCGGTGCGCGCTCCCCATGTCATCAACCAGGCCAAGTGCATCAAGTGCGGTGCCTGTATGGATCAGTGCCGCTTCGGCGCAATTTCCAAGGAATAAGGGAGGGAAGCGGAAATGGAACAGAAGATGGTCACACTCAAAATCAACGACATTCCCGTCACCGTGCCCGAAGGGACCTCGGTGCTGGAGGCCGCCCGTTCGGCCGGCTTTAACATCCCCTCCCTGTGCTTTTTGAAGGATGTCAACGAGATCGGCGCCTGCCGGATCTGCGTGGTGGAGGTCAAGGGGGCCAAGAGCCTGGTGGCCTCCTGCGTGTATCCGGTGGCCGAGGGGCTGGAGGTCTACACCAACACCGATAAGGTGGTCCAGTCCCGCCGCCTGACCCTGGAGCTCATCCTGTCCAACCACCGGATGGAGTGCCTGACCTGCGCCCGGAACTCCCACTGCGAGCTGCGGGAGCTGGCCAGCGACATGGGCATCGACGCGGTGCGCTACGCCGGGGACGGCCTGCTGCCCCGCATCGACGACAGCGCCCCCCACCTGATCCGGGACAACTCCAAGTGCGTCCTGTGCCGCCGCTGCACCGCCGTGTGCCGCAAGTACCAGGAGGTGGGCGTGATCGGGGCCAACGACCGGGGCTTCGCCACCCATATCGGCTCCGCCTTTGACCGGGATCTGGCCGAGGTGGACTGCGTGTCCTGCGGCCAGTGCATTGTGGCCTGCCCCACCGGGGCCCTGGTGGAGAAGGACGACACCGCCAAGGTCTTGGCCGCCATCGCCGACCCCGCCAAGCATGTGGTGGTGGGTCCCGCCCCCTCGGTCCGCGTGACCCTGGGCGAGTGCTTCGGAATGCCCATCGGCACCAATGTGGAGGGCCGGATGGTCACCGCCCTGCGCCGCCTGGGCTTCGACAAGGTCTTCGACGTGGACAACGCCGCCGACTTCACCATCATGGAGGAGGGCACCGAGTTCCTGGAGCGCCTCCAGAAGGGCGGCGCCATGCCCATGATCACCTCCTGCTCCCCCGGCTGGATCCGCTACCTGGAGCAGCACGCCCCCGACATGATCCCCAACGTCTCCACCTGTAAGTCCCCCCAGCAGATGTTCGGCTCTCTGGTGAAGACCTACTATGCCGAGAAGATGGGGATCGATCCCCAGGACATTGTGGTGGTGTCCATCATGCCCTGCACCGCGAAGAAGTACGAGGTCCGGCGGGAGGAGCAGCGGCTGCGCAACGGCTGCATGCCTGTGGACATCTCCCTCACCACCCGGGAGCTGGGCCGCATGATCACCCGGGCCGGGCTCCTCTTCGACCACCTACCCGAGGGCGAGTTTGACGAGATGCTGGGCCTCTCCACCGGCGCGTCGGTGATCTTCGGCGCCTCCGGCGGCGTGATGGAGGCCGCCCTGCGCACCGTGGTGGCCAAGGTGGCCGGCGAGGACATGGCCCCCCTGGAATACCACGACGTGCGCGGCATGGAGGGCATCAAGGAGGCCGGCTACGACCTGCCCGGCAGGACCGTCCGGGTGTGCGTGGCCTCCGGCCTGGCCAACGCCAAGAAGGTCCTGGACGGGGTGCGCGGCGGCTCCCTCCACTACGATTTTATTGAGATCATGGGCTGCCCCGGCGGCTGCATCAACGGCGGCGGCCAGCCCCTCCAGCACGCCGACGTGCGCAACTTTACCGATATCCGCGCCCTGCGCGCCGCCGCCCTCTACCAGCAGGACGAGGGCATGGAGTACCGCCGCAGCCACGAGAACCCCATCGTCCAGAAGGTCTATCAGGAGTACCTGGGCGAGCCCGGCGGGCATGTGGCGCATGAGATCCTCCACTGCGGCTATGTGCCCCAGAAGAAGTACCGCACCGAGTAAGGCGCTTACGGCGGCTTCCGGGAGAACCGGCCAGCCGTTCTGCGGAACGGCGCAAAACAGGATAGAAACGGGCGGCACCGTAAGGCGCCGCCCGTTTCCACATCCCGGCCTGTCTCCATGTCCGGCGGCGGCCGCGCTGCTCCGGCCGCGCCTATCTCCGCTACATGGGCTTCAAATTTTGATTGAGCCGCTCCACCATCCAGGCGAGCCGTTTTTCCCGCCCGGCCTCTGTCTTTGCGTCCAGATACGCCCGCGTGTAGGTCTTCCGGACCGAGAGGGACATGGACTGAAAATGGGTCCACGCGGGCTCATACCCCGCCAGCCGGGCGGACAAGGCGGCAATCTGCTCCTCTGTCACCGCCGCAGGCTTTGGCGCGTACCACTGGCCGTTACGCTTGGCCTCCTCGATTTTCTCCCTGCCGAAGCCGGTCATCCGTCCCTGCGCCTCCAGGCGTTCGGCCAGCGCTTTGTTTTTCTCTGACCACTTGCTCTGCGCCCTGCGCATGGAAAAATATTTCTGGTACGATTTCTCGTCAATGCGCTGCATCTGCCCGTCAATCCACCCAAAGCAGAGGGCCTCCTCCAGCGCCTCCCCGGCCTTAATTGTCTTGGGACCTCCGGCCTTGCCGAACAAAAGCCAAATACCGGCGCTTGACAGGCAGTGTTCCTTCAGCCAGTTTCTGAACGACTCTCTGTCGGGAAATTCCATGAGCCCGCCCATGATACGCCCCTCCGTTCGCGTGCGCCCCATACAAGGCGCGCCGTTTTTGATGGTTCGCGCTCCATGTCTTACCGAAGCGCACTCCGATCCGTCTGCTTGAAGCACCGGATTGGGCGTTCAGCGCGGGGGCCGCGCACTGCTTCTGCGGATTTGAATCAAGCGCAGCACATCCCGATACAAGGCTCCGTTATCCCCCAAATCGATCATCAGCCATCTCTGCCCGTTCCATTCCCGCGTTTGACGGTATTCCTCCTGCAACTGTGCCGTACACTCCGGCAGTACCGCTTCCACCCGTTCCTTTTCGCTCCTGCCCACGACAACCAGGACCGTCATAAAGTCCTCCCTGGGATAGATGGTACACAGGGCTTTCCCGGATTTTTTGAACTTGACATTCCAGCCCCGTTCCATGCTGCACGCGCTGAACGCGATGTTCTCGCTGCACTGGTACGCCTCCTTGAGCTCCAGGCAAAACTGCATGAAAACAGGATTTCGCACATACTGCCCGATCTCCTCCAGGGTGGGGCAGGTGGATTTATCACGCAAATCGATCATAGGGGCCGCTCCTTTCACAATCTGGCTTGCCGCTCTATTTTAATACAGCGCAGGATTCCATGCAATCTATTTTGTGAAGGGAGCCGATCGTTCAGACGGCGTCATTTTTCGGAAAGGAGGCCCTGCGGCGCTTGCGGGACATACCCTTTGCGGCTTGTTGAACCTTGCAAAAGAGACACTGATGTGGTAAAATAAAACACTCTATCAGATTCCGTTTCTCTTCTCTCGGCCGGAACCGGAATCCGGCGGGCCGCAGTAAACCGGCGGCCGCCGCCGGTCGGAACAATCCATCTGGAAAGGGGCGGTGGTGTGTATCTTAAGGCGCTGGAAATTCATTTCACCCCTTTGCAAGCAACAAAAACCCCAGTGTTTTCAATAGGTTCACAGCATAATGAAGCAATCGGAATTTTGTGAATTACACCACTTTTACACCACTTGAAGAGACTCTGACATAGCCTGATTTTGTACTTAAAACCAACCATTTGGATGAATAGTTGAACTTGATTATACCCCATGCCCAAGAAGCCAAGGTTTGACTTGTGGGCATGGGGTACTTACTATTTTAAGATAGGAGCATCAAATATGAGAGAAGGCATTTTAATTCCCGATATGCAAAGCGGTCGCGCCGATATCCGTTTCAACAGCGATGACTGCTATGGTGGTCTTCATTGCGGTACCACAATGGATATTTGGCTGAACGAGCAATGGGTACCCACCCGCATTGAGATGGACAGCCGCGGCTGGTTTCTGGTCGGCGTTCAGATCGAGGCACTGTGGGGACAGAGGGTGCGCATCCGCTGGTGATCAGACGGCAGCACCCTCCAAGGCTGGCTGCAAAGCCGTCAATTTTGCCGAGGCCATTCCAGTATCATGGAGCCAAGG
>CANSQX010000035.1 GCA_947649225.1 uncultured Flavonifractor sp.
ACCCCGAGTAGATCGTCGGCAGCGACAGATGTGTAAACGCGCCTGGCCAGCTATGCTGGCCAGGGGGAAGTGCGTAGGGTGCGCCCGCCGCGCAGGCGCGTCCCCCGTGGGGGGGGGACCTGCAAGCCCCCGCGGCAGCGGCGCCCCGGCGGAAAACGCCTTTCTCGATTGACCGCCGGGCAAATTTAGGCTACAATAGGGAGACAGCCCGCGCCTGCACGGAGCCCCGGCCTCCGCCGGGGGGCGGCGCGGCAAGGAAATGAGGGATGGTCGAAATGCTCAACCAAGAAGAGTCGCTTCGCTTCTGCAAGGCCCGGCGGGCCGCCATTGCGCTGGACTACCAGATGCTCAACCCCGAGCAGCGGCGGGCCGTACTGGCCGCAGAGGGGCCGCTGCTGCTGCTGGCCGGGGCGGGCAGCGGCAAAACCACTGTACTCATCCACCGCATCGCCTGCCTGATGAAGTACGGCCGGGGCGCGGACAGCGACGAGGTCCCACCCTGGGTCACCCCCGCCGACTTGGCCCTTTTGGAGGCATACGCCGCCCACCCCTCTCCTGGGCAGAAGGCGGAGCAGGAGCGTCTGTGCCGCCTGGACCCCGCCGTCCCCTGGTCCATCCTGGCCATCACCTTCACCAACAAGGCCGCCGGAGAGATCAAGGAGCGCCTAGAGCGGATGCTGGGTCCCGAGGCCAATGACGTGTGGGCCTCCACCTTTCACGCCGCCTGTGTGCGCATCCTCCGGCGGGACATCGACCGGCTGGGCTTCGCCGGCGGCTTCACCATCTACGACAACGCCGACTCCGAACGGGTGATCAAGGACATCCTCAAGGAGTGGAACCTGGATGACAAGGCCTTCCCGGCCAAGGCCATCCTGGGCCACATCTCCCGGGCCAAGGACGCCGTGCAGCTGGGGGCCGGTTTCCTGGCTCAGTGCGAGAAGACCGGTGACTACCGTCTCCAGAAGATCGCAAAGGTCTATGTGGAGTATGAGCGGCGGCTCAAGGAGGCCAACGCTCTGGACTTCGACGACATCATCCTGCACACCGTGCGCCTGCTCCAGAATTTTGACGACGTGCGGTCGTATTATCAGAAAAAATTCCGTTACGTACTTATCGACGAGTATCAGGACACCAACCATCTCCAGTATCTGCTGGCCTCCACCCTGGCGGGGGGGTATGAGAATATCTGCGTGGTGGGCGACGACGACCAGTCCATCTACCGCTTCCGGGGGGCCACCATCGAGAACATTCTCTCCTTCGAGCAGCAGTACAGGGGGGCCCGGGTGATCCGCCTGGAGCAGAATTACCGCTCCACAAAAAATATTTTGGCGGCTTCCAACGCGGTGATCCGGAACAACCAGGGCCGCAAGGGCAAGGAGCTGTGGACCGACCAGGGCGAGGGGGACAAGCTCCAGCTCTACACCGCCATGAACGAGCACGACGAGGCCCAGTACGTGGCCGCCCAGATCCTGGCGGACTTCTCCGCCGGGCGGCGCTGGCGGGACCACGCCGTCCTCTACCGGATGAACGCCCAGTCCAACATGCTGGAGCAGGCCTTCAAGCGCAACGGCATCCCCTACCGCATCATCGGGGGCATCCGGTTCTTCGACCGGGCCGAGGTCAAGGACATGCTGGCCTATCTGTCGGCGATCCACAACCCCGGCGACAACCTGCGGCTGGGGCGCATCATCAACAATCCGCCCCGGGGCATCGGGCCCTCCACCGTGGAAAAGGCCCAGGCCATCGCCGTCCGGGAGGGCCGAAGCCTCTGGGACGTGGTGCGCCGGGCCGGAGAATACCCCGAGCTCCAGAAGGCCGCCCCCAAGCTGCGCCAGTTCGCCGGCCTGATGGAGGAGCTGCGGGCCCTGTCGGAGGAGCTGGATCTGGCCGCCTTCTATGAGGAGGTGGTGGCCCGCACCGGCTACGCCGTCATGCTGGAGGCCAAAAATACCGTGGAGGACCGCACCCGCCTGGAGAACGTGCGGGAGCTGCTCACCTCGGTCAACGGCTATCTGGAGAGTGCGGCAGAGCCCTCCCTGGCGGGCTTTTTGGACGAGATTGCCCTGTACACCGACCTGGATGCCCACGACCCCAGCGAGGACTGCGCGGTGATGATGACCATGCACGCGGCCAAGGGGCTGGAGTTCCCTGTGGTCTTCGTGGTGGGGGTGGAGGAGGGCATCTTCCCCGGTATCCGGGCCATTGGGGAGCCCGAGGAGATGGAGGAGGAGCGCCGCCTGTGCTACGTGGCCATGACCCGGGCCAAGGAGAAGCTGCACATGACCTGCGCCGCCCAGCGGATGCTCTTTGGCCGCACCAGCGCCAACCGGTCCTCCCGCTTCGTGGGGGAGATCCCGCCGGAGCTGGCCGACCGGAGCGGCCGGAGCTACCGCTCCGGCCAGGAGGACCCGGAGAGCCGCCTTCAGAGCCAGGTCCGGCCCCAGCGGGCCCCCCGTCCCCGGCCCGACCGGGGCTACTCCCTGGGGAGCGCCGGCGGCTACGGCGGGCCCTCCGCCCCGGGCGGAGCCGCACCGGCAGCGGCCGGGCGGACGCCCTCTGCCGCTCTGCCCGATTTTCACAAGGGGGACAGCGTCCGGCACAAGGCATTCGGCCGGGGCACCCTGCTGAGCGTCACCCCCATGGGGGGCGACGCCCTGGTGGAGATCGCCTTTGACAGCGTGGGCACCAAAAAGCTCATGCTCAAGTCCGCCGCCCAGTACATGACCAAGGAATAGGCTGTTTTCCTGCGGACAGGACCGCCGGAGGAGGTTCTGCGGCCTCTCCGGCGCCATGGATGCCGGTCTGCTTTGATGACGTTTCGTTGTTTTGCTTTGCTTTATTACAGAGAGAAGAGAGGATCAAGTCATGAATCAACCGCAAGAGGGGGGCACGCTGGCCCGGCTGGCCACCCCCCTGATCATCCTGGCCACCATCATCTGGGGCAGCTCCTTCGTGGTGATGAAGAGCAGCGTGGAGCTCCTGCCCACCTTCTACCTGCTGGCCATCCGGTTTACGGCGGCGGCAGCCGTGCTGTCCCTGGCGTTCTGGCGGCGGTGGAAGGTGGTGGATAAGCAGTACCTTGCCGGCGGTACGGTGATGGGCTTCTGCCTGTTTGTGGCCTACGCCTTCCAGACCTTCGGGCTGGAGCGGACCACCTCGGGCAAGAACGCCTTTCTCACGGCGGTCTACTGCGTGATCGTGCCCTTTTTATACTGGGCCATCGCCCGCAGGCGGCCGGACAAATTCAACATCCTGGCCGCCGTCCTCTGCGTGGCGGGCATCGGGCTGGTCTCCCTCAACGGCGACCTGTCGGTGAACACCGGCGACCTGCTCACCCTGGTGGGGGGCTTTTTCTTTGCGGCCCACATCGTGGCGGTGGCCAGGTACGCCGAGGGGCGGGATATCTTTATCCTCACCGCCCTCCAGTTCGCCTCCTTCGCCCTGTTCTCCTGGATCGGCGTGCTGATCACCCGACCGGTCCTGCCGGCGGGGGTCTTTACCCCCGGGCTGCTGGGCTCCCTGGCCTACCTGGTGATCGCCGCCTCCTGCGGGGCCCTGCTCTTCCAGAACATCGGCCAGAAGTACACCGTCCCCGCCACCGCCGCCGTCCTCCTGTCCCTGGAGGCCCCCTTCGGCGTGGTCTTCTCGATCCTCTTCGCGGAGGAGCGGCCCACTCCCGCCATGTTCGTGGGCTTCGCCCTGATCTTTGTGGCGGTGGTCTGCTCCGAGACCAAGTTCTCATTTTTGCACAAAAAGCGCCATGTGGCGCAGAAAAAGGAGGAAATCTGATGGAATTTCGTCCGATGCGGCGGAAAAACCAGGCCCTGTCCCGGGCGGAGTGCGAGGCGGTGCTGGCCGGGGGAACCTCAGGGGTGCTGGCCCTGGCCGGGGACGGGGGCTACCCTTACGCTGTGCCCCTGAGCTACGTGTATGCGGACGGGGCGATCTACTTCCACTGCGCTGCGGAGGGCCACAAGCTGGACGCCCTCCGGCGGTGCGCCAAAGCGTCCTTCTGCGTCATCGGCCAGGACGAGATCGTCCCTGCGCAGTATACCACCTATTTTCGCAGCGTGATTGCCTTTGGGACAGTGCAGGTCCTGGAGGACCCGGAGGAGAAGCGGCAGGCCATCCAGCGGCTTACCCTCCGCTATGCCCCGGACAGCGCCCCGGAGCACCGGCAGGCCGAGATCGACGGGGCCTTTGACCGGCTGAGGATGCTGCGCCTTACGGTGCAGCATCTGAGCGGCAAGGAGGCTGTGGAGCTGGTCCGGGCCAAGGCGGTGCAGGGAAAAGGTCATTGACAGGCCCCGGCCCCTGCGTATCATACACGGCAACAACTCAGCCACCCCTAAACCTGTGACGGAGAGAGGGACAGTCCAGCGCATAGATGGCCCAGGAGGGTGGAACCGGGACGGCTTGAACGGGGCGCCCCGAGCAGCGGCCGTTGGGCGCACCGGCATCGGATACGTGACCGGCGCTGGCGGCACACAGGACCCCCGCCCGCCTGAGAAGGCGGACGGGGGTCCTGCTGTTGGAGGCTGCCTGCGCCATCAGCGGTAGCTGATGCTCACGATGACAAAGCCATAGTTGATCTCGCTGCTGGTGGCAAAGGTGAAATGAACATACTGGGTCCCGTTTGCCGTCCTCCGTACAAACTGGTCTGCGGCGCCGTCGCCCAGGTCAGAGGTCCCCAGCATGTTGGAGAAGCCGCTGCCCACAAGAGAGCGGCGCAGGTACTCGTTGCGCATATGGACGATGTCGCTCTCGGTAAAGCCGCCGGGCCCCACATAGAAGCGGTACCAGTAGCTCTGGTCGTTGTGGGCCACCTCGGTTATGTCCGGATCGGGAGTCAGGCCGTAGATCGCGCCGAAGTCGGGCACAGGGTCGTCCAGATCGGGGTAGACGGCGCTCGGATCCTTGGGACCGGAGGCGTAGTTGAGCAGTATTCCGCCCTCGGTCCGGGTGGTCTCGCCGGAGGGCGGCGTGTCACCGCCGGAGGGTGCGGGGTCATCGCCCAGGGAGGAGAGGCTGCCCAGGGTGGCGGTGTAGGAATCCCGGCCCGCATCGTCGATGATGCGGAAGTCGCCGCCGATGGTGGTGATGGAGGAGGCCGAGGGGCCCGTGTACTCCTCCACGCTCACGTTCACATATCCGGCGGAGTATGGCAGCACCGGGTCGGACATGATGGTCTGGCCGTAGCTGCGCCGGTCCACTGTGACGGTGTCATTCTGGATCAGCAGGGTCTTGCCGGTCTTGTTGCGGGCCATGAGGTAGATCTCCAGGCGGCTGCCGTCGCTGGAGTAGCGGTCGGGCTCGGCGCGGTCGAAGTAGAGCTCGATTTTGCTGTCGCTGTAGAGGGGGGCGCGGTTCCCGGCGGAGGGGATGGTGTTGTCCTTCTGGGCGGTGTAGATGTTCTGGGCGTTGAAGAGGGCTTCATAGCTGTCGCTGCCCACCCCGCCGGGGATGATCCGGAACTGGCCGCCCACCGTCTCCACGTTCTCCGGCTTCACCAGGGAGAAGTCAAACCCCTCAATGGAGGCGTTCACCGTGCCGATGCTGTTGGCGGAGATGTCGTCGCTCATCACGATCTGGTTGAAGCAGTAGCCGTTGAGACTGACGGCGTCGCACTGGACGGTGAGCTTGCTGCCGGTTTTGTTGTCCACATCCAGGTAGAGCTCCACGCGGTTGTCATCGTACTTGGATTTCTCGATGCGGACAAAGGTGATCTTCACCCGGCTGTCCTCGTAGAGCGGCGCGGTGCTGAGGGTTTTCTGCGCAGGCTGCGGCGTGGGTGTTGGTGCGGGGGTGGGCGAAGGGGTGGGCTGCGTGTTTCCCGCCGACTGGTAGAGCCGCAGGATGGTGGCGATGCTCTGCTCCCGGGAGTAGCCGCCGGCGGGGGAAAAGACGTTGTTCCCGGTGCCGCCCATAATGCCGCTGGCCTGCATCTGCCCCACGGCCTCCCGGGCCCAGGAGGAGATGGAGGCGCTGTCGTCAAAGGTGAGGGTCTGGCCTGTGAGGGGCCGGCCCACGGCACTGCTCAGCCGGGCGAGCATGGTGGCGGCCTGCTCCCGGGTCAACGTGCCGCCGGGGTCGAAGCGGCCGTTCCCCACGCCGCTCACCACGCCCAGGGACGCCATTTTCTGCACGTTCACGTCGCTGGTATCGTCGAAGGTGGAGCGCCCGGTGATCTCCGCGCCGGTCACGGACTCATAGAGGGCCGTAGCCAGGGCGCAGAATTCGGCGCGGGTGGCGGTACGGGTGTAGTCCCCCTGGAGGGAGGCCGGGACCAGGTTGGCGGAGATGGCGGTGTTTACCGCCTCTGCGGCCCAGGACGAGGGGGTATCCGCCGCCAGGGCGGCGGAAGGCAGGAGGCCCAGGTAGAGGGCCAGGGCCAGCGCCAGTGCGCTGATTCGCTTTTTCATAGTCGATGCACCGTCCTTCTTGTAATTGTTCTTTTTTATTTTATAATACTTGCCAAAAGGACGCAAGTATGCAGTTTGCATAGCACTTTTTGGGCAGACAGGTGCTTTTCAGCATGGTAGGGACACCGGCGAGCGCCTATTGCGCGGAACTGCTCGGCCGAAATTGGCAGGAAGGGCGGCTTCCTGCTGGGCTCCATCCTCAGGAAGGGGGGCTTTTGCAGGAAGGGCTTGCATCCTGGACTCCGGCGGGGTATGATGGGGAAAAGAGCCGAAACGGAGGGGCGCGCCATGCTGATTGCCGATCTGCACATTCACTCCAAATACTCCCGGGCCACCAGCCGGGACTGCGACAGCTCCCATCTGGACCTGTGGGCCCGGCGGAAGGGCATCGGACTGGTGGGGACGGGGGACTTTACCCACCCGGGCTGGCGGGCCGAGCTGGCGGAGACCCTGGAGCCCATCGGCGACGGTCTCTACACCCTGCGGCGGGACTGCCGCATTGGAGACCCGGCCGCCACGGGAGCGGAGCCCCGCTTTGTGGTGTCGGGGGAGATCAGCACCATCTATAAAAAGGATGGGAGGACCCGCAAGGTCCACAGCCTGATCCTGCTGCCCGGACTGGAGGCGGCAGAGCGCCTCTCCCGGCGGCTGGAGGCCATCGGAAACCTCCGCTCTGACGGGCGGCCCATTCTGGGCCTGGACTGCCGGGATCTGCTGGAGATCACCCTGGAGAGCTGCCCGGAGGCGGTTTTCATCCCCGCCCACATATGGACGCCCCATTTCTCCCTCTTCGGGGCCTTCTCGGGCTTTGACAGCGTGGAGGCGTGCTTCGGAGACCTGACCCCACATATCCACGCTCTGGAGACCGGGCTCTCCTCTGACCCGCCTATGAACTGGCGGATCTCGGCCCTGGACGGCTACCACCTGGTGTCCCACTCGGACGCCCACTCCCCCCAGAAGCTGGGGCGGGAGGCCGATCTCCTGGACATGGAGCCGGGCTATACCGCCCTGGCCCGGGCGCTGAACACCGGCGCGGGGCTGCTGGGCACGGTGGAGTTTTTCCCCGAGGAGGGCAAGTACCACTTCGACGGGCACCGGAACTGCGGGGCCTGTCTGGCCCCGGTGGAGGCCGACCGGCTGGACGGGAGGTGCCCTGTGTGCGGCGGGCGGCTGACCACCGGGGTGCTCCACCGGGTGGAGCAGCTGGCCGACCGGCCCGAGGGGGCGGAGCGGCCGGAGAACGGAAAGCCCTTCCAGTCCCTGGCCCCTCTGCCCGAGGTCATTGCGGCCTCTCTGGGGACCTCGCCCGGCGGGGTTCGGACGGCCCGGCGGTATGAGGCCATGCTCCGGGCCCTGGGCCCCGAGTTCTCCATCCTGCGGGAGGTCCCCCTGGAGGACGTGGCCCGGGAGGCGGGGCCCTGTGTGGCCGAGGGCCTGCGCCGTCTCCGGGCGGGGGAGGTGACCCGCAATCCGGGCTACGACGGCCAGTATGGCACCATCCAGCTGCTGGAGCCCGCCGAGCGGGAGGCCCTGAACGGGCAGGTGAGCCTGTTCGGCCTCACGGTGCCGGGGACAGAGCGCAAAAAGTCCCCCTCCGGCGCGGCCCGCCGGAAAAAGGCGGCTCAGGCGGCTCCGGAGCGGGCCCCCGCAGCCCTCAGCGAGGCCCAGCTGGCGGCGGTCCAGGCCCCAGTGGGGGATACCGCGGTGCAGGCCGGGCCGGGCACGGGAAAGACCCACACTCTGGCCGCCCGGGCCGCCTGGCTGATTCAGAGCGGGGCGGCCCGGCCGGAGCGGCTGGCCGCCGTGACCTTCACCAACCGGGCGGCCGGGGAGCTCCGGGCCCGGCTGGATCGGGCGCTGAGCGCCAGGCAGGCCAAAGCGATAGCGGTGGGGACCTTTCACGGCATCTGCCTGGCCCGGACCGGGAACCCGCCGCAGCTCCTGACGCCCTGGGAGGGGGAGGAACTGGCGGCGGAGCTGCTGGCGGGCCGGGGACTCAAGCTGTCCCCCCGGCGGCTTCTGGAGGAGCTCTCCCGCCGGGCAAACGGCGTGTCCCCCGCCCTGGCGCTGCCGGAGGAGCTGAGCGCCGCCTACGCCGCCCGGCTGGCGGAGCGGGGGCTGGTGGACTTCGACGGCCTGCTGCGCATGGCCCTGGAGGACCCGGGGGAGTACGGGGCCTTTGACCACCTGCTGGTGGACGAGTTCCAGGACTGCTCCCCTCTCCAGTACGCCCTGGCGCTCCACTGGTGCGGGGACGGGGGGCGCATCTTCGCCATCGGCGACCCGGATCAGTCCATCTACGGCTTCCGGGGCGGCTCGGCCCAATGCTTTGAGCGTCTGGGCGAGGACCGGCCTGGGCTGGCCGGGCTGCGCCTCTCCGAAAACTACCGCTCCACCCCGGAGATCCTGGCCTGCGCCCGGGCGGTGCTGGGGACAGATGGAGCCGCCGGATTGTCCGCCCTGCGGCCCTCCGGCGCGCCGGTGCGGCTGGTGCGGACCGGGGGCGAGCTGCCCCAGGCCATCTGGATCGCCCAGGCCATCAACCGCATGACCGGAGGTGTGGATATGCTGGAGGCCGGCCGCCGGGATGTCAGGACCGAGGGCGCACGGAGCTTCTCTGAGATTGCGGTGCTCTGCCGGACCCGGCGGCAGCTGCCCCTGCTGGAGCAGTGCCTGGCCCGGGAGGGCATCCCCTGCGTGGTGGCCGGGCGGGAGGATTTCCTGTCGGACCCGGCGGTCCGGCGGGCGGTGGCGCACTTCCGGGGCCCGGCCGGGGCGGAGCCGGGGGACCCGGCCGCCCGTATCGCCGCCTGGGCCCGGGACGAGGGGCTGGGCGGCCTCCCCGCCCTGGAGCGCCTCCAGAGCATGGCGGTCTTTTTCGGGGAGATGGGGGCCTTTTTGGACAACCTGACCCTGGGGCGGGAGGGGGATCTCCTCCGCCGGGCGGGGGCGGCCTATGACGCGGGGTGCGTGACCCTCTCCACCCTCCACGGGGCCAAGGGGCTGGAGTTCCCGGCGGTATTTCTCTGCGGGCTGGACCGGGGCGTCCTGCCCCTGGAGGGGGCTGAACCGGAGGAGGAGCGCCGCCTCCTCTATGTGGGCCTCACCCGGGCGGAGGAGGAGCTGATTCTCCTCACCACGGGCGAGCCCTCCCCATTCCTGGCGGCGCTGCCCCCGGAGGTAATCCGCACGGAGGAGGCCGGAGAGGCGGCTCGGCCCCGGCAGCTGAGCCTTTTTTGAACTTTTTTTCGAAAAAGCCTTGACTGTGGCCCTGCGTGATAGTATATAGTAGGGCCGAACGACAGCAGCGCATACCGGCGCTTCCTGCGGGGGGCGCCGGAATTGACAGGGAGGCGTCTTGTATGGCGGAACACAAACTGTTGACCATCTCCGAAATGGCGTACATCCACAACATCACCCGGACGACTCTGATCTACTACGATAAGATCGGGCTTTTCCAGCCGGAGACGGTGGATGAGAACGGCTACCGGTACTACAGCCCCACCCAGATCCCGCTGCTGCGGGAGATCTGCTTTCTGCGCTCTATCGGCATCAGCCTGGACGACATCAAGCTCCACAACAAGCATAAGAGCTCCTCGTATACCTTTAATATCCTCTACCAGCAGCAGGAGAAGATCGAGAAGGACATCCAGGAGCTCCAGCGGCGCAAGGAGCGGATCGCCCAGCGGGTCTCCATCTACCAGAACGCCGCCGAGTACGCCGCCGACGCCTTCAAGCCCACCATTGAGTATTTTCCCGAGCGGTACGCGGTGATCGCCCCCTGGGATCAGGAGGACATCAGCCTCCGGGGGCTGAACCGGGTGCTCACCGGCACCTGGCACATCATGGAGAGCCACGACATCCTGCCCTGCCAGCAGTGGGGCAGCATCCTCTTCAAAAAGCACCTGGACAGCGGCAACCCCCTCCAGGGAGCCTGTACCTACTCCCTCCTGCCCGAGGAGGTGGTCAGGAAGGGCAAGCTGCCCAATATCGAGGGGCTGACCGTCATTCCGGCGGGATACTACGCCTGTGTGTGCAAGTACGCCATGCCCTACCAGTGGGAGCCCACGGAAAAGCTCATCCACTGGATCCACTCCCAGGGCTACGAAATCACCGGCGATCTGATCGACGCCTGCCTGCTGGATGTGGTCTTCTACGAGCGGGAGGACGACGTGGATTTCTGCCAGCTCCAGATCCCCATCAACTATGAGGAGAAGCGCCAGGAGGAGCGGCCTGTCTGAAGCCAAGGGAAGAGCCCGGTCAAGCGCACCTGAGGGGGCGCCTGACCGGGCTCTTTTATGTGAGGGAGGGGGCGCACTCTTTTTTGGCAGCGGATGAAGCGAGACCGGGGCCCTGGCACAGCATGGCTGTGCCAGGGCCTGTTGTGATGTTCCTTCGGTCAGGCGGTATGGGCGTATTTTGGCTGTCCCTGTTTCTACCTTCCGGAGGAGGGGGGGAGAACCTCAGCTCCGGCGGAAATCTTCCACCACATCCATCAGGTGGATGGTGGAGAGACCTGCCCGGTTACAACGGGCTGCAAGAGCCGCTACCTCGACATAGTCGGTGGAAATATGCCGGGCCCACAGGCCGTCGGTGCTTCCAATTCCATACATAATAGGGGTAGTGTTCTCTTCAATCACACGAAACCGCATGTGCATCCTGATACTTCCTTTCTCCTTTTTTACCGCGATGGCGTGGCGCCGGTGGACAGTGGCCGCAGCTGCTATACATGGAAGGGATTGAGAACACAGGGCGGACCGCCCCCTGTGGAGCGGGGGGACGGCAGGTCCTGCCCGGTTCCCGCATTTTTTTACCCAAACCGCTGCCGATCGACAGGGTTCGCCAAAATTCGCCCTCATACTGTGGTAATATAATGAAGACCGCCTTTCCTTTTAACTATCCACGTATCCTTCCATATATAGTGCTCTGCCGCCCATCACTACTATATAATGTATCCTATTGGATTTGTCAATCCAATTCGAGCAGTTTGGCACATGAAGGTTCGAATTTTACCAAAAACGGTTCCACCACGGAAGGATTGGCGAGAATGAAAATTGCGGAAAAGCTCACATATCTGAAGAAAAAGTATCATATCACCAACGAAGAGCTTGCCCAAAGGGCCTGTGTTCCGCTGGGGACCGTCAACAAGATCTGTGCAGGTCAGACCAAACGGCCCTCACTGGAGAGCATGGCGCGCATCTGCAATGTGCTGCATGTTCCCATCGACTACCTCACCGGCGGAGCGCCGCCGGATTGCGACATTGCCGTCTATGCGGACACAGTGGGCCTCTCGCTGATCTCCAAGGAGGAGTCCGACCATCTGGCCAGCTACCGCCGCATGGCGGCCTACAACCGGCGGTCCATCGACCGGCTGATGGCCCGCCTGGCCGACCAGCCGCAGGTACACGCCTGCGACGGGCGGCCGGTCAAGCGGCTGCTCTGCTATCTCCTGGCGGACTGCGGAAAACGGGGCACCCTCTGGGACATCAGCGTCTGCCGCCCTCTGCTGGTAGCCCTGGATGAGGACTCAGATTTGGCCGATTTTGCCGTGCAGATCTTGGGCGATGCCCTGATGCCGATCTACGGCTCTGGCACGATCCTTTTGTTCCGGCATGTGGATGCCAGACACGGCCAGCTGGGGCTCTTTGTGGTCAACAGCCAGGTGGTGCTGCGCCGATACAGCTGCCGCCGGGGCGTGCGCAAGCTGGTTGCCAGCCAGAACGGCATTCGGGATATTCTGCTGACCAATCCGGGCGCCTGCCAGTGCATGGGGCTCCTTCTGGGCGACGCTCACGGCTGCCGCTGGCTGTGAGATCCCCTCTCTTGATAGCGAAGAAAACACCGGGAAGTCCTGCTCCGCTGGGAGGGACTTCCCGGTGTTTTGTTACTCAATGTGGACGTGGCTGTGAATGTGCTCCGAGCAGTAGCAATAATAGCCGTTGCACTTGGAGCAGTAGCGGAATTCCTCGTTGGGGTACTCGGTGTCGGTCTTGCCGCAGACGGCGCACTTGTGGATATAGCCCCGCTGCTGCTGGGCCTGGCGGGTGGCCTGCTTGAAGTGAATGGTCTGCCGGGAGCTCTGGTGCCGGACCCGGCCGCCCGTGCGGGTGACGGCGCTGGTCACGTCCGACCAGAAGAAGAGCAGGTAGTTGACCACCGCCACCAGGGGCAGCAGGCAGAGAAGCCCCAGGCCCGACGTGAGGTAGCGGATGCAGTTAAAGGCAAACAGGGCCAGATCCAGCCAGGCCAGCCACTTGACCTTGATGGGAATGAGGAAGAAGAGGAGCAGCCGCATGTCCGGGTAGAGGGAGGCAAAGGCGAAGAACATGGACATGTTGACATAGAACATGTTGATCAGGATGCCCAGGCCGGCGGTATCCAGGATAAACCCGACGATGAGGGTGAGCAGGACGCCCATGCCGTAAAAGACCGTGAACTTGGCGGAGCCCCACTGGCGCTCCAGCGTGGTGCCGATGAACCAGTAAAAATAGAGGGAGATGACCATCAGAATGGGGTTGGCGTCCAGGGGGAGAAACACAAAGGTGATCAGCCGCCAGATCTGGCCGCGGAGAATGAGGGCCGGGGAAAAGCACAGCATGGCGGAGAGGGCCCCGCTGCTGAATAGATCCAGCACATAGACCACGATGTCCAGAAAGACAATGTATTTCATCAGGCCGGGAATACCCAGCTTGGGATGCCGGTCACAGAAGCGGTCCAACCAGCTGTCGATGGATCTTCTCAAAGAAATTCCTCCCAATGTGAAGTGACTACAGTGTAGCAGGGCGGCGCGGAGAAATCAAAAACAAACTGTAAACTTTCCCGGAAAACCTGCGCGATCAGCCCCCGCCCAGCAGTTTGCGAATCCTGGCTTTCATACCGGGAGTCAGCACCTGGGCGGCCATGCGGTAGGGCAGGGAGGGCTGCGCCAAAAACGCGCCGGCGGCCTTCTCCCAGCCCTGGGCGGTCCAGGCGGCGAAGAAAGCGGCGCGCCGGGGGTTGGCCGGGTTGGGGGTGAGCAGCCGGGGGTTGCCCGCCGCAGCCTCGGTCCAGGGGCGGGGGACGGCCTCCAGATCGGGCTCCAGGGCGGGCCAGAGGGCCCGGGCCTTCTCCGTATTCAGCAGGGCCAGGGACACGCCGGAGGCGGTGAAGCCGGCCATAGCCCCGCTATCCAGGCCCCAGAAGTCCCCCAACGTGAAGTCGCCGGGGCGGCGCTTCCCGGCGCAGGGGCACTGGTGGCAGGAGGGCCGCAGGAAGAGCGACGCCCCGAAGCCCCGGCCGAAGGGGGTCTGGGTCAGAGGGGCCGAGGTCTGCGCGCCGTTGGCGAAGGTCAGGGTCAGGCGGGCCTTGTCCCACCCCGCCGACTTGTCCCGGAACAGGAGGGAGACCGCCCGGGCGCCCTGCGCGGCCTCCACGGCCGCCAGCCAGTCCCGGTAGACCCCGGGGGAGGGCACTCCGTGGCACACCAGATCGCAGGTGATCAGGCGCTCCCTGTCCCCGCCCAGATAGCGGCGCAGGCCCTCCACCTGGCAGGGGGTGCCGGTGAAGAGGACCTTCCGTCCGGCCCCCAGGGCCCGGGACACCTGGCGGAAGACCCCGTCCAGATCGCTCTGGACATACTTGGTCTGCCGGAGGGCGGCCAGCTCCTCCTCGGTCTCCACGGCCCGGTGGACCACCCGGAGCTCGCCGTCAAAGGCCGCGCCGAAGACCAGGCCGCCCTCCCGGAGCACCAGCCGGGCCAGGGCGGTGAACAGTCCCCCGGAGGTGCTGGCCCCCAGGACGGCGGCGTCCCGGTTCCGCACGGCATAGACCCGAAGCTGCGCCGGATCCAGGTCTGCCGGGGCGGGGGCCAGGCCGGGGCAGTGCTTCTCGCACTTGCGGCAGCCGATACAAGTATGCCCAATGACAGGGCGGAGGAAACCCTCGTGATCCGGCTCCATGCGGATGGCGTCCACCGGACACACGGCGGCGCAGGCGCTGCACCCGGTGCAGAGGTCCGGGGCACAGAGGGTGGGATAGCCGCTCCGGCTCTCTCCGGCGGGTGCGGGAGACTCGGCGGGCAGGGGGGTCCCCTCAATGGCCGCCCGCAGATAAGCCAGGGAGTCCGCCCGGGCGGCGGCCAGCAGAGGCTCCACGGCGGCATAGTCCACCGGGGCCTCCACCGGGTCGGTAGCGTCCAGGCCGATGATCCGGCCGGTGCAGCCCAGCCGGGCCAGCAGACTGTAGATCCGGGAGTAGGTGGGCTCGGAGCGCTCCTTGGGGGACATGGAGGTGAAGAAGGGGCGGCGGAATTGCAGGGAGAAGACCGCGCCGTGGAAGGAGTTGGTCACCACGCAGGCGGCGTGCTGGAAGAGCCCCAAAAACTCCCGGGGGCCCGCGTCAAAGACCACCTGGCTGGCCCCGGGGATTTTCCGGCGGGCTCCCGCCAGCTGGACGATGGGCCAGCCGGTGCGCTCGGCCAGGGCCTGGGCGTAGGGGGCGGCCTCGCCGGGGTCGGAGACGAAGTAGCACAGCAGATAGGGCCCCTGGATCGCGGGGGGCACGGCCAGCTTGCCCCAGTCCTCTCCGGTGAGCAGGAGGGTGGGGTCCAGCACCACCCGGGCCTCCCGGCCGGTGATTCCGGCGATGAGCTCCCGGCCCCGCCGCTCCCGGACCGACAGGGCGGAGAAGGGCTCCAGATAGGCCCTCAGCTCCCCGGCGCGCTCCGGGGGCAGCTGAGAGACCCCCAGGCTGGGGGCGTAGGCGATGCGGCGGCCGTCCTGCACAAAGTCCAGCAGAAAGGCCGGGTCAAAGCGGCCGTCCTGGAAGATGAAGGGGTTCCAGATCTGGTCGCTTCCCGCCAGATACACGTCGCAGGGGGGCGGATCGGCCCGGAGAGCCTCGATGGTGGTATAGCGCTGGGGGCTGAGGGGCATATAACCGGCCACAAAGGCCTCGAAGCGGTCGAAGCGGCGGCGGAACGCCCCGTAGTGGAGGGCTGTGTGGGTATCCGACACCAGATCCCGCACTGCACGGGTCTTCTTAAAGAGCTGGTTGGTGCGGATCGTGTGGGGGAGCCGGTAGTCGATGACGGTGCAGTCAAACCCCAGGCCCCGCACGGCCGCCATGGTGGCGTAGGCCTGGAGCTGGGCCCCGTAGTGGTGGGCAAAGTGGAAGGTGATAAGACCGGTATGGGGCATGGAAAGGACCTCCCTGTCGTAGTGCCGCAGGCGCGGCGCGGGTGTATGATAGATTATAGCATGGGCCGGACCCGTCCGCAACTGTGGGAATGGGGATCAAAAACCGGCAGTATCCGCCAAAGGCCGGTACTGCCGGTTTTTTGTGTTCAAGGATTGCCTGAGGCCCCGTCCAGCAGGGCCTCGGCGTATTGCAGCAGCTCCAGCTGCTTGGGGAACATCATCCGGCGGGGAGTGCGCGCCAGCAGGCCGTCCCGGACCCGGCGCAGCTCCGCCTGAGACAGGTAGGGGAAGAGCCGGCCGCAGGAGTATCCGGCAGCCAGCAGATACCAGGCCCGGTCCTGGTGGGTCTCCACCGCCGGGGGGTTCAGGAGGAGCGCCGCGGCCCGGGCGGCGATGGGCTGGCCCTCCTCCGGGGGGAGCTGGGCCAGGGCGGCGGCCAGAGCGGCGGTCAGCCGCTCCGACTCCTTCAAAAACTGCTCGTCCCGGGGGGCGATGCTCTGGACGTTGTAGGAGACCCAGTGGCGGAACAGGCGGGCAAAGCCCCGGTGCTTGCCGGTCTCCAGGCCCTCGTCGCCGGCGTAGGCGGCCTGGACGGCCTCCAGCCGGGCCAGGAGCTGGATGGCGGACTCGCTCATGGGTCCTGCTCCTCTCCGCCCTCCAGGGCTTCCAGCGCGGTCTGGCGCTGCCGTTCGGCCTCCGCCCGGATCCGCTCCTCGGCCTCCAGCCGGGCGGCGGCCTCCTTGCCCCGCTTCCACTGCCAGAGGCTCAGCGCGGCGATGACCACAATGGCCGCCGCGAAGAGGACGCAGAACAGGGCCACCATGCCGCCGCTCATGCCGGGCTCGCCCCGGCGGTAGCCCTGGATCAGCGCGTAGATCAGGTAGCACAGGTAGAGGATCACCAGGACCCGGATCCCCATACGGAACTGGTTGCGCTGCTGCCGCTGGACCGAGGTCTCCGAGCGGCCGGACGGATTCGTATGCTTCATGCGTTTCGGCTCCCATCAGATTCTATGGTGGACACAGGGGAAAGCGCGGCGGGCCGGACAGGCCCGAAAGAACCGCTGAACCAATCAGCCTTGGCGATTGATCCAGCGGTTCCGGTACAAGGGCGGCTCAGCCCTCCAGGGCCCGGAAGGCGTCCACCTTGGGCTGGGAGGCGCAGCCGGGCTCGAACTCAGAGGTGAGGAAGGTCTCGGCCAGCTGCTCCATCAGGCGGATGCCGGTGGTGAACGCGCCGAAGCAGGCGATGTTGGCGTCGTTGCTCTTGCGGGCGCGCTCGGCGGAGTAGACGTCGGAGAGCAGGGCGGCATAGGCCCCCTTCACCTTATTGGCCGCAATGGATACGCCCAGGCCGGTGCCGCAGATCAGGATGCCCCGGTCATATTCTCCGGCGGACACGGCGCGGGCTACGGTGGCGGCAATATTGGCGTAGATGGGATCCTCGCTGCCCAGATCGGTGACCGCGTAGCCCTTTTTGGTCAGATACTGGATCAGGGCCTGCTTGGCTTCCGCAGCGTTGGGATCACAGCCGATGGCGACAGTGTGCATGGGAATTCAGCTCCTTTTTCAGTGGGGTAGCTCAGACCAGGGCCTCCTTCATGCCGTCGGCCATGGCCTGGAGGATGATGCAGCAGGAGGTGGCGCCGGCGTCCAGGACGCCCTTGGAGCGCTCACCCAGGCGGGCGGCCCGGCCGTACTTGGCCACCAGGTCCTTGGTGGACTCCTTGCCGGTCTCGGCGGCGGACTTCATCTCGTCCAGAGCGGCGGCGAAGTCCTTCCCGGCGGCCGCGGCGGCCTTGATGGTCTCGCAGGCGGGGAAGAGGGTGTCCACCAGGGTCTTGTCGCCGGGGCGGGCGTCCACGATGCCGTACAGGCCGTCCAGACCGGCCTGAAGCATCCGGCCGAAGCGCTCCAGAGTGATGTCGTCCTCGTCGCCCTCGGCGTCCGACATCTCCATGAAGATGGTGCCGTAGATGGGGCCCATGGAGCCGCCGATCTTGTTGAGCAGCACCGTGCCCAGATCAAAGAGGCCGTCGGAGAAGGTGGTCTCCCCCTCGCCCAGCTGATCGCCGTACATGGTGAAGCCCTTGTTCATGTTCATGCCGTGGTCGCCGTCGCCGATGAGGCCGTCCACGTCGCCCAGGTACTGTTTGTTCGCTTGAATGGCCTTGACCATCGCCAGCAGGATGGGACGGCCGTTCTCATTTTTCACAACAGACATGATGCGCGCCCCTCCTTATACCTGGGTCAGGCCCATGGTGTGGGTCTCCATGTCCAGCAGATCCTTCAGCTCATCGTCCAGCTTCATGACGGTGAGGGTGGCCCCCATCATGTCCAGGGAGGTGAAGTAGTTGCCCACATAGCGGCGGTAGGTCTTGATGCCCTTGGCGGCCAGCAGCTTGTCGATCTCGTCGTAGAGCACGTAGAGCTCCATCACCGGGGTGGCGCCCAGGCCGGAGACCAGCACGGCCACCTCGTCCCCGGACTCAAAGGGGTAGTCGGGCAGGACCACGTCCACCATGCGCTGGGCCATCTGGGCGGCGGTCTCCAGGGGGCAGACCTCGATGCCCGGCTCGCCGTGGTGGCCGATGCCCACCTCCATGGTGCCGTCCTTGATCTCGAAGTTGGGGTGGCCCACGGCGGGGAGGGTGCAGGGGGTCAGGCCGATGCCCACGCTGCGGCAGTTGTCAATGGCCTTCTGGGCGGCGGCAATGACCTCGTCCAGGCTTCCGCCCTTGGCGGCTTTGGCCCCGCCGCACTTCCACATGAAGATCTCGCCGGCCACGCCGCGGCGCTTCTCCCGCTGGTCCTTGGGGGCGGAGGCCACGTCGTCGTTGGCCACCACGGTCTTGACGGTGAGCCCCTCCCTCTTGGCCATCTTCACGGCCATCTTCACGTTCATGTTGTCGCCCGAGTAGTTGCCGTAGAGGCAGGCCACGCCCTGGCCGCCGTCGGCTGCCCGGAAGGCCTCCAGGAACGCCACGGCGGTGGGGGAGGAGCAGATCTCGCCCACGGCGGCCGCGTCGCACATATTCTTGCCCACGTAGCCCACAAAGGCCGGCTTGTGGCCGGAGCCGCCGCCGGTGACCACGCCCACCTTGCCCGCCTTGGGGGCGTCTACCGCGGCCACCACGCCCCGGGGGTTGTCCTCGCTGGTCTTGACCAGCTTCACGATATCGCTGTGGCACTTGACAAAGCCAGCCAGCATCTCGTCTACAATGTTGTCCGGGTTATTCAAAATCCGCTGCATCCTGAAATCCCTCCGTGTTTATTTAATGGTGAAGCCACCGTCAATCAGCAGGTTATGGCCGGTGATCATGCCCGCGCCCTTGCTGCACAGGAAAGCGATGGCTGCGGCGATCTCCTCGGGCTCGGCAAAGCGCTCGGAGGGCATCTCCTTCTTGAAGGCGTCGCCCACAGGGCCGTCCCACGCCTTGTGGCCCAGGGCGGTGAGCACCACCGTGGGGGAGACGCAGTTGACCCGGATGCCGTAGGCGCCCCACTCCTTGGCCATCACCTTGGTCATGGCGATGATGCCGCCCTTGCTGGCGCAGTAGGCCACGTGCTTATCCAGGGCGATGACGCCCGCCTGGGAGGCCATATTCACGATACAGCCGCCGATCTTGTTGTCGATCATATACTTGCCCACAGCCTGGGCCATGAAGAAGCTGGCGGAGAGGTTGATGCTGATGGTACGGTTCCAGTCGTCCGCGCTGATACTCTCCGCGTTCTCCAGCGCCACGATGCCCGCGCAGTTGATCAGAATGTCAACCTGTCCAAAGGCCTTCACGCCCGCCTCGATCACCTTGCCGGGATAGTCCAGATCGCAGACGTTGCCGGGTACCCCGATACAGTTGTCCCCCAGGGCCTTGGCCAGCTCGTCCACCTTGGGGTTCAGGTCGGCCAGCACCAGGTTGACGCCCTTGCCGTGGAAAAATTCAGCGGTGGCATAGCCGATGCCGGCCGCGCCGCCGGTGATAATCGCAGTCTTGCCGGCCAGGGAAAATTCCAGATCCACGCCTTCATACTTCAGCATACTCAAAGACCTCCACTTCAATGTTTGCGAAATCCTGGGAAATGCGCATTCAGAAAAAGAGAGGGGCGGACGGACCTGACACCCGTCCGCCCCTCTTCGGTTTACGCCTGCGTCACATGTACGGAGCGGGACGGCTTAATAGCGGCCCACGAACTCCTCGTAGTTCTCGGGGGTGATCATCTCGAAGGGGATCCAGATCTCCTTCTCGACGGATTCGCCGTTGATGCACTTGACGGCGGCGTCCAGAGCGCCGGTCATCTGGCCCTCGGCGTTCTGGAAGTCGCTGGCGATCATGTCGCCGTCGCGCACGGCGGTCACGGCGTCGGTGATGCCGTCCACGCCGATGCAGGGCACGTCCATCTGAGCGGCCTTCAGAGCCTCGCGGGCACCCAGAGCCATCTCGTCGTTCTCAGCGATGACGGCGTCAATCTTGTCGCCGTGGGTGGCGATCCAGGTCTCCATCAGGGTCATGGCCTCGGAGCGGGACCAGTTGGCGGTGTTGCAGTCCAGGGTGGTGATGTTGGGATGCTCGGCCAGCACGTTGCTGATGCCCTCAAAGCGCTGGAGCTGGGCAGACTGGCCCATGGGCCCCTCGATGATGACGATGTTGAAGTCGTCGCGGCCCAGGTAGTCGATCATGTAGTTCATGATGTCCTCGCCGGCGGACACGTCCTGAGAGCCCACGTAGGAGGTCAGGTCGGGGCTGTTCACCATGGTGTTCACACCAATGATGGGGATGCCGGCGGCCACGGCAGCGTCCACGCAGGCGGCGCAGGCGTCAGCGTCGTGGGGGTTCAGGATGATGGCGTCCACGCCGTTGGTGATCATGGTCTCAACCTGGGACAGCTGGGTGGCGGCGTCATACTGGCCGTCATAGCCCACATACTCCACGTTGTTCTCCTCCGCCCACTTCTTGGCGGCGTTGTCCATCCGCATGGTGAACTCGTTCTGGAGGCTGTAGAAGGTGGCGCCGATCTTCAGCTTCTCACCAGAGCCGCCGTCAGCGGGGGGTGCATCGGGGGTGGTGGTGTCGGCGGGGGGCGCGTCGGGGGCGGCGCCGCCGCCGCTGGGCTGATCGCCGCCGCAGGCGGCCAGGACGAACAGCATCATCGCTGCGGCCAGGAGCATGGCCAGGACCTTGGATAGCTTCTTCATTGTGTTGGTTCCTCCTTAAAGACTTGTTTTATTCCCAGCCGCAGAAGCGGCCGAAAATACCCGGAATGTGAGGCGGAAGCCGGCGGCGTTCCCCCGTGGGGCCCTGCCCCACAGAGACGCTGGTGAGGCGCAGGGCCTTTGTCCGTGTTCCGCCGGAGAGAAGAAAACCTCTCCCCACCGTAGGGCCTTCCGCCGCCGGGCGCCGCACCGCATCCTGCGCGGGCGCCGACGGCGAATAGACGTTCTTTTTGCCGCCGTTTCCTTCAAGAAAAAGAGGTCAGTCGGAGCTGAGGCCGTCGAGCATGACTGCGCCGATGACGACGAAGCCCTTGACAATGAGCTGGGCATAGTAGCTGACGCCCAGCATGTCCAGGCCGGTGGTCAGACACTGCATGAGCAGGATGCCCACGATGGTGCCCCACAGGCGGCCCTTGCCGCCCGCCAGGCTGGTGCCGCCGATGACCACCATGGCGATGGCGTCGGTCTCGTAGCCGTCGCCGGTGGAGGTGACGCCGGAGGTGACGCGGGCCGTCATAATGACGCCCGCCAGAGCGGAGAGCACGCCCGAGATCACGTAGACCGAGCAGATGATCCGCTTGGTGTTGATACCGGAGACGTGGGCCGCGTTCAGGTTGCCGCCCACTGCAAAGATATAGCGCCCGTACCGGGTCTTATAGAGCAACACGAAGCAGATAATCAGCACGATGGCCATAATGATCACGGGGATGGGGATGGGACCCAGACTGCCGCCGCCCACATTTTTGAAGCCGTCGGTCAGGCCGGGAATGGGCTTGGCCTTGGTGATCAGGAAGGTGAGGCCCTGGGCGATACTCATGGAGCCCAGCGTGCCCACGAAAGCGGGGACCTTTAAGTAGGAGATGCACACGCCGTTGAACAGGCCGATCACTAGGCCCATCAGCACGCCGATCAGGATGGCCAGGAACCAGGGGTATCCCATGCTGGTCTGGGCGAAATAGGCCGAGTACATGCCGGCGCAGCCCATCATAGCGCCCACCGACAGGTCGATGCCTCCGGTGAGGACCACGAAGGTCATGCCCACGGCCAGCAGGCCGTTGATGGAGGCCATGCGCAGGATGTTGCGGACGTTGGGCCACGCGATATACCGGGGACTCAGAATCGTAAAGACAATTACCAGGACCACCAGGCCGATGAGGGAGCCGTAGGTAGCTACAAACTGCTTTTTGGACATGCCGGGCTTTTTCACCTGAACAGCCGCTTCGGAAGTTGCTCTACTCATTTCACATCACTCCTGCTGAGATTTCGTTGGGCGCCGGGGAAGGAGACCCGCCCCTTCCGCACCCCGGCCGCCGGAGACGGCCGGGCTCATATACAGGGCCCCGCGGGGCCCTGATGCGCGCTGGGGGCGGGAAAGCCCTTACATGTATTTGAACTGCATCTGTACAATGGCCTCCTGAGAGAATTCCTCCCGGGAGAGCTCGCCGCTGTACTTGTGGTTGCTCAGCACCACGATCCGGTCCGACATGCCCATGGCCTCGGGCATTTCGGAGGAGATCATAATGATGGCGTGGCCCTGGGAGACGAACTGACACATGATCTTGTAAATTTCCGACTTGGCGCCCACGTCGATGCCGCGGGTGGGCTCGTCAAAGATGATGATGTCGGGGGAGGTGATCATCCACTTGGCCAGCACCACCTTCTGCTGGTTGCCGCCCGACAGGGACTTCACCGGCAGGCGGACGTTGTTCACCTTGATGCCCAGCGCCTCCACCTGCTCGGCCACCACCTTGTCCTCCTTGGCCTTTTGGATCAGGCCGCTGGACTCAAAGTCCTTCAGCGAGGCCAGGGTGGTGTTGTGATAGACGCTCATGGGGAGCACCAGGCCCTCTCCCTTCCGGTCCTCGGTCACGTAGGCGATGCCCTTCTGAATGGCGTCCTTGGGACTCTTGATCTGAACCTGGGTTCCGTTGAGGTAAATCTCGCCCTGCTCCGGGTGGGTCATGCCGAAAATGGAGTGCATCAGCTCGGTGCGCCCCGCGCCCACCAGGCCCACAAAGCCCAGAATTTCACCCCGGTGGAGCTCGAAGCTGATGTCCTCATACTGGCCGGTGAGGGTCAGGTTGTTGACCTGGAGCACGGTCTCGCCGATGGGTACCGTAATTTTGGGGAATTGCTCCTTCAGCTCCCGGCCTACCATGTTGTGGATCAGAGTATCATTGTCCACCTCGCTGGCCGACCAGGTGTTCACGTAGGTGCCGTCCCGCAGGACGGTGATGTCGTCGGCGATCTGGAAGATCTCGGCCATTTTATGGGAGATATAGATGATCCCCACGTCCCGGGCCTTCATGTCCCGGATCATCCGGAAGAGGCTGTCTACCTCGTTGTCCGTGATGGCGGAGGTGGGCTCATCCATGATGACGATACGGGCGTTCTGGGAGATGGCCTTGGCAATCTCCACCATCTGCTGGTCGGCCACCCGCAGGCTCTTCATCTTGGCCCGGGGGTTGATGGGGATACGCAGCTCCTCCAACAGCTCGCCGGTCTGCCTGTAGAGCTGGGCGTAGTCCACAAAGCCCAGATGGCTGGGCTCCCGGCCCAGATAGATGTTTTCCGCCACCGACATCTCCAGCACCGGGGAGAGCTCCTGGTGGATCATGGCGACGCCCAACTCCTGGGCCTTGGCGGGGGATTCGATCTCCACTTCTTTTCCGTCGATCCGGATGCTGCCGGAATCGCACTTATGTACGCCTGCAATCACCTTCATCAGCGTGGACTTCCCGGCGCCGTTCTCGCCCATCAGCGCGTGGACGGTGCCGGCCCGCAGGGAGAAGTCTACGCCGTGGAGCACTTCGACGCCGTAGAAGCTCTTTCGTATCCCCTTTAGTTCAACTAGACTCATCTTCTTGCCCCCACTTCTGTTGACAGTGTCTGCCTGCCGCCCTGCGGTGATGCGCCGCAGAAGACGGGCGCATCAGGAGCGGCGCCGCTGCGCACCATGGGGGAGAACAGGTCCGGCGGCGGCATGTTGTGCAGAGGACGGCGGCTTTTGCCCCATTATAAATCATTTATGCAAAAAACACAAGAACCTTAGCGTTTTTTCCTCAGGTCTCTATGTTATATATGAAGAATACCGCCGGGATACCAAAACGTTAGAAAACGGGGAAAAACATTCGTTATTTTGTACAAATATGTAACCAAAAAGAGGGCCGCCGTTTGAGAAGCACTCAACGGCGGCCAAAAATTTTTACAGATACAGTT
>CANSQX010000036.1 GCA_947649225.1 uncultured Flavonifractor sp.
GCAAATGGGAGCGGGACGAAGCAACCCCCAATCCGGAGGCTCTTGCTAAAATGGCTGAAATTTTCGGTGTTTCGGCTGATTACCTCCTGGGCCGCACTGATCAGAAGGAGACACGCTCCCCAGCGATCAGCCAAGAGATCGCTATGGACGATTTTACCTACGCGATGCAGAACGAGACAAAGGATCTCACGGATATGGACAAGCAGATCCTGCTGTCGATGGCAAAACAGCTCAATCAGGCGAGGAGGCAAAATGGAGAAACTGGATAACCTCTACCAATGGGTACAAAACGAGGGCGTCTATCTCTTTGACCGTCAGCTTCCCTTTAGCTGCGAGGACTCGAAGGCTGTAACCATCCGGCTGAACGGAAATGATACCTGGGGTATTTTTTTGGATACCGGCCGCATGGAAAACAGCGCGGAGGAAAAGTCCACTGTACTCCACGAAAGCGGCCACTACGCAACCGGCACTACGCATGAAGTATGCAGCCCGTTTGATTTGGTTGCAAAGCATGAATACAAGGCAAACAAATGGGCCGTACAGCGCGCTCTGTCCGCAGAAGAGCTGGACGAGGTGGTGGCTGACGGCCATACGGAGATCTGGGACTTGGCGGAATATTTTGGTATCACCGAGGATTTAATGCGCAAGGCTGTGTGCTGGTATACCCACGGCAACCTGGCAACAGAGCTGTTTTTTTAATTCCTCTTCCCAACAAATGCTATAGAGAGAAAGGGGGTTCACGATGGGTCTCTTTAGTAAATGGAAAAACAAGGCTACTATCACGCCTGCACCAGATACCTTTGTTGCCCTGGAGCCCTCGCCCAAAATTGTCCTGACAAAGAACGAGGCCCTCAACCACAAGATCGATCTCCGCAAACAGGCGATTGCTGTTGAGCTGGAGCGGTCGCATATTTCTTTACAGGAGGCCAGAGTGGTTTTTGTACTGGATCACTCCCGCTCTATGGCGCCGCTCTACAAGAACGGAACGGTACAAGATACGCTGGAGCGCATTTTCCCTTTGGCCTTGACCTTTGATGACAACGGAGAAATGGAATTCTACCTCTTTGACACTCTGTTTAAGGAATTGGATTCCGTCAACGCCGGTAACATAGATGGCTATACGGAAGCTGTCATCTGGCCCAATCACGGGAAATATGGCGCTACCTGCTACGCCCCTGTTATTGAAGCCATTACAGAGCGCTATGGGAAAAAACAGCCCAGCCGCCTGCCTACGCTGGTCGTATTCATTACAGACGGCAATAACAGCGATAAAAAGGCCGCCAAGGAGGCCATCACAATCGCTTCTCATTATAATATTTTTTGGAAATTCGTTGGAATCGGCGATGAAAAATTTGAATTTCTGCAAAAGCTGGATACTATGGGCGGACGTTTTGTTGACAACGCAAACTTTGTCGAGATAAACGACATCTCGGAGATCAGCGATCCAACCCTGTACGGTCTGCTCCTGGAGGAGTTCGGTGACTGGCTGGGCCTATGCCGAGAACACAATATGATCTGAGCCGCACCAAGATATAGGGCGATCATATGCGGAAAAGAATTTTTGAAGTTATCGAAGTAGCCCGGACGGGAGACCGCGCCAGCGCGGCCTATGACATCTGCATGATTGCGGTGGTACTGGCCAGCATCATCCCCCTTGCCTTCAAGCAGAGCTGCACGGCGTTCCAGGTCATTGACACCGCCGCGACTGTCATTTTTATCATTGACTATGCGTTCCGGCTGCTGACTGCCGATCTGAAGCTGAAAAAGGGCCCCACCTCCTTTTTCCTGTACCCGATTACTCCCCTGGCGCTGATTGACCTTGTATCCATCCTTCCGGCCTTTGCGGTCCTGGCTCCCGGCTTCCGCTTGGTGAAAATACTGCGTCTTTTTCGCTCCTTTCGGGTATTCCGCGCCTTCAAAATGTTCCGGTACTCGCGGAGTGTAGAGATTATCCTTGACGTGATTAAGGCGCAAAAATCGCCCCTTCTGGCGGTGGGCTCCATGGCCGCCGGATATGTGCTAATCTCCGCGCTTGTGATTTTCAATGTGGAGCCCGAGACGTTTGAGACTTACTTCGACGCGGTATATTGGGCCACGGTCAGTCTGACCACGATGGGCTATGGAGATATCTACCCCGTTACAACGATAGGCCGGATTGTTACTATGGTCTCCTCTTTTGTGGGGATCGCCATCGTCGCCCTGCCTGCCGGTATCATCACCGCAGGATACATGGATCGGCTGAGAGACAGCAAAGAAAAGGAGAAGCAGGAAAAATAGAACTCCTTCCAATCCGCAACCGCCTGTAGATTGGACATATAAAGGCCATCCCCAGTGTACCAACACCAAAGCGATTAAGGAGAGGTATTTCGTTATGAGCGATAATCTGGCGTATCAAGACGAGGTAAGGGAAGAACTTATCAATGGCAAACCCGTCTCCATGTCCCCCAGGCCCTCGATAAACCACAACCGTATCGCAAGCAATATTTTCCGCATTTTCGCTAACTACTTGAATAAGCGTAAATGTGAGCCTTTTGCTGACGGTACCGACCTCTACTTGACCGAGAGCGATCGTTTTGTTCCTGACTTCATGGTAGTCTGCGACCCAGACAAGGTAAAAAGCGACGGCGTACACGGTACGCCCGACTTGATAGTGGAGGTTCTTTCCCCCGGCACGGCAAAGAACGACCGCGGATATAAAAAAGACGTATATACCCGCTGTGGTGTCCGGGAATATTGGATCGTCAGCCCCGATGAAAAATCCGTGGAAGTCTACCGTACAGACGGAACCAGCTTTATTCTTCATGACGTTTATACTGTTCATGCGGATTGGCAGCTTGCGCAGATGTCTGAGGAAGAGCGTTCGGCGTTGGTAACACAGTTCCAGTGCAGCATGTTTGATGATCTGGACATCTCTCTGGAGGATATCTTTTACCGCACATTCTGACAAAAAGCCGCCCCATACGCAGTACGGCAGCGGCTGCAATATTGATTGGCGAGGTGATTGCATGGCCCAGGAAAAGGATATGCTCGGGCAGACGTGCGCCGCCTATCTCCGCAAATCCCGTATGGAGGAGGGCATGGACAGCGAAGAGGTGCTGCGCAGGCACCGCCAGAGCCTCACCGAGTGCGCCCAGCGCCACGGCCTATACATCGCGGAATTCTACCCCGAGGTGGTCAGCGGCGAGAGCCTGTATGCCCGGCCGCAGATGCTCCGCCTGCTGGAGGCGGTAGAAGTCGGCCGGTATGACGCGGTGCTCTGCATGGATCTGGACCGCCTCTCCCGCGGCCGGATGAAGGACCAGGGGATCATACTGGACGCCTTCAAAGATAGCGGGACCCTGATTGTCACCCCGGAAAAGGTCTACGACCTCTCCGATGAAATTGACGACGAGCTGGCCGAATTCAAGACCTTCATGTCCCGCCGGGAGTATAAGATCATCAACAAGCGGCTGCGCCGTGGGCTCCAGCGCTCCATTCAGGACGGCTGTTATGTGGCCAACGCGCCCTACGGCTACAAAAAAACAACAGCAGACCGCCGCCCCACCCTGGAGATTTACGAGCCGGAGGCAAAGTTTGTGCGCGTCATGTACAACCTGTATGCGGACGGCTACGGCTGCCAGGCCATTGCCAGCCAGGTCAACGCCATGGGTGCCCGGCCGCACCGCTCCTCCGCTTTCTCCCGCAACAGCGTGGCCAAAATCCTCCGCAACCCCACCTATATTGGGAAAATTGTCTGGGACCAGAAAACCCACATTCGGAAGAATGCAAAGGGCAATCTCAAGCACATTACCATCTACAATCCGCCCGAAAAGTGGACCATCACCGACGGACTCCACCCGCCTATCGTAGAGAAAGAGGTGTATGACAAGGTGCAGGACATCATGGCCGGCCGGTATCATCCGGCCCACAACGACGGGACCGTTAAGAGCCCCCTGGCCGGGCTGGTAAAGTGTGCAAACTGCGGCGGCAATATGCAGCGCATGGTCATGAAGCAGCAGCCTTATCTGCTCTGTACCCGGAAAGGCTGCTGTGCCTCCGCCAAGTTTGAGCTGGTTGAGGAGCGGGTGCTCCACCACCTGGAGGACGTTTTAGAGCAAATCCGCCTGAAGCAGCCCGCGCACAAGCAGGACCTCGCCCCCCTGGAGGAGACGCTGGCCGCTGTCTCCAGAGAGCTCCAGGCCGCCAACCGCCAAAAGGCCCGGCTCCACGAGCTGCTGGAGCTTGGAGAGTACGATCTCCCCACCTACCGCGAACGGATGGCCGCTGTCAGAGAGAAGCTGTCTGCCCTGGAGCGGCGCTATGAGGATGCCGCGCACCGCCTGGAGCAGGCCAAGGCCTATAATCCCACCGTGCAGGCCTCCAATATCCAGGCAGTCCTGGACGCCTATCACACCAGCACCGCCGCTCAGAAAAATGCGCTTCTGCACTCCGTCATTGAGAAAATTGTCTACCGAAAAGAAAAGAAAACAAAGCCCGCCGATTTTGAGTTGGAGTTCAACCTGAAAATCCTTTGATTTTTATGCCCAAAATTTTATAAAACGCTATATCTTACGATAAAGACTGCATTGAGGACCTGCGCTTCTACCCCACGCAGAGCTCCCAGTGCGCCATTGACCGGGCTGTCAGCATCAAGGCCGGCAAGGCGGAGCTGCTGTATGTGTACATTGATGTGGAGCCCATCGGCTTCAACCGCGGGTTCTACACGGTAGACGTCCGTTACTTCTACCGCGTCACTGCGGACGCCTTTGTGGGGGCCGCCCGGCCGGTAGAGATCTGCGGCCTGTGTGTCTTTGACAAGCGGGTTATCCTCTTCGGCAGCGAGGGCGCCGCCAAGGTTTTCTCCTCCGAGACTGTCTTTGATGGTCTGGACAACCAGAACCTGCCCGACAGCAGCAAGCCCACCGCCGTGGTAGAGGCCGTCAATCCTATTGTCCTGGGTATGAAGCTGGTGGATGTCTGCGAGTGCCGTCCCTGTGACTGCGAGCTCACCGAGATCCCTCCCTGCATTTGCGCTTGCTTCGGCAGCGACCTCTGCTTCGGCAGCGAGGGCAAGCGTATCTATGTCACCCTGGGGCAGTTCTCCATTATCCGCCTGGAGCGCGACGCCCAGCTCCTCATGCCGGTCTACGACTATTGTATGCCGGAGAAGGAGTGCTCCTGTGCCTGCGGCGAGGACGATCCCTGTGCGATCTTCCGCCATGTCAAATTCCCCATGGAGGAATTCTTTCCCCCCAACGGCGTGACCCCCGGCACCGGCTGCTGCCAGGAGCTGAAGGGCTGCTGCTGCTGACCCCCCGATACTCCCCCTGTACACGCCGCCCCCGCAAAGCGCGGGGGCGGTCTTTTTGTAGGCTGTACCATGTGCCGGGATTTGCGAGATAAAATCGTGGAAATGCCGAATGGACTTCAAAATTGTTAACGAAGTCAACGGCGGTTTCGGCCCCCAAGATACGTGCCGGGGCGATCGGTACTGCTTCTTAACGTGCAGCCGCCCCCCATCCCAAAAGCTCCTTTTAAGCAATGTGTTGCTGATGACGCACTCCATTGAATTCACTACATCCTTACAATGTAGAACAAAATGATCCAAAATGCAGAATATCCAGTATTATTTTACTTCTATGTTCATAACAGTAAAAAATGTACTGCGGCGGAATCAGCGGCTGCGGCGTAGGAAAGATACCGGAAATGAACAAATAATGTAATAAATTGAATAAAACCGGGAGTACCAAGGCGAAGTGAATTAGGATCCACAGCTGGTGCAAAAATTGTGGAATCGGATGCGTTATATTGGTTTCTGGAGTATAAGCCCCGGACGGAAACTCATGAAAATGTCTACAACATGGCGATGGTGAGCTGAAAACCTGAAAAATTGTGAGGCATGTTGTAAGCAGGGATAAGGTATCCAGTACGATCCAGGGAATGGAGGATACGGCTCCTGAGTCTGCGTCTGGACACTCCCCGCCCAAAGCCCGCTCTTGCGTTTTTGCCTCTGATTTCGTATAATAGAGGCATCGTCCAAAAGCAAGAACGGAGGGAGATTCCAATCATGATATCCATCACAAGCAGCGGCGTCTACTATCGGGACGGCGCATTCATTCCCGCCCAGGACGGTCCGGCCGCTGGGCTTCCTGCCCCGGCGGAGGCCAAAAAGGGCACCATGGCCTATGGCATTCTGACGGCCCACAACACCACGGGCGGCACAGAGGAGAACCTGAAGCTGAAATTCGACGCCATCGCCTCCCACGATATCACCTACGTGGGGATTATCCAGACCGCCCGGGCCTCCGGGCTGACCGAGTTTCCCCTGCCCTACGTGCTCACCAACTGCCACAATTCCCTGTGCGCCGTGGGCGGCACCATCAACGAGGACGACCACGTCTTCGGCCTGTCGGCCTGCCGGAAGTACGGCGGTGAATTCGTCCCCGCCCACCAGGCCGTCATCCACTCCTACATGCGGGAGCGCTACGCCGCCCCCGGCCGTATGATCCTGGGCTCCGACTCCCACACCCGCTATGGTGCCTACGGCTGTATGGCCATCGGCGAGGGGGGCCCTGAGCTGGCCCGCCAACTCCTGTCCAAGACCTACGACATCGCCTACCCCAAGGTGATCGCCGTCTATCTCACCGGCGCGCCCCGGCCCGGCGTGGGACCCCAGGACGTGGCTCTGGCCCTGGTGAAGGCCACCTTCCAGAGCGGCGCGGTGAAAAACGCCGTCATGGAGTTCTTCGGCCCCGGCGTGGCCGCCCTGTCCGTCGACTACCGCTCGGGCATCGACGTGATGACCACCGAGACCACTTGCCTGTCCTCGGTCTGGTGTACCGACCAGAACCTCAAGATCCATATGGACCACCTGGGCCGCGGGGATGCCTTCCAGCTTCAGGCTCCCGCCTCCGGGGCCTACTACGACGGGCTCATTGAGGTCAACCTGTCCAAGGTAGAGCCCATGATCGCCCTGCCTTTCCACCCCTCCAACGCCTACACCATCCGGGAGTTCAAGGCCAACCTGTCCGATCTGCTCCACCAGGTGGACCTGGACGCCGCCCGGCAGCTGGGGATCAAAAACGCCCCCTCCCTGCGCAACAAGATTGTCAACGACCAGTTTGTGGTGGACCAGGGCGTGATTGCCGGCTGCTCCGGCGGCACCTACCAAAACCTGGCCCGGGCCGCCGAGATCCTAGACGGCCACTCCATTGGCTTCGACGCCTTTTGGCTCTCCTGTTACCCCGGCTCCATGCCCATCAACCTGGAGCTCAACCGGAAGGGCTACACGGCCAGCCTGATGGCCGCCGGGGCCTCGGTCCGCTCCTGCTTCTGCGGGCCCTGCTTCGGCGCGGGGGATGTGCCCGCCAACGGCGCCTTCTCCATCCGTCACTCCACCCGCAACTTCCCCAACCGGGAGGGCTCCAAGCCCGGCGACGGCCAGATCTCCTATGTGGCCCTTATGGACGCCCGGAGCATTGCCGCCACCGCCCTCATCGGCGGCGCTCTCACCGGCGCGGACGAGCTGCCCGAGCTCCCGGAGGACCGGCCCGACGAGACCTGGCTCTATGACGACGCCTCCTACCGGGCCCGGGTGTACTACGGCGTGGGCAGGCCCCAGCCCGAGGCCGAGCTCATCTACGGCCCCAACATCGCCGACTGGCCCGCCCAGATCCCCCTGCCGGAGGATCTGCTGCTCACCGTGTGCTCCGCCATCTACGACCCGGTGACCACCACCGACGAGCTGATCCCCTCCGGCGAGACCTCCTCCTACCGCTCCAACCCCCTGCGCCTGGCCGAGTTCGCCCTGAGCCGCAAGGATCCCCAGTATGTCCCCCGGGCCAAGGAGATCCAGGCTGTGGAGCAGCTGCGCCGGGAGAACCCGGCCGATCCCAAGGTGGCGGAGGCTCTGTCCGGCTGCGATGCCGCCAAAACCGGCCTGGGCAGCCTGGTGATGGCCCTCAAGCCTGGCGACGGCTCCGCCCGGGAGCAGGCCGCCTCCTGCCAGCGGGTGCTGGGGGGCTGCGCCAACATCGCCGCCGAGTACGCCACCAAGCGCTACCGCTCCAACGTGGTCAACTGGGGGATGCTGCCCCTGATTGCCGCCGATCTGGAGAAGCTGAACCTCCAGCCCGGAGACCGGGTGTACCTCCCCGGCGTCCGCGCTCTGCTGGAGGGAGACGGCGAGACCCTCCAGGCCCAGGTGCTCCGCTCGGACGGCTCCGCGCCGGTCTCCGTCTCCCTGTCCCTCCCCGGCATGACCCGGGAGGAGCGGGACATCATCCTGGCCGGCTGTCTCATCAACTACTATGCCAGCTGAGGAGGAACCGACTGTGGAGGACTGCATTCACTCCTGTGTGGACTGCGGCAGCGCAGGCTGCATCAACAGCACGGGGAACTATCCCCCCTACTGCACCACCGCCGCCCTGGCGGACGGGGAACTGGAGGAAGCCTTGGCCTTGGCTAACCAGCCCGAAAATCAGGCGGTGCTGCAAACCGCCGCCCGGGTGGAGTACGAGGGCTACTGCCGCCTGACCCGGGTAGAGGAGACGGTTGACTTCGCCCGCCGCATGGGGTTCCATAGGATCGGCATCGCCACCTGCGCGGGGCTTCTGCGGGAGAGCCGCGCTCTGGCCCGCATTCTCCGGGCCAACGGCTTCGAGGTGGTTTCCATAGCCTGCAAGGCGGGGATGGCCGACAAGTCCCTGGTGGGCATCGATGAGGACTGTAAGGCGGTGGGGACCAACATGTGCAACCCCATTCTCCAGGCCCGGCACTTGAACGCGGCCCATACCGACCTGAACATCGTCATGGGCCTGTGCGTGGGCCACGACAGTATGTTTTACAAGTACGCCGAGGGCCTGACCACCACCCTGGTGGTCAAGGACCGGGTCACCGGCCACAACCCGGCCTCCGTGCTCTACAACCTGGACTCCTATTATAAGCGGCTGCTGGAGTCCCCCGCGTCCCAGGACTAAGGGCGCCCCAGGGCGAAAAACAGCCTGAGGGCCCGGACAGATGATGTCCGGGCCCTGTTTCATGTTATGCGGATCAAGGAAAGGAGGCATCCGACATGTCCCACACCATCTTCCTTGTGGAGGACGACCCCGGCCTGCGGGAGGAGCTGGCCCTGCTGCTGACCCGGTACGGCTACACCTGCCTGACCACCAGCCGCTTTTCCGGCGTTCCGGAGCAGATCCTGGCCTCCGGGGCCCAGCTGGTCCTGTTGGACCTGAATCTGCCCCAGTACGACGGCTACCACGTCTGCCGGACTCTGCGGCAGACCTCTCAGATCCCCATCATTGTGGTCACCAGCCGGGCGGGGGACCTGGACGAGCTGATGAGCATGAACCTGGGGGCCGACGACTTCCTCACCAAGCCCTACAACACCCAGATCCTGCTGGCCCGGATCGCCCGGCTGCTCCAGCGGGCCTATCCCGGCGGGCCGGCGGCCCCTGTCCTGTCCTGCCGGGGCCTGTCCCTGGATGTAGGACGGAGCGAGGCGTCCTTCGGCGGCCGGACGGCGGAGCTCACCCGGAACGAGGGGCGGATCCTCCAGCTGCTGCTGAAGAACCAGGACCGGATCGTCAGCCGGGCCGAGCTGATGATCGCCCTGTGGCAGTCGGACGCCTTTGTAGACGACAATACCCTCACTGTCAACGTCAACCGCCTGCGAAAAAAACTGGAGGGTCTGGGGGCCAGCGGGTTCCTGACCACCCGCCGGGGCCAGGGGTATCAGCTGTGAGCGCGGGCGCGTTTCTGCGGGACAAGGCCCTCCACCTGACAGGCTGCGGCTTCCTGCTCCTTTTCACTGCTGTGTTGTCGGCGGTACTGCGGACGCCCTGGTCCGCCGCCCTCTTTCTCTGCGCGGTGGAGGCCCTATGCGTTTTGCTGCCTCTGGGGCTGGAGTACGGCCAGAAGCGCCGCTTCTACGGCGAGGTGCTGGGTCCGCTGGAGGCTCTGGAGGAGAAGTACCTCCTCGCCGCCATGCTCCGCACCCCCCACTTTGCGGAGGGGGAGCTGCTCTGCGAGGTGATGAGCAGGACCTCCAAGGCCATGAACGATGCGGTATCCGAGGCCCGGCGGGATATGGCCGAGTACCGGGACTATATCGAGACCTGGATCCACGAGGTCAAGACCCCCATCGCCTCGGTCCGGCTGGCCCTGGAAAACCACCCTGGGCCCCTGGCCCGGCGGCTGGAGTCCGACCTCTTCCAGATTGAGTGCTATGTGGAGCAGGCCCTCTTTTACGCCCGGAGCGGCGCGGTGGAGCGGGACTATCTGGTCCGGGCCATGTCCCTGCGGGATGCGGCCGCCGGGGCGGTAAAAAAATACGCCCAGCCCCTCATTGAGGCGGGCTTTTCCGTTGAGCTGGAGGGGCTGACCGCCACTGTCTACTCCGACGCCAAGTGGGTGGACTTTATCCTGGGGCAGCTGGTGTCCAACGCCGTCAAGTACCGGGGAGCGGCCCCCCGGCTCACCTTCACCCAGCGGGAGGAGGAGGCCGCCGTCCTCCTCACCATAGCCGACAGCGGCATGGGCATCCCCTCCGCCGACCTGTCCCGGATCTTCGACAAGGGCTTTACCGGGGCCAACGGAAGGGCCCTCTCCACCCGGTCCACCGGCCTGGGGCTCTACCTGTGCCGACGGCTCTGCGCCCGGCTGGGCCTGGGGATTGCCGCCTCCTCCCGTCCCGGGGAGGGGACGGCCGTCACCCTGCTCTTCCCCAAGGGGCGCTTCCATCTGGCGGAGTAAATAGGCATAGAAAGGCCCGTGAGGCGGTTGACTGCCGCTCTGCGGGCCTTTTTTATCAGTAAAAGATGACCCGGACCGCCCAGGCGGCGGCTAAAAATCCGGCCAGGTCGGCGCACAGAGCCGCCGGGACAGCATACCGGGATTTGGTGATACCCGCCGCGCCGAAGTAGACGGCGATGGTATAAAAAGTGGTCTCGGTGGAGCCCAGCATGACGGCGGCGGTGCGGCCCACCAGGGAGTCGGGGCCGTAGGCGGTAATGAGCTCGGAGCCCACGCCCAGGGCGGCCGAGCCGCTGATGGGACGCACCAGCATGAGCCCCACCGTCTCCGGCGGAATACCCACCCGGGTCAGCAGGGGCCCCAGGACTGCCGCCGCCAGATCCAGGGCCCCGGAGGCTCGCAGCATATAGACCGCCGTCAGCAGACCCACCAGGGCCGGGAGGATTTTCAGAGTGACCTCCAACCCCTCCCCCGCCCCCTGGACCAGGGCGCCGTAGACATCCACCCGCCGTACCAGGCCGCAGATCGCCGCCGAAGCGAGGATCAGCGGCACTACCATTGTGATCAGAAGCTTCATCCGCCGTCCCTCCAAAGCCGGCCGAAGATCTTGACGGCCAGAATGCCCGCGCACACCGAGAGGGCCGAGGCCAGCCACACGGCGGGCAGGATGTCGAAGGGAGCGGCGCACCCAGCGGCCAGCCGCACTCCGGCCACTGCGGTGGGAATGAGCTGAATGGAGGCGGTGTTGCATACCACCAGCATACACAGCGGGTCGGAGGCCACCCCCGGGGTCCGGCGGCTCATCAGCCGGGCGGCCTGGATGCCCAGCGGCGTGGCCGCGTTGCCCAGCCCCAGCAGGTTGGCCGACACATTGGCCGCAATGCTGTCCATGACCGCCCCGTCCCGGGCAAAGTCCGGGTAGAGCCGCCTCAGAACGGGCCGAAGCAGCCGGGAGAGCAGCTCCGAGAGCCCCGCCCGTTTCATGATCTCCATGACCCCCGTCCACAGGCAGAGCACCCCTGCCATGGTGAGGCAGAGCTCCACCGCCGCCGCCGCGCCATCCAGGGCCGCCGCCGCCACCGCCGGCCCCCGGCCCGTCAAAAGGCCGCACAGGATGGACACTGCCACCATTCCTGTCCAGATGATTGCCATCGCCATTGCCGCGCCTCCCCCCGTCCCTCTATGTATACGGCACGTCCGGAGAAAAGATGTCTCCGCTAAGACAACGGTTTTCCCTACCGTTTTCTCCTTTTCGCCTCTGTACCGGATGGGATGCAAAAAAAGAAAGAAAATTGGAAAATAGGAATTGACAAAGGATTACCATATGTTATAATAAGGTAAGTTTCTAGATAAAGGCGGGAAAATTGGAAAGGCATTCGGAAAGGAAGAATTTGTATGAAATCTACTGGCATCGTGAGAAAAGTGGACGAATTGGGACGTATTGTGCTGCCGATTGAGCTGCGCCGCACATTGGACATTGCGGAAAAGGACTCGCTGGAGATCTACGTAGACGGCGCATCCATTGTCCTTAAGAAGTATCAGCCCGCCTGTATCTTCTGTGACGACGCCAAGGATGTCACAAATTTCAAGGGAAAGAACGTCTGTCCAAACTGTATTAAGGAACTCCAGAAGATTTAAGCGCCGCATTTGGCGCTGGAAGAGGGAAAAGCCTCCGCACCGGCTGGTGTGGGGGCTTTGTTGCTGGTTGAGGGAATTGCGTGGAAAGAAGCGGCGCCAAATAAGAATACGAATCGTAATTATTTATTTTACAAAAATCGACAGAAAAGGATGTCGAATTACAGCTAAAATCAGTGTTCATCCCTCCTCTTCCCGCACGCCATTGACGGCGAGCTGATAGAGCTCGTTGCGTGACAGGCCGGTGTCCCGGGCGACCTGCCGTACTGCATCCCGCAAAGACGCACCCCTGGCCTGAAGGGCGGAAACCAACTCCAGCCCCTGTTCCAGCGTCGAACTGTCCGCTATACACGGACACGCGCCGGATACCACCAGGACGAATTCCCCCTTGGGCGGGTTGGCGGCATACCACTGGACCGCCTCGCCCAGCGTGGTACGGCGGACCTCCTCGTGGAGTTTAGAGAGCTCCCGGCATAGGGCGATCCGCCGGTCCGGGCCGAAGGCGTCCCGCAGGTCCGCCAGGGTGGCGGAGAGCTTATGGGGGGCCTCATAAAAGATCATGGTCCTCTCCTCCGTCCGGAGGGCGTCCAGATGGGCCCGGCGGTTCCTCTTGTTCATGGCCAGGAAGCCCTCGAAGGTAAAGCGGCCAGTGGGGAGGCCCGAGACCGCCAGGGCAGTGACCAGAGCGCAGGGGCCCGGGATGGCGGTGACGGTCACCCCCTGGGCGGCGCAGAGGGCCACCAGCTCCTCGCCGGGGTCGCTCACCGCAGGGGTACCCGCGTCAGTGACCAGCGCGCAGCTCTCCCCGGCCAGCAGGCGGCTCAGGACGGCCCGGCCTCCGGCCTCGGTGTTGTGGCGGTGGTAGGACACCAGGGGCTTGCGCAGGCCCAGGTGGTTGAGCAGCTTGAGGGTAACCCGGGTGTCCTCGGCGGCGATGAAATCGGCGGCCTCCAGGGTCTCGGCCATCCGCCGGGAGATGTCCCCCAGGTTGCCGATGGGGGTAGGGACCAGATAGAGGATACCAGCCATAAAAACAACCTCCTGTCAGTGGGTAAGGTGGGTGGGCAGCACCTGGAGTCCCGGACGGCCCTGGCGGATCCCCTCCAGCAGGCAGGCGGAAGGGGCCTTGTCCGGGCTGTGCTGAACCAGCTGGAGCCGCTTGGGCTCCAGGCCGGATTGGCGCAGGGCGGCTATCAGGTCGGCCAGCCGGTCCGGCCGGTGGACCAGCGCGAAGCGCCCGCCGTTTTTCAGCAGCCGCCCGGCAACGGCACAGAGCTGGTCCAGGGTGCAGGCGTGCTCCATGCGGGCGGCCCCGCCGGAGTCCCCAGAGCCCACAGGGAACCAGGGCGGGTTGGAGATCACCAGGTCGAACCCACCGACAGGGAGCGCAGGGACAGCGCTCCGCAGGTCGCCGGTCAAAATTTCCCCGGTCAGGCCGTTTTCCGCCAGATTGCGCCGGGCCAGATCGGCGATCTCCGGGTCCAGCTCCAGGCCGGTGATCGCCAAGGTAGGCTCCCGGCCCAGCAGCAGCAGAGGCAGGGCCCCCGCCCCGCAGCCCAGATCACATACCCGCAGTCCGGGCCGGAGCCTGGGAAAACGGCCCAGCAGCAGAGTGTCCTGCCCCAGGGGAAAGCCCCCCTGCCGGTACTGGAAGGGGCCCAGCTGTTCCACGCGGTCCATCAATCAGCCCTCCCGCAGGAGCGCCGCCAGACGCCGCACGATGCGCCCGGTGAGCCCCCAGATAGCCCGGTCGTTCCAGCGATAGACCGGCACCTCCACCCGGCCGCCCCGCCAGGGGTAGCCATGAGGGAAGCCCAGTTGATCCACAGGGACGTGATCAGCATCTGGGACCAAGTCGTAGTGGTAGAGCTGTGGCTCGGTGGTAAGAAAGAAGTCCAAGGGGACGGTGAAAAGCCCATCCACCTCGGCAGAATTGAGCCGGGCGTGCGCCAGGGCTTCCGCGTCGATGCGCCCCAGAAAGGGGTGTATCAGAAAGCCGGACTGGTGGCCCAGAAGATCCAAAGGGGCCAGGATTTGAGCGGCGCTCTGAGGGATGCCAAGCTCCTCGGCGGTCTCGCGCAGGGCGCAGTCGGCGGGGGTCTCCCCAGGCTCAACCCGGCCGCCAGGGAAGCAGACCTCGCCCGGCTGGCGGCGCAGGGTGGCCGCCCGGACCTCGAAGAGCAGCGTGGGGACGCTGTTTTCCCCTACCAGAGGGGCTAGAACAGCGTACTCTGTGGTGATATCTTGGAACATCGGAGTCCGGCCCGCCAGACGGCGGGTAATTTCCTCACAAGTCATGGGCGCCTCCTTACCGGCGGGCCGCAGTGTTAAGAAAACTTGCCGGTGGCAAGCTTTTAGCATAGGTCCGGCCAGCGGAGATGGCCGGAGGGAGCCAAAGGAGAGCGCCGCCAACCGCCCAACCCCGGATTCAGGGCCGGAGCCTTGGTCTCTCTTTGTTCCTTTCTCCAAGAGGAGAAAGGAAGCCCCCGCAGCAGCGGCCTTACTGGAGGGATCCCCGAAAGCCGGTGCCCTCCCCCCTGCCGGCTGGAACCCGGCCTAGGACTCCGGTCTGACAAAGTGCGCCAAGGGGTCCGGGTGGGTCCAGAGGACCGGCCGTCCCTCCCGGAGGCTCCGGGGTATGTCAATCAGCCGCTGGTTGCGGCTCCCCCGAAAGTGCGCGTCGTAGGACTGCTCCGCCAGCAGAAAGGGACCGTCCACCAGCACATCGGTAGCCCGGAGGAGGGCGTCCCAGCCGGGATTTTGGGCAGCCACGATCTGCTCATAAGTATAACCGGAGTAAGTCCACACATTCAGGCCCCGCTCATGGGCCAGCCGCGCCAGCCGGGCGCAGTCCTCCGCCTGGAGAAAGGGCTCCCCTCCCGACAGGGTGAGCCCGCCGGTCAGCGGATTGGACAGCATTTGTTCCGACAGCTCCTCTACGGTGGCCTCCCGGCCCCCGGCGGGGTCGTGGGTCCCAGGGTTATGGCAGCCCGGACAGCCGTGAGGACACCCCTGGGTAAAAACCGTAAACCGCAGCCCGGGACCGTCCACAATGGAGTCAGATACTGTATTGGCAATGCGCATGGAAGTACCTCCTTTGGCAGGCGGATGGATGAAAAAGGGGCCGGCCGGCTGGCCCGCCCCTTTTAAGCGTGTTGCTTGTGGGTCGCGCTTCCCACTATGGAAGCTCTTTTTGCTTCTTTTTCTCTCGAGAAAAAGAAGTCAGGTATTGTGCTTGACCCGATCGCGCTCCTCAGCCCGCTTGGCGTTATTGAAGCGGTCCAGGGTGCCCACCAGATAGCCGGTAATGCGGCGGATACGCTCGAAGGGCACGCCGTCTGCCTCCGTGCGGCCGCAGCCGGGGCACTGGTCCCCAATGAGGCCCGAGAAGCCGCACACCGGGTCCCGGTCCACCGGGTGGTTGACGCTGCCGTAGCCGATCCCCTGCTCCTTCATACAGCGGACCACCTTCTCAAAGGCCTCCAGATTCTCGCTGGGGTCGCCGTCCATCTCAATGTAGCTGATGTGTCCTGCATTGGTCAGGGCGTGATAGGGGGCCTCGATCTGGATCTTGTCATAGGCCGAGATGGGGTAGTACACCGGCACATGGAAGGAGTTGGTGTAGTAATCCCGGTCGGTGATCCCCTCCAGAGCGCCGTAGCGGGCCCGGTCCAGCTTGACGAAGCGGCCGGACAGACCCTCAGCCGGGGTGGCCAGCAGGGAGAAATTGAGACCCCGCTTCCCGCTCTCGGCATCCATGCGGGCCCGCATATGGCTGACGATCTCCATGCCCAGCACCCGGGCCTTCTCGCTCTCCCCGTGGTGGACGCCGATCAGGGCCTTCAGGGTCTCGGCCAAGCCGATGAAGCCCACCGACAGGGTACCGTGCTTCAGCACCTCCCGGACCTCGTCGTCCCAGTCCAGGTTGTCGCTGTCGATCCACACCCCCTGGCCCATGAGGAAGGGGTAGTTGCGCACATGCTTGCGGCACTGGATCTCGAAGCGCTCCAGCAGCTGGTCCACGCACAGGTCCAGCATTCGGTCCAGCCCTTCAAAGAAAACGCTCACATCCCCCTTGGCCTTGATGGCCAGCCGGGGCAGGTTGATGGTGGTGAAGGACAGGTTGCCCCGGCCGTTGCAGATCTCCCGGGCGGGGTCGTACACGTTGCCAATTACCCGCGTGCGGCAACCCATATAGGCGATCTCGGTCTCGGGATGGCCGGGCTTGTAATATTGCAGGTTAAAGGGGGCGTCAATAAAGGAGAAATTGGGGAACAGCCGCTTGGCCGAGCACCGGATGGCCAGCTGGAACAGGTCGTAGTTGGGCTCGCCGGGGTTGTAGTTAACCCCCTCCTTGACCCGGAAGATCTGGATGGGGAAAATGGGGGTCTCGCCGCCGCCCAGCCCGGCCTCGGTGGCCAGCATCATGTTTTTCATCACCATGCGCCCCTCAGGCGAGGTGTCCATACCGTAGTTGATGGAGGAGAAAGGGGTCTGGGCCCCGGCCCGGGAGTGCATGGTGTTCAGGTTGTGGATCAGGGCCTCCATGGCCTGATAGGTGGCCCGGTCGGTCTCCTTCACCGCCCGGTCGTGGGCAAACTGCTGGGCCTTCTCCAGGGCGGCCGCGTCGCAGTAGCGCTCCCCCAGGGCCTCCCGCTCAGCGGCCTGGTAGTCCCCGCAATGTTCCAGGGTAGGAGCCAGGCCCGTGCGGGCGGTGATGTCCGCCACCTGCTCCTTGAGCGCGGCGTCCAGGTCCTCTGTCCCGGCCAGGAGCATCAGGGCCCGGGACAGGTTCTGCCGGTAGAGGCGCACAAAGGTCTTCTTCACGCCGTCGGCCATACCATAGTCGAAGTTGACCACGCTCTGTCCGCCGTGCTGGTCGTTCTGGTTGGACTGGATGGCGATGCAGCACAGGGCGGCATAGGAGGTGATGTCGTTGGGCTCCCTCAGGGTGCCGTGTCCGGTGGAGAAGCCCCCCTTGAAGAGCTTTTTAATATCAATCTGACAACAGGTGGTGGTGAGGGTGAGGAAGTCCAGATCGTGGATGTGGATGTCCCCCTCCCGGTGGGCCCGGGCGTGGTCGGGGTTGAGGACGAACATGTCGTAAAACTGCTTGGCGCCCTCGGAGCCGAACTTCAGCATGGAGCCCATGGCGGTGTCCCCGTCGATGTTGGCGTTCTCCCGCTTCAGGTCGCTCTCCCTGGCCGCCGAGAAGGTGATGTCCTCGTAGGTCTTCATCAGCCGGGTGTTCATCTCCCGGGCCCGGCTGCGCTGGTCCCGGTAGAGAATGTAGGCCTTGGCGGTCTGGATGTAGCCGTTGTCCATCAGCACCTGCTCCACCAAATCCTGAATGTGCTCCACCTCGGGCTGATCGCCGCCCTCCTCCTCCAGAAGGGCGAGGACCTGATCGGCCAGCCGCTGGGCATTCTCCTCCTGCCCGGGCTTGTAGGTGGCGTCGAAGGCCTTGACAATGGCCCGGGTGATCTTTGCCTCGTTGAAGTCGGCCAGGCGGCCGTCGCGCTTTCGGATCTTGGTGAGTGTCATCTTTTGTACGCTCCTTTATCCATACCCGCCGCAAATGTCCGGCTTCGCGGCTTAAAAGTTCTTCGAACGAGAAGCACTATATCTTGTGCCAAACGCCCGTCCAGCGACTACTATCATACCGTATCTTGGTGCCCCCGTCAATACAAAAATAGAGCGGCTTTTTTGTAAAAAATGACGGTTGACCGGAGCAGGGCACAGGACAGGGCGGCCGCGACAGCGGCCGCCCTGTCAAAAAAGGCTGATTCAGGAGCGGTGTGCGGGGCAGAGCGCTACAGAAGGATCAGCCCGTATTTTTGGCGCATTTGCTCCAAAAAGGCCGGGTCCAGATCCTCAGTGCCATCCCAAAATGCCCGGCCCTGGTAGACCCGGAGCGCCCCCTCCAGCAGTTCGGGCACGTCGGAGGTGAGGCACAGGGCGTCTTTGACCACGTATTGATTTTCGGCAAAAATGTCCAAATCGTCCTCCTCCAGGACGGAAATTTTCAGCGCACCCTGGGGGCAGTCCTCCTCGGCATCCAGGATGTCCTCCATCAGGTCGGGGGAACAGGCGATGGTCTCCCCCACGTCCACGTCAGGGGTGATGAACCGGGCCTCCTTCTCACTGGCGCAGGGGATGACGTCGGGGTCCTGCTCCGGGGCTGGGAACGAGGAGAAATCCACCTGCCCCACGGCGCTGCGCAGGGCGGCGATATGGGCGGGGGTGGTGCCGCAGCAGCCCCCGAAGATCCGCACTCCGGCGGCGGCCATCTGTGGGACCAGAACGGCGAACTCCTCCGGCGGGCAGCGGAAGACCGTCTGGCCGTTCACGATCTCGGGCAGGCCTGCGTTGGGCTTGGCGATGAGGGGGACGGAGGCGTATGGGGTCAGCCGCTTGAGCTGGGCCAGCATGGCCTCCGGCCCGGTGGAGCAGTTGAGGCCAAAAGCCGCCGCGCCCATCCCCTGCATGACGATAAGGGCAGCCAGCACGTCGGTGCCTGACAGAGTCCGGCCGTTCTCGTCGCAGGTGAAGGAGGTCCACACAGGCTTGTCCGTCACACTCTTGATGGCCAGGACGGCGGCCCGGGCCTCGGGCATGGTCATGGTGGTCTCCAGAAGGAAGAGGTCCACGGCGTCCTTCAGCGCCTGGGCTTGTTCGGTGTAGATCTCCACCAGCTCCTCAAAGGAGCTCTCACCGAAGGGGGTGATGAACAAACCGGTGGGGGCGATGTCGGCGGCCACCCGGGCTGTTCCCCCCGCCGCCTCCCGGGAGAGGGCGGCCAGCCGCTGGTTGTAGGAGGCCGTCTGGCCCCGGATGCCGTGCTGCTCCAGCTTGACCCGGTTGGCCCCGAAGGTGGGGGCGATCAGCACCTGGGTCCCCGCCTCCACATACTCTCTTTGCAGGGTGAGCAGCACCTCCGGGTGGTCCAGCACCCACTGCTCGGTACAGGCCCCGGAGGGCATCCCGCGCCGCTGGAGCTCCGTGCCCGTGGCGCCGTCCAGGAGCAGAGGACAAGCAAAGCCGTTACTGTCCATAGAGAACCGATTCCTCCTTACCACAGAATGGGAGCGTTACATCTTCTCCGGCGCGGTGACGCCGATGAGCGCCAGGCAGTTGGCGATCACCAGCCGGACCGTGTCGGCCAGCTTCAGCCGGGCGCTGAGCACCCTGTCCTCCTCGCCCTTGATGCGGCAGGCGTTGTAGAAGCGGTGGAAATCCCCCGCCAGGGTGATCAGGTAACGGTTGATGCGGCTGGGGTCGAAGTCCCGGACCGCCAGATGGAGCTCCTCAGGGAGCTGGGCCAGATTTTTCACCAGGGCCCGCTCCTCAGGGGTGGAGAAGACGGAGGCGTCCACCGCCCCGGCGGCAGGGACAGCGGCCCCGGCCTCCCCGGCGAGGCGGCGCACCAGGGAGCAGATCCGGGCGTGGGCGTACTGGACGTAGTAGACCGGATTTTCGCTGTCCTCCCGGACGGCCAGGTCCAGATCGAAGTCTACCGGGCTGGTGGCTGACCGGGCGTTGAAGAAGTACCGGGCAGCGTCCACGCTCACCTCGTCCAGCAGGTCGTGGAGGGCGATGGCCTTGCCCGAACGCTTGGACATACGGACAGGCTGTCCGTCCTGGAGCAGGTTGACCAGCTGCATCAGCACGATCACCAGCCGGTGGGAGCCGTCCAGTCCCAGGCCGTCCAGGGCCGCCTGGAGCCGGGCCACATGGCCGTGGTGGTCGGCCCCCCAGATGTTGATCGCCAGATCAAAGCCCCGCTGGGCCAGCTTGTTGCGGTGGTAGGCGATATCGGCGGCAAAATAGGTATAAAAGCCATTGGCCCGGCGGAGCACGTCGTCCTTCAGGTCCAGCTTGTCCACCTGCTCCTGCGTCTTGCCCTCGGCCAGGTATTTCTGCTTCAGCAGCCCGGTGGTATCCAGCCACAGGGCCCCGTCCTTCTCATAGGTCCAACCCTTCTCGGTAAGCAGGCCCACCGTCTCGGCCACATAGCCGCTCTCGTGGAGGGTGGACTCGAAAAACCACTCGTCGTACTCAATGCCGTATTTGTTCAGGTCGGCCTTCATCTTGGGGATATTGCGATCCAGGCCGTACGCCGACATGGCGGTGAGCCACTCCTCTTCCGGGGTGTCTCCGGGGAAGGGGGCGCCAGACTGGGCCAGGAAGCCCTGAGCCAGTTCCCTGATGTCATCCCCATGGTAGCCGTCCTCGGGAAAAGGGTAGCGGTCCTCCCCCAGGGTGAGCTGCATACACCGGGCGTAGATGGACCGGGCAAATTTGTTGATCTGGTTGCCCGCGTCGTTGACATAGAATTCCTTCCAAGTGTCAAAACCTGCCCGCTTGAGTACGCTGGCCAGGGAGTCCCCCAGCACGCCGCCCCGGGCGTTGCCCATGTGCATAGGGCCGGTGGGGTTGGCCGAGACGAATTCCACCATCACCCTGCGGCCCGCGCCCTCGCCGCTCCGGCCATAGGTCATGCCCTCGGCCTCGATATCGGAGAGCACGTCGCTGTACCACCGGGCCCCCAGGAAGAAGTTCAAAAAGCCCGGACCCGCAATCTCCACCCGCTCGAAATAGCTGCCCTCCAGGGTCAGGTGCTCCTGAATGACAGCGGCGATGGCCCGGGGGCTCATACCCATGGCCTTAGCTGCCGCCAGGGCGTAGGAGGAGGCGTAATCGCCGTTTTTGGGGTCTTTGGGGATGTCCACCTTGGCGCTGGCCTGGACCACGCTGGGGAGAGCCCCAGCCGCCGCCGCCTTTTCACAAGCTGCCTGGGTGAGGGCGGACACCTGGTCCCGGGCCGCCTGAATGAGATTGGACATAGTCGCATTACACCTTTCTTGAAGCCCGCAACGCATGGCAGCGCCGCCGGACGCCGATCTGCCGGCCCATACCGGGGCCGGGGCTTATTGTATCGGGGTATGCTTTTTGCGGATGTTGATCTGGAAGAAATTCTGACCGGCCATGGTATGGTCGATCTCGATGGCGTAGTCGATCTCAATCTCCCCGCCGTCCTGACGCAGCTCAGAGCGCATCCGGCGGGTGCTGATGCCGATGGACAGGGCCCCAAAGGGGGTGTTGTACATGGACAGGTGCCGCCTGCCCTCCTCAAAGACCATCTGGGAATTGACCTCCCCCATCCGCATCAGGGTAATCCGGTCCTTCTCAATCTGGAACGTGGTGAGGGTGCCCTCCAGGCCGGTGAGCTCACTCTCCTGGTAGCTCAGGGTGTAGCCGTCGCTCCCGTCCTCCTCCAGGCGGCCCTCGGTCACCAGCTCGATGGTCTCGTCCTCCATGTCCTCATAGGACTGCATCCCCCGGATGGAGATGATGACGTTGTTGTGCTCCATGGTTCTCTACCTCGCATCCACGCCCCTGCGCGTGGTTTGTAAAGTGCATGTCATTATATCCGCTTTTTCCGCCGATGTAAAGAGGGCCGCTCCAAGATAAGGGGATGGATCGCAAATCCCGTCTATTTTACCAAAGGGGCCGCCCGCTTCACGCCTATTCCGAAAGGAGCCGTGCGCAGGCTGCACAGTCCATGTTTCGTCAGCGGAAAAGACGCAGGCAAAATGTGTGCGGAGCATTGGGGGACAGGCCTTTAATAGAGAGAGATGTCGATCTGGGTGACGGCGGCGGACACATCCCGCTGGAGGAACAGGGAGGCCAGCTGGGAGAAGCCGGATACGCTGTCGCTGACGAAGTAGCGGCAGTGCCCGGCGGTCCGGTCCCCGGCCAGAGCGCCGGAGGTACGCAGGAGTCCGGCCGCCGCCCGGGCCCCCTCGGCCCCGGCGCTGACCAGAGCCACCTCGGGGCCCATAAAACGGCCGATGACGGAGGCCAGCAAGGGATAGTGCGTACAGCCCAGCACCAGGGTATCCACCCCGGCCTCCCGCAGGGGCTGGAGGTACTCGGCACACACGGTCTCGACCACCACGTCGCCGGGGTGGATCCGGCCGTTCTCCACCAGAGGCACCAGGAGGGGGCAGGCCTGGGCCAGCACCTGCACCTCCGGGTTAATCCGGGCGATGCACCGCTCATAGGCCCTGCTGCGGATGGAGGCCTGTGTGCCGATGAGACCGATTTTCCCATTTTTCGTACACTGGGCCGCCTGCCGGGCCGCGGGCTCCACCACCCCCACAATGGGGATGGGACTCTCGGCCGCCAGCTCCTCCATGGCCGTGGTGGACACGGTGCCGCAGGCAATCACAATGGCTTTCAGGTCGAAGGTCCGCAGGAAAGCTACGTCCTGCCGGGCATACTTGAGCAGGGTCTCCCGGGAGCGGCCGCCGTAGGGTACCCGGCCGGTGTCGCCGAAATAGATGATGTCTTCCCCGGGGAGCAGGCGGGTGAGCTCGGCCACTGCCGTCAGCCCGCCCAGGCCGGAGTCAAAGACGCCGATAGGACGTTGATCCAAAGGTAAGGCCCCCAAACGCGGTAAAATTTTGGGCGATGCCTCAAAATGGGGCATACCATATCATAATATGCGAAAAATACGGGGAAGACAAGGGGGAATTTCGAGCCAGGCTGAAAAAGGGCAATTTGCCCAATGGAGGGGCCTTTTAGCCCGGGATCTATGTCTGGCATGGGACTGTCCGGCCGCGCCTCCCCGAATTCCTGATTTTTCTATTGCACACAGAGGTTTGACATTTTTGCTCCTTCGATTATAATATAAGGATAGAGGCCCTCTGCCTCTCAGTCATAACAGCGAGGAGGTTTCGCGTATGAAGCTGGAGCTGACGGGCAAGCAATTCCGCCGTCTGCTGGATATGGCCTATATCGGCAACTGGATTCTCAACTCCACCCGGGGGGACGACCGGTTTAAGGACTACGACGACGTGGAAAGCCTGCTCTTTGCCAAGGCCCGTGAGGAGGGACTAGGCGTCCTGGCCGAGGAGTGGCAGGGGGAGATTGTGCCCTCCCGCGCTTTCGTCGAGGGCGGCATTCACGAGGCCATTATGGAGTATGAGAACAACGTATTTTTTGATATTTTAGCTGAGGATCTGGCCCGGCGGGACATGGACGACGTGCCCATCGACGAGAGCAACTATGAGGAGCTGGCCAACCGGATTGACGCCTATATCGCCGAGTTTGAGGAGCACGGCACCGACAACATCCTGGTGGATGCGGACGATATCCCCTGAAGCGGGCGCAGCGCGTAGGCCCGTACTCTGTAGTATGGCGGAGTGCGGGCTTTTTCGAGCCGGAGAGCGCCTGATTTTCAGGAAAGCGGCTGCAAAGCTGCCATTTTTGCTATGATATGGAGTGATACTGCGGCGCATAGAAAAGACGGCTGGGGCAATGATATGTTCGGATTCCCAATCCACCAATTCGAACGGATAAGGAGATGCAAGTTATGTCCAGTTCTAACAATTCCAATCAGCCTGTCGTCCCCAGCGCCCGCGAGGCCCTCAACAAGTTCAAGATGGAGGCCGCCAACGAGGTGGGCGTCAACCTGAAGCAGGGCTATAACGGCGACCTGACCAGCCGCGAGGCCGGTTCCGTGGGCGGCCAGATGGTCAAGAAGATGATACCCACGCGAAGTATGAGCTTTGAGCGGGAGGACCGAACGGCGATGGGGCATCAGGTCACGGTTACATATCGGTGGCAGGTGCAGGTATAGATGATTAGTTC
>CANSQX010000037.1 GCA_947649225.1 uncultured Flavonifractor sp.
TATCCAGCTTTACAAGGCCGAAGAAACCATTAAGGAAACTTATTCAGACGAAGAACTGAAAAAGCTGTTAAAGAAGCCAGACACAAAGAAATGCGACTTTCCCGAATATCGGAATTGGGTAATTATCAACCTCTTACTCAATAACGGTTGCCGCGCTGCCACCATCCGCAATATTCAAATCCGGCAAGTTTCCTTCACACTGCGGTGTATTTCAAGAATATTTATCACAGTATGGCGAAAAGAGATTTGCTTGGGCGTTTTGACACATTTCGAACAAGGGCTAGTTGTGCTCCAGCAGTATTTGTCTGCGACTCATAAATCCACAGGTTCACAGGTAACGCTGTATTCGCCGCAGTGGTGCTACCGCATTTGCAGGCAGGAGTCTGGGACCTGATAGCGCGTTGAACTGTAGGCTCACTTCCCTCCATCGAATTCCGTCCGTGCTGGCAACGCGCAAAGGTCCGGAGGGAGAACAAGGAACTTTCACAATGATTCTTTGAGATTCCTCAACAAATTTTGTGGCGTGCAGATACTTGTTTCTCATTAGCTCTTCAGACAGTGGCGGTAGTAGTTAAATTCCAGTCTAATCTGATTTCGGATTCGATTTTATCGTCCTTACTAGGCCTTGTTTGAACATCGGCGGAATGCCCAACGGCGAGAGATTTTTCCGTCAGAAAAGGCAAAAATTCGCAGGAATACTTGGTGCATTTCAAGAATTTTTAACGCCGTATGGCGGAAAAAGATCCGTCGTTTGGGCGTTTTGACATTTTTCAAGCAAGGCCTAATAGGAGTATCTTTTTTAGCACAACAAACAACTTTTAATATAAGTGATACCGTCAGTGATGCATCTGAAAAAGGCGAGCTACGTGCTCGCACAGCGATACTTGCAAAATGGCTGAATGAGAAAGGGCTCTATGGTATGTATCCAGATATTCTAAAAACGTGGATGTCAATTATTGATTCAAATGAGGAGTTTACAGAGATTCGAAACATCTAAAACATCTGCCCAATACGAATTATTCCTGCTCATTGAATATCCTGGACAATCAGTACCCATGATTGTCCAGGATATTTCCTTCGGCTATTAAAAAACTTTGTGTCTTGGGCTTGACATTTGGGTGTCTCAGATCGTGAAATCTGATACTGGGCAGCCCGGCCTCCGTCAGGGGCTTCTTCAGCCGCCGGGAGGCGCTGTTCGGATTTGTAGGCCGCTCCGGGTTGAGCAAGTCGGGGAAGATCCATTCGGTAAGGGCGGACTGCTTCCGGGATTTGAGGAGCCGCGCTGTACTGCGCGGGAGCAAGATAGTCCATGTCCCGGCGCAGGCCGGTGGTCAGTTCGGTGTAGAAGAAGTCATACCAGATTTCATCGGCCTTAATTGGTTTTAGAAAAATATCCAGCTGCTCCTCATTCAGAACTTTCATTGGCGGATGGATTACCTTGGGTGGTTCCACTTTGTCAGCCGGGTTGACGGGGATAAGTCCGTGCTCTCTTGCCGTTTTGAGCGCATGGTGGAGCGTGGTGTGGATGTTGCAGACGCTGGTGCCGGACAGCCCTCGGTCTTGGCCGGGTCGAGGCTTTGCTCTGCTGTTTTGCTTCAAGGCATGATAGAACTTTCTTAAATCAGAGGCAGTCAGTTGCGTAAGCGGCTTTGCACCCAGACGGGGCTTTACATGGTGTTCCATATCCCTGCGATAATGGTTTAACGTGTTGGGCCGGAGCGTGACCGCCATCTGCTCCAGTCATATGTCCAGCCATTCCGATCAGCGATCTCATCCACGGTTTTCTTCACCGCTTTGGGGAGTGGAAAGCCATACAGCGCAAGGAACCGGCCAGGGACAGCTTCGGCGTCCCGGACTGCGAGGGCGTTTACTCTGCGCTGCTTGATGTATCTGGGCCAACTCCAGTCCCTCCGGAACGCAGGCAGCCGCATGAGAGAAAAGGACTGCGGCGCTCTTCTCCCAATTTGATTCTACGCTTACCTCTATTGCCGGGATCGGTCCCGTATTGAGCGCCGTCATTCCCAGCGAGATTCGGGACATCTCCTGCTTCACCCCGGCAGCTCAACCGGCGGCCTATGCGGGGCAACAAGAGGTACGAGCCTGATTTGCCCGCTGCGTAACCGGGGAAATAACATAGTTTCTGACCGTCCACTGCGGTGGGCTTGGTTTCCTGTGTGCTTTTCCTCGCTGCTCTATTCAACTCCTTCCGAATTTTTATGCTTGACAAGCCCTTAGCGGGCCGCTTGAACCTCTCTTTTGGCACCACCATGCGGCTGCCGACACGCAGTACCGGGAAACTTGTTGAGGTGCAAACTGACTTCTGGTTTTCTACCTGATACACTGATTGCAGTAACGGCAGGATGACGCGGACAGAAAGCCGGTTCAATGAATTTGCGCCAGACCAGATCGGGCCAATCCAAAATCTCCATCGGACACAAAAGGAAGCGGACATGGTGGAGGAAGCCCCTTTTGATGAGAGCGGCCAGCGGGTCAAGGTTTTTGTTCCGGCGGCCAGAGATCTCCTCACAGAAAAAGCAGACGGCGCCGCAGCTCTCGCACAGAAGAGACGGAACGCTGTCTGGAAACTCATATTTGCTTTACCGGTCTATCGGGATCTGAAAATGGATGAGCCGTGTAATTATCATACGTTCCAGCGGATTATGCCAGGTACCAGGGGATGCTGAGGGAACGGCTCTGTTTCGCAGAGGGACTTTACAGGTTCCGGCAGTTGATCGGTATGATGGCAGGGAAGTGCCCCGAGCCGCTGAACCGCAGGAACAGTTCCGCTTATGCCGGGGCGTACTCCTACTTTTACATGCAGATGCGCTCCGCCGGCGTCCAGGTTTTCGGAGACGGTTTCGAGCAGAGTATTCCCATAGAAGTAGGCTTCGTGCCGATGATACAGCCCACCGGGGAGGGTGCGGTTTTCATAGCAGAGAAAGCGGCGTTCAGCAGCCTGGTAGGTTCTTACAAACCGGGGACTTGCCATGGGAAACGCGCCCCGTCGCCGTCACAACTGCGGACGGGACGCCCTTTTTAGATTGGTGTTGCTGAAAGAGGCCTCGCCAAACCATTCGTTAAAATATCCAAAGTGGGCAGGCATTCACTGGTGGATGACTGTCCGATAAATCAGACAATATTCTCACCCAAGATTATTTTGGGCATTGTGGTCAAACACCTATTCCAACGTTTATAGAATTTTTCTATACCAAGTTTTCCAACTCTTGCATGAACTTCTTCATTTTCCAGTACCCAATACAAGACATATGTTACCTTGGTGTGTTTTCAACCGTTGCGTCAGGGTCTGCTTCATTCACAGCATAGGCGGAAGCGTTCAACTCATAGTTGGAGGGGGCTGCGGTTTCCTTTACCCAATCGTCCTGCCCTTTTATCAGCCCCGAGAACGTGCCCATACCATCCGGGCCGCTCACGTCCGTTTTAATCAAGGTTTGACGCGCTTCGTCTGCGTACAGCCCAAGGGTGGCCCCGGCCAGAGGATTCGTGCCGCCGCTGATTACCTTTCCGACGGTTATCTCCCACTGCTGATTTGGAGGCGTAACGCCCTCGGCCTTATAATCCTCCTTAAGCGTCTCCGCCGTGCCATCCGGCAGGATGATACGGGGTTTGGCGCCTCTATTGTCATAATTTCGCCTCCAGGATGCTGCACATAGGCGGTAAAGCTGTTTGCGTCCGGGTCAAAGCTGGTGACCTTCAGCGGTTGCCCATCCCCGTTTTTTGTGTAACTGGGTTTCCGGCCGGGGCTGCTCGTTGTTCCGGCGAGAGTTGCCTCAAAAAACCGTAGCGTATCTGTGTCCAGTTGGAGCCGCTTATCCAGCGTGTCCACAAGAGCGGGATTTTCCGGGAGCGCGAGGACAAAGGGGTTAGGCCTTGTTTGATAAATGGCAGAATGCCCAACGGCGAGAGACTTTTTCGCCAGACAAGGCAAAAATTCGCAGGACTACTTGGTGTATTTCAAGAATTATTCACGCAGTATGGCGGAAAAGGGTCCGCCGCTTGGGCATTCTGCCATTTTTCAAACAAGGCCTAGGCATGGGAAGCCACCCTTGCCAATCATTCCTGTTATAAAATACGCGAGAGGACACTCCCTATTTGGGCTCCCGGTTGACAAACCCGGTCTGTACGGCTATAATAGGGCCCAATAGGCGCGGCCGGGAAGCGGCCCGGAGATTGTCTCTTACATGCAGACGCAGCAAAAACCGTCACTTGACCAAGTGGCGGTTTCTGCGTTTCCACGCGGCGGAACCGGCGCGCAGAGGAGGGTGTGGGACTTGCTCCGCCGGAGTACTGCCGGCGGAACGGGGCATACTAAAGCGTGTCTGGAGAGCCGCCGGGCAGATTGCCGGGCTTTGATCAGACGCTGCCATACAGGAACGAGAGGAAAGGGGGATACAGATGCGCATTGCATTGGTAACGGGGGCCTCCTCGGGACTGGGGCGGGCTTTCGCCGTGCGGCTGGACAGGGATGAGGACGTGGATGAGATCTGGCTGGTGGCCCGCCGGCGGGGGCGGCTGGAGGAGCTGTCCGCCCGCCTGACCAAGCCGTCCCGGATTCTGGAATACGATCTGACCAGGGAGGAGAGCATCGAGGGCCTGCGGGCCCTGATGGAGGGCGAGTCGCCCGATATCCGCTATCTGGTCAACGCGGCCGGGTTCGGCAAATTCGCCACCTACGCCGACCTGACCCGGCAGGAGACCAACGACATGATCCGCCTGAACTGTCAGGCGGCGGTGGACCTGACCGTCGCCGCCATCCCCCACATGAGCCGGGGAGCGCGGATCCTGGAGATTGTCTCCTCCTCCGCCTTCCAGCCCCTGCCGGGTCTCAACATCTACGCGGCCACCAAGGCCTTTCTGCTCCACTACGCCCGGGCCCTGCGCTGGGAGCTGGCCGGGCGGGGCATTGTCGTTACCGCCGTCTGTCCCCTGTGGATCAAGACCGAATTTATCCAGGTGGCCAAGGACACCAAAAACGGGGAGACCGTCCGGTTTTTCCCCTTCGCCTCTACGCCGGGGCGGATCGCCTCCCGGGCCCTTCTGGCCAGCCGTCTGGGGCTGGGGGTGGCCACATGCAGCGTGCCCGCCCTGGTGCAGCGGGTGGCCGCCAAGTTCATCCCCCACTGCCTGATCATGGGCGTGTGGAGCCTGACCAAAAAACTCTGATCCGTTTTCTCGAAGGAAGGAAAACGGATCAGAGGGAACGCTTATTTCCAGCCTGAACCCGTTGCGGTTCCTGGAGTTCCGCCTGGGAACGGCACGGCGCTTCCGGGCCTTGCCTGAAAAATGGGGTATGCGCCCTGTTTTCAGACAGGGACTGAACGGAGAACCGGATAAAAGCCGGAGGCACGGGCGGACAGCCCATGCCTCCGGCTTTTGCTTTATTGGGCCAGAATGACCCGGATGCGGCCGCCGTCCTTCTCGGCCTTGTCGTAGTAGCCGGTGAGGGTATAGTCCCCGCCGGCCACCCGGTCCAGGCTGGTGGAGTAGTACTTGCCATCCCGCACCTCGTAGACCGCCGCGCTGTCCCAGATGGTGTAGGCCTGGCTCTTGATGGAGAGCCCCTGGTTCCCCTGAATGCTGTCCAGCCGCACCGGGGTGAGGTTGGCGATCCGGTCCAGGCCCGCCCCCAGGGCGGAGGCCGTCAGCCCCTGGATCTGGCAGGGCCCGGGGGAGACCTTGAAGACGCTGTTCTGACTCACCCAGGTGGTGCTGGTCCCCTTCAGGTCGAAGGTGTAGGAGCCCATGACGGCCATGCCTGCGTCGGTCTCGCTGACAGCGGTGAGGATGCCATAGCTGTGACAGTCGCCGGTGGCGTCGTTGAGAATCAGGTGGCTGATCTCCCCCTGGGCGTTGGTGGCGTAGAACTTCACCATGCGGTCGGTGAGGGTCATACCGGCCAGGCGGCTGGGATAGATGCGGACCGCCCCGGTCTCCCCATACACATCCAGGATCTCCGCGTCGCTGGCCAGGGGGCGGTTTCCGATCCGGACGGCAGTCCGGTCCACCGTGCCCGAGAGGGACGCGGTGCTCAGGCGGCGGACGCTCACCCCGTCTGCGCCGGGGGTGACCCGGACCACTGCGCCGGGCTTCAGGCTCTGCCCGGCCACCTGATAGGTGTAGTCCTGGCCGCTGGTGGCCCGGACGGTGATGGTGTTGGCGGTATAGGCGTGGCCCTGGCTGTCGGTGTAGGAGCCTGGGGTAGCGGCGATCACCATGCCATAGACCGCCGTACTGCTCACTGCGGCGGAGCTCACGCCGGCCACCCCGCCGTCCCGGCCCAGCAGCAGGGTGACGGTGTCTCCCACCCGGCAGGTCCCCAGGTCGGACAGGGCAAAGGCGGCGTCGCCGCTCTCAATGGCGTAGGTCCTGCCCGACACCGTGACCGACGTGGGGGCGGAGGCCGAGGGGCTCGCCTGCTCATAGGTGCCGGTGGCCTTGCCGCTGTAGGCCCACAGGGTGCGCATGGAGGGGGACCAGTAGAGCACGTCCAGCTCCTGGACGGCGGACAGGTTGCTCCGGACCCCGCCCCGGTACACGGCGGCGGTCCCCACGTCAAAGGGGATCCTCCCCTGCCAGCTCCCCTCGGCTACGATGGGTCCCTCCATGGCGGAGTTGACCAGGGCCACCCGGTCGATCACCCCGTTGGCCCCCACCAGGCCGGGCTCCAGGCTGTTGAGGTAATAGGTGCCGGTGGCCTTGCTCTGGGCGGTGAGGAGGTTGTACAGCAGATACATGGCGTCTCCGCGGCTCATAGCCTCGTTCTGGCCGCAGGAGACCCCCGCGTCCAGCTTGAGCGCCCGGTACCGGGCCATCTGCCCGGCGGGCCATACGCCGGTAAAATCCCCATCCTGGTAGCCCAGCAGGCGCAGGACGATGGTGACGCCCTCGGCCAGGGTGATGGTGCGGCCGGGCTCAAAGCAGCCGTACAGGTTGCCCTTGACCAGCCCCTGGTCCACGGCGGCCTTGATCCAGGGGGCGGCCCAGTGGTCTCGGGGCACGTCGGGATAGGGGGAGACCCCTACGGTGTCCCCCACGCTCTCCCCGCCGGGGGTGGCGGCCACCACCAGCTTGGCGAATTCCGCCCGGGTGACGGGGGCGCCCAGGTTCAGGTTCCCGCTCTGGTCGCCCACCATGATGTCCAGGGCGGCCAGGGCCTGGGCGGCGTCCTCCCGGCTGGGCACGGAGGCGGCCAGGGCGGCGGGGAGCTGGGTGAAAAGCAGCGCCGCCGCCAGAAATGCGGTTATCAGCTTCTTGTTCATGTCAGTTTCTCCTTCTCAAAACAAGGCCTAAAGTCAGTCATATCTCAGGGCGTCGATGGGGTTGAGCTTGGCGGCCTTGTTGGCGGGCAGGTAGCCGAAGAGAATGCCGATGGCCACCGAGACGCCGAAGGCGATGGCAATGGCCCCCACGGTGGGCACGGCGCTGAAGCCGCCGCCGCCGTTCTGGCCCGCCATCATGCCGCCGATGAGAACCCCGGCCGCCTGGGCCAGCAGAATCCCCAGGCCGATGCCCAGGGCCCCGCCCACGGCGGAGGTGGTGCCTGCCTCAATGACGAACTGACCCCGGATATCCCGGCCCTTGGCGCCCAGGGACTTGCGGATGCCGATCTCCCGGGTGCGCTCCGTGACCGACACCAGCATGATATTCATGATCCCGATGCCGCCCACCAGCAGGGAGATGGCGGCGATGGCCACCAGGACGACCATCAGGGTGCTGATCATGGTGTTCATGGCGTCCATCATCTCGGCGGAGGTCATGACGAAATAGTAGTCGCTGGACTGGAAGGTCTGGAAGAGCCGGGCCTCGATGATGCCCTTGGCGGTGGAGGCGGTGTCCCGCCCGGTGCTGTTGAAGAGATAGAGGGAGGCGTCTGCCATGCCGTTGGCCCGCAGGGCGCTGCCGTAGGGGATGAAGATGAGGTCGTCCCCGCTGCCCTCCTCGGACCTGGCCTGCTCCTTGAGCACCCCCACCACCGTATAGGGCGCGCCGCCGATGGTGAGGGTCTTGCCCAGGGCGTCCCCCCGGAAGGCGGCCTGCTCCAGATAGCTGCCGATGACGCAGACGTTCTGATAGCGCTCCACGTCGATGTAGGTGAGGAAGCGGCCCTCCCTCAGGGTCTCGCCGCTGAGGGCCTGGCCCCGGGCGGCGTCATAAAAGGCCTCGCTGACCCCATAAATAGAGGTGCGCTTGAACTCGTCTATCCCCTTTCGCACCACGGCCTGGGTGGATACGTAGGGGCTGACGCCGGCGATGTACTGGGGGTATTTCTCCGCCAGGGCGTACATGTCCTCGGGCTGGATGGTGCGGGAGCCGCCGCCCCGGCCGAAGATGCTCACTTGAATCAGGTTGGCCCCCAGGCTCTCAAACTGCTGGTTCATCATCATCTGCATCCCGTTGCCCAGGCTGGTGATCACGATCACCGCCGCCACGCCGATGATGATGCCCAGCATGGTGAGCAGGGCCCGCATTTTGCTGGTCATCAGGGATTTGACGGCCAGACGGAAGGACTGGCTGAAATTCACGTGGGGGCCTCCTCTCCCGCCTCGCCGGGCTGGACCACGGCCATAGGGTCATGGGCGTCCCCGTCGTAGATGATTTTCCCGTCCTGAAGGCGGACGATGCGCTTGGCCTTCACGGCGATGGAGTTGTCGTGGGTGATGAGGACCACCGTGTCCCCCTCGGCGTTGAGCTTCTGGAGGAAGGCGAGCACCTCCCGCCCGGTGCGGGAGTCCAGGGCCCCGGTGGGCTCGTCGGCCAGGATCACCGAGGGGTTCCCGGCCAGGGCCCGGGCGATGGAGACCCGCTGCTGCTGGCCGCCCGAGAGCTGGGAGGGCAGGTTTTTGCACTTCTCCGCCAGGCCCACCCGCTCCAGGGAGGCCAGGGCCCGCTGCCGCCGCTCGGCGGAGGACACCCCGGCGTAGAGCAGAGGGAGCTCCACGTTCTCCAGCACGTTGAGCTTGGGAATCAGGTTATACTGCTGGAAGATGAAGCCCAGCATCTTGTTGCGGATCTCGGCCTGCTGGTCGTCGTCCATGGTGGACACGTCGATGCCCCCCAGGAGGTACTGGCCCGAGGTGGGCACGTCCAGACAGCCGATGATGTTCATGGCCGTGGACTTGCCCGAGCCCGAGGAGCCCACGATGGCCACGAACTCCCCCGGGTCCACTGCCATGGTGACCCCGTCCAGGGCGTGGACGGTCTCCTCTCCCATCTGGTAGATCTTATAGACGTCCTTCAATTCAATCAGATGTTCCATGGCTGTCACCCGCCGTTAAAACATCATGGACGTGCTGGGCTGGACGGTGGTGACCACCACGTCTCCCTCGGACAGGCCCTCCAGCACCTCGATATAGGCGCCGTCGTTGCGGCCCAGGACCACCTCCACCTCCTGGAGCTTGGTGGGGTCAACCACGCTGAGGCCGTCCTCGCTGAGGGCCCCCGGGCCGGCCACGGTGACGATGTTCCCCCGGCTCACGGCCTCCACGGGGACGGACAGGACGCTTCCCGCCTTCTCCACCACGATTTTGGCCGAGACGTTCATGCCGGGGAGGAGCTCCTCCGGATTGTCCACCTTGATGGTCACCGGGTAGGTGGTGACGCCCCCCTGAGTGGCGCCGTTGATATTGATGGCGTCCACCCGGCCGGTGAAGGTCCTCCCGTCCAGGGCGTCGGCGGCGATCTCCACCGTCTGGCCCACCTGGACCTTGTTGATGTCCAGCTCGTCGATGTTCATGGTGAACTCCAGGGCGCTCATGTCGTAGATGACGGCCATATAGCTGATGCCGGTGGAGGCGGTGTTGCTGGGGTCCACATTGTCCCCGGCCTTGTAGTTCATCTCAATGATGGTGCCGTCGATGGGGGAGGTAATGGAGTAGTCCTCCAGGCTGTCCACCGCATTCTGGAGGGACAGGCGGGCGCTCTGAAGGGAAAGCCGGGCGTTCTGAATGGAGATCTCGGCGCTCCGGACGGTGAGCCGGGCGTTTTCGATCTGGCCGTCCATATCGGTGGCGTCGAAGGAGCCCAGCAGCTGGCCCTCATATACCCGGTCCCCCTCCTGAACGGTGAGGCTCTGGAGCTCGCCGGAGGTTTTGGCGATCACCTGCTTCCGGGCGGCGTAGGCGAAGGTTCCGCCCCCGGCGCAGGAGACGCTCCCCACCGAGGCGGTGCCGGTGGAGGTATCGGTGAGCACCCCGGGGTTCTGGACCAGCAGGGTCACGTCGCGCACCAGGGTGCCCCCGGGGCCCACTCCGTCGGCGGCGGCGATGTGGTCGATGGTCCCGGCGATGGTTCCCGCCGTGCCGTCCACCGAGACCGTGGCCGCCTGGCCCACGGAAAGCCCGGCGATCTCCGCCGAATGGAAGGGCAGCGTCAGCTTCATCTGGTCCCGGTCCAGGATGTCGGCGATGGGACTCCCGGCGGCCACCATGTCCCCCTCCTCCACATAGACCTCGGTGACTACGCCGGCGGCGTTGGCCTCCACCCGCTGGTTTTTGCCGGCGTCCGACTGATTTTTCAGCAGGGTGTTCAGGTTGACCTGGGCCTGCTGGAGGGCGATCTCCTGCTGGGCGATGGCGCTCTCCTGCTGGGCAATGGCGCTCTCCTGCTGGGCGATGCTGGTCTCCACGCTCTTGGCGTCCACCCGGAACAGAAGGTCGTCCTTGTGGACGGTATCCCCCTCCTGGAAGGGGGCCTCCAGGATCTCGCCCCGCACCAGGGCGGTCACCCGGTAGGAGTCGATGGGCTTGATGGTGCCGGTGCCCGACACCGCCACCGTCATGTCCCGGCGTTCGGCGGCGGAGGGGATGTAGGCCATACCGAGGATGGCGTTGCCCCCCGCCATACAGCGGCTGAGGACAAACAGAATCAGGGCGATCAGGACGGCCGCGATGATCAGCCGCTTGAGCCATTTGCGCTTCTTTTTGGGCGGCTTGAGGACGGGGCTCTGGGTCCCGCCGCCGGACTGGGCTTGCCGTATACGTGCCATAACGCTGCGTCTCCTTTTTTCCGTGTCGCTTGGTCCACCCGGGGCCTGCTGCTCTTAGTATACACGCTCCAGCAGGTGGAAGGTCAAGTGGTATCATACAGCAAAAGAGGGAAAATCGCCTTAAAATTTTTATGAAGATTTCATTAAAAAATCACCCGCCGCAGATTTCCCCAGTTTTACCGCAGAATGAATTGCTTTTTTTCCGGTTACGGTGTAGAATAACCTAGATTACCTGAAAATCCCTCGCTGGAGGCGGGCCGCAGGCGCGGCCGCCCCGCGGGAAAGGAGCGCCGCCATGGAATTTACCTTTGCGCAGTATCAGGAGAGCGCGGATGCAATCCGCGCCCGAATCGGGAGCTTCACCCCACGAATCGCCATGATCCTGGGCTCCGGCCTGGGCTACCTGGGGGACGAGGTGGAGGACGCCGTGGCTGTCCCCTACGGGGAGATCCCCCACTTCCGCGCCTCCACCGCCCCCGGCCACAAGGGGCAGCTGGTCTTCGGGACCCTGGCCGGGCAGCGGGTGGCCGTCATGCAGGGCCGGATGCACCACTACGAGGGCTATTCCTATGAGGAGGTCTCCTACGCCGTGCGGGTGCTGCGGCTACTGGGATGCTGCGTCCTGGTGGTCACCAACGCCGCCGGGTGCGTCAATCTGGGCTGGAAGGCGGGCGATTTGATGCTCATCGCCGACCAGGTCAAGATCTTTATGGAGTCCCCCCTGCGGGGCCCCAACCTGCCCGAGTTCGGCCCCCGGTTCCCCGACTCCTCCCACCTGTATACCCCCGCGCTCCAGGCGGTGGCCCGCCAGGCGGCGCAGGCCCTGGACATCCCCCTGCGGGAGGGGGTCTATATGTACTTCCCCGGGCCCCAGTACGAGACCCCCGCCGAAATCCGCTTCGCCCGGACCGCCGGGGCCGACGCGGTGGGCATGTCCACCGCCCCCGAGGTGATTGCCGCCGCCCACTGCGGGATGCAGGTGCTGGGCTTCACCCTCCTGTCCAATATGGCCGCCGGGATTCTGCCCCAGCCCCTCACCGAGCAGGAGGTGCTGGACGCCGGCGCGGCCGCACGGGACAAGTTTTCGCGCCTGGTGCTGGAGTGCCTGCGCCGGATGGACTGATTTCACGGAGAAAAGGAGCTTGCCATGGCCATACTGATTCACAACTGTACCGCCCTGCTGATGGATGGGGCCGGCACCGTCCTGGAAAACGCCTTTGTGGCGGTGGACGGGGCCAAAATCGTCTCGGTGGGGACCGGGCGCCCCGCCGGGCCCTTTGACCAGGAGATCGACGGGAGGGGGGGCGTGCTCATGCCCGGCCTGGTCAACTGCCACACCCATGTGCCCATGACCCTGCTGCGGGGCTACGGGGACGGCCACGATCTCCAGGACTGGCTCAACAACTATATCTTCCCCAAGGAGGACCGGCTGGACGCCCGGGCCGTCCGGGCGGGCGCCGCCCTGGGGCTGGCCGAGATGATCGCCTCGGGCACCACCACCATTGCGGATATGTACTATTTCTGCGACGGTATCGCCCAGGAGTGCGTGGCCGCCGGGGTCAACCTGAACCTGGCCCGGGGGACCACCGTGTTCACCTCCGGCTTCGACTTCGAGACCTACCCCGCCTGCGTGGAGCTGCGGGAGCTGACCGACCGCTGGCACGGCTACAACGGCGGCCAGGTGCTGGTGGACGCCTCCATTCACGGGGAATACACCTCGGGCCCCGCCCTGTGGGAGTCCGTGGCCGCCTACGCCCGGGAGAAGGGCCTGGGGATGCACGTCCACGTGTCCGAGACCCGGTCCGAGCAGGCGGCCTGTCTGGAGCGCTGGGGCAAGACCCCCATCCAGGTCCTGGACCAGTACGGGGTCTGGGATGTGCGCGCCATCGCGGCCCACTGCGTCTGGACCACCCCGGAGGACTGGGCCCTCATGGCCCGAAAGGGGATCAGTGCCATCCACAATCCGGCCTCCAACCTGAAGCTGGGCAGCGGCGTGGCCCCCGTCCCCGCCATGCAGAAGGCGGGCGTCAACGTGGCCCTGGGGACCGACGGGGTGTCCTCCAACAACAGCCACGATATGTTTGAGGCCGTCAAGCTGGCCGCCATTCTCCACAACGGCGTGCAGCACGACCCCCTAGCCGTCCTGGCCCCTGACGCGGTGCGCATGGCCACGGTGAACGGCGCCAAGGCCCTGGGGCGCAAATCCGGGCAGATTGCCCCCGGGTACGACGCCGACCTCATTTTGGTGGATTTCTCGCGGGTGAACCTGATCCCCTGCCACGACGTGTACTCCAACCTGGCCTACGCCGCCCACGGGTCCGACGTGACCATGAATATGGCCCGGGGCAGGGTCATATACAAGGATGGGGACTTCCTCACCATCGACATCGAGCGGGTCAGACGGGAGGTAGCCGGATATGCCGTCCCACTCCTTTTTGGGGCGCAGCAGTAAGGGGGCTTTTCCTTGTCCAATCAACAGAAGCGCAACACCTTTTTCGGCAGCGCCGCCGTCCTGGCGGTTACCACCATCCTGGTCAAGATCATCGGGGCTCTGTACAAAATCCCCCTGGGCGTGCTGCTCACCGACGCGGCCTATGGCGATTTCAACGCGGCCTATAACATCTATAACTTTTTCCTGACCATCTCTACGGCGGGTCTGCCGGTGGCTCTGTCCAAGACCGTGTCCGAGGCCAACACCCTGGGCCGCAGGAACCAGGTGGGGCAGGTCTTCCGGGTGGCGTTCTGCGCCTTTCTGGTGATGGGCCTGGTCAGCTTCTTCTGTATGTCGGTGCTGGCCCAGTTTGTGGCCGGCCACATCATCGAAAACGAGAAGGCGGTCTACTGCGTCATGGCCCTGTCCCCGGCGGTGCTGTGCACCTGCTGCTGCTCCGCCTTCCGGGGCTACGCCCAGGGGCATATGAACATGGTGCCCACCGGCGTGTCCCAGATCATCGAGGCCGCCAGCAAGCTGTTCATCGGCCTGGGGCTGGCTATGCTGGTGGCCCGGCTGGCCATCCAGCCCCAGGAGGTGGGGGAGCAGATGACCGCGGTGGGGGCCATCGCCGGGGTGTCGGTGGGCAGCGTGCTGTCGGTGGCCTTCCTGGCCTTCCAGCACACCCGCGCCCGCCGCAGCCAGAAGGGCAAGAGCGCCGACGTGCCCGACAGCAGCCGGACCATTCTGACCAACCTGCTCAAGCTGGCCGTCCCCATCACCCTGAGCTCCTGCACCATGTCCATCGTCACCCTCATTGACACCAAGCTGGTGATGAGCCAGCTCCAGACCGTCTTTCAGGGCATTCAGGACGGCCTGTACCAGGTCGCGGGCGGGGGCTTTCTGGGGATCTATGACAAGGCGGCCGCCCTCTTTGCCGGTAATGTCCAGGCCCAGCTCTCCGCCGTGGGGGAGAGCGCCATCGACCCCATCCTGGACTCGGCCCGCAGCCTCTACGGCATCTACGGCAAGGCCATGAACATCTACAACCTGCCCTTCTCCCTGATGATCCCCCTCACCGCCTGCATCGTCCCGGCGGTGTCGGCCTGTCTGGCCCGGCGGGACAGGAAGGGAGCCCGCCGGATCGGGGAGTCGGCCCTCCGTATGGCCGCGCTTATCGCCCTGCCCTGCGGCTTCGGCCTGCTGGCCCTGGGCGGCCCCATCATGCAGCTGCTCTACTTCGGCAAGGTGGATCCGGACGTCGGCGGCCCCCTGCTGTGCATTCTGGGGGTGGCCTCCATCTTCGTGTGCTTCCAGCTCATCGGCACCGCCATCCTCCAGGCCCACGGTATTGTCAACCTGCCCATCGTCACGGTGGTCATCGGCGGCGTGGTGAAAATTCTGGTGAACTATGCCCTGGTGGGCCGCCCCGACGTGATGATCTTCGGCGCGCCGGTGGGAACCCTGTGCTGCTTTATGGCGGTGTCCGTCCTCAATCTGACCATCATCAAGCGCATTGTGCCCCACCCGCCCCGCTACCTCACGGTGTTTGTCAAGCCCCTGATCGCCTCGGCGCTGATGGCGGCGGCGGCCTGGGCCAGCCACGGATTCTTCGACCGGGCGCTACGGGAGCTGGACTTCCTGTGGCACAGCGACGCCGTCACCGGCGTGCCCGTCTTCTCCCGCACAGGGGGGGCGATGTCCACCTGTCTGGCCATTTTGGTGGGCGTGGCGGTCTACCTGATTCTGGTGCTGGTCCTGCGGGTACTCTCCCGAGAGGACCTGGAGCTGATGCCCAAGGGCGAAAAAATCGCCAAAATTTTGCGGATTAAGTGAAGGAATTGAAAAAATGTCTTGCAGAGGGGCTTGAAATATGGTAGATTTTCAGTATAAGGATTCCTATGGGGTTTCGGACCTGGTGGAGCTGGTCAGAATTCTCCGCCTGCCCGGGGGGTGCCCCTGGGACGCGGAGCAGACCCACGCCTCCATCCGCCGCAACCTCCTGGAGGAGGCCTATGAGGCGGCGGAGGCCATCGACGAGGGCAGCGCCGCCCACCTGAAGGAGGAGCTGGGCGACATGCTCCTACAGGTGGTCTTTCACGCCCGTATGGAGGAGGAGGCCGGTTCCTTCGATCTGGACGCCGTGGCCGACGGGGTGTGCCGGAAGCTCATTTACCGCCATCCCCATGTGTTCGGGGAGGTGGCGGTCTCAGACAGCCAGGAGGTCCTGCGCAACTGGGAGGCGCTTAAGCGGACGGAGAAGGGGCAGGATACCCATACCGACGCCCTCTCCGCCGTGGCCCGGTCTCTGCCCGCCCTGTGGCGGGCGGAGAAGGTGCAGAAAAAGGCGAAAAAGGCCGGATTTGACTGGCCCGACATCTCTGGTGCGCTGGACAAGCTCTCCGAGGAGCTGGCAGAGCTGAAGGCCGCCGTTGCCGCAGGCTCCAATGTGGAGGAGGAGCTGGGCGACCTGCTCTTCTCGGCGGTCAACACCGCCCGGTTCCTCCATGCCGACCCGGAGGACGCCTTGAACGGGGCCACCGACAAGTTTATCGCCCGCTTCCGGCGGGTGGAGACGGCCGCCGCCGCCCAGGGCCGCGCGCTGGAGGACATGAATCTCGCAGAATTGGACATGCTGTGGGAAGAGGCAAAACAGGCTTAAAAGCGGAGACGCTTATTAAGTATATGAACCTGTGAAAATCTAGGAGGAATTAAGCAACATGAATAAAGCTGAACTGATCAATGCCGCCGCCGAGAAGGCAGGCCTGTCCAAGAAGGACACCGAGGCCGCCGTGAATGCCGCTATCGAGGTGATTTCCGACTGCCTGGCCGAGGGCGACAAGGTCCAGCTCGTGGGCTTTGGGGCGTTCGAAGTCAAAAGCCGCGCTGAGCGCACCGGCCGCAACCCCAAGACCAAGGAGGAGATCAAGATCCCCGCCTCCAAGGTGCCCGTGTTCAAGCCCGGCAAGGCGCTGAAGGACATCGTGGCCCAGTAGTGATGCACCTCCTTCCTGGACCGGGGCATCCTGACCCAGGAAAGCTTACAGATAGACTGGAAAAAAACCCGTGGGCGCACCGAAGGTGCGCCCACGGGCTTTCCTTTTGGCATCCGGGACCGCTCTGAGCGGGATTACATGCGGATGATGATGGTGGCCACGAAGCTGGAGCCGCTGTAGGAGCCGAAGATCTGGAGGGTATCCCCCACCGCCAGCTCCCGGAAGGCCAAGGCGCTTCCGTCGGACTCCCGCAGCTCGGCAGAGGCGGCGCTGACCGTGACGGTGGCGCTGCCGCCGGTGCCCAGAATGAGGCTCCGGTCGCTGCTCCCGGCAAAGAGGACGGTGCCCGAGAGCACGCCGCCGGCGGCGCCGGACTTGTCTACCTCGATGGAGACCACCTCGCCGCTGATCACCACCATGGAGATCTCATAGCCCGGCTTCAGGTCGTAGAGGGAGAGGGCCTGGCTGTTCTGGAGCACGCTCACCCCCTCGGCGATCTCATAGCGCTCGCTCTCCCCGTCCGGGAGGGTCAGGTCCAGGGAGAGCCCCCGGCCCTCCATGGTGATGCGGGCGATGGTACCCGAGACATTGGCGCTCTGGGGGGTGGCCTCGATCTCCTCCACCCGGTTGTAGCGGATGGTCACGATCACCTCGTCCCCGGTGCGGAGCTTATCCACCGAGCTGGTCCGCCCGCTGCGGTAGATGGGGGGCAGGTTGTTCATATCCAGGGCGAAGGTGGACACCGACTGGTCGTCCATAGTCACGTCGAGGATGGTGGTGACGCCGTAGGTGATGGAGGAGATGACCCCCTCGGCGGTGGTGGAGCCGGGGAAGGCGTCCAGCATGAGCACGGAGGAGTCGGACACCAGCAGGGTGGCGAACCAGCCGCTGCGCACCTCCCGGAAGGAGACGGCCGCGCCGTTGTAGGTGATGAGGGCGTTGGGGTCCATGTAATAGGTGACGGCCTTGTTGGTCAGGGGGTCGGTGAGGGTGATGGCCCCGGTCCCCGATGTCTCGGTGTCCACGCTGCGAATGCCGCCCTGGACATAGGTGGTGGAGGTATCCACCGACACGGCGGTCACCTGACCCTCCTCGTGGGAGACCCGCAGGGTGGCCAGGTGGCCCGCCTGGGCGCTGGACAGGGTCCCAGGCAGGTGGTCTACCTGGACGGTGACCCCCAGCGGGACGGCGTACCGGGTGGTGGTCCCGTCAAAGCCCACCAGCTGGAGGGTCTGACCGCCGCCGGAGGCATTCTCCACCGCTCCCACCAGGCCCCGGACCTCCCGGGTGCCCCCGGACAGCCGCAGGGTGGCCAGGTGGCCCATCTCGTCCACCTGGCAGACGGCGCCGGTGTACCCGGCCTCCAGGTCGATGAGGGCGGAATCCCCCACCTCGGCGCCGATCTGGACGGCGGTAAAGCGGTCGATCTCCAGCAGCCGGGTGGCCTCCGAGCCCTCCAGGGCGAGGAGAATGTGGGACTTGTCCAGGCTGGAGACCGTGCCGGTCAGGGTATCCAGCTCGCCCCCCAGCCGCACCGTGACAGCCACGCCCTGGCTGTTGAAGTTGACCCGGGCGTACTTGCCCGTCTTGAGGGCGGCGGCGGTGGTGGCCATGTTGTTCTCATAGATCTGGGCGGCGGCGGGCAGGGTGACGCTCCTGGCCCCGCTGAGGGCGCTGGTGAGGGTGATCAGGGACGCCCCGCCCTCCCCGGTGGTGACGTTGGAGATGACGCCGCCGGTCCAGGTGTAGGTGGTGTAGGCGGGCAGCTCGGCTGTGATGCCCCGGCTGGCCATAAAGTCCACCGCCCGGCGGAGCATGGTGGCCATCTCGCCCCGGGTCAGGGAGTTTTTCGGCAGGAACCGGTTGGCCTCGTTGCCCTGGATGATGCCGTAGCTGTTGAGCAAATAGACGTAGGGCTGGAGCGCGGGGGAGATGGAGCCTGCGTCGGAGAAGGACATGGTATAGGAGGACAGATTCTCCGCCAGGGGGGCCAGCTGCATGGCCCGGGTTAAGTACATGGCCAGATTTTCCCGGGAGATGGAGCGGGAGAGGCTCCCGGCCTCGCTGAGGGCCTTGAGCTCGGAGGGGGAGAGGATGCCGGTCTCCAAACAGACCGCCATCTCCTCGCTGGCCCAGCTGAGCATGTCGGCGGGGAGCAGGGTTTTCAGCTCCTCGGCCCGGTCCGCGGCGATGCGGGCCTTGTCGGCGGCGGGGACTCCGGCGGCCCGGGAGCAGAAGAGCAGGGCCTCGCAGCAGGTCATGCGGTTGTCCGGCTTAAAGGTACCGTCGGTATAGCCCCGGACCAGGCCCTGGTTGGCCACGTCCTCCACGTCGGCCCGGGACCAGTGCCCGGTCAGATCGGAGAAGGTCGCGGCCCCGGCGGGCACGGCGGCCAGGGAGAGCGCCGCGGCCAGAGCCAGGAAGAGGGCCGCAAAGCGTTTCACATTCATAGTACACCTCCATAACTGGGTTTTCTCGTGTGCGTGTGGCTGTCAAAGAACGCATATATAAATTATAGCGGTTTCAGATGGAAAAAGCAATCAGATCTTGCGGCGGAGGGCGGGGCGGCGGACACTGCGGGTCATCTGTCATTTCCTATAATTCCGGCCTTATAAAATTTGACAGATCAGGGGGAAATGTCGATTGACACTCCGAACCAAAGGAACTATACTATTGCTTGATCGCCGCAAGGTTACATAGATAGCGGCGCTTTGCGCACAAAAACGCATTATATTTTGAAGAAAGAAGGAGACACGCAATGAACATGAAGAAGAGAACCGTATCCCTGATCCTGGTTGTGTGTATGGCCATCTCCATGATGGTAACCATGACCGCCTGCGGCAAGAAGTCCCTGGAGGACTACATGAACAGCAGCGCCATGCAGAAGATGGTTGAGACCTACACCACCCAGTACGAGAGCCAGGGCATGGGCATGAAGATGTATGCCGAGGGCGATGATCTGCACATGGATGTAATCATGAACGATGTTGTCTCTCCCTCCAGCGAGGAGCTGGCCCTCTACAAGGAGACCCTAGAGGCCAGTATGGAGCAGGAGAGCTCCACCTTCGTGGACATGGCCAACCAGATGAAGGACGCCTGCTCCAACAGCACCGTCAACGTGGTGGTCACCTACCTGGCCTCCGACGGCACCACCGAGCTGGGCTCCATGTCCTTCGCCTCCACGAAATAAAACTGCCGTCCAGCGCGGACGCCCTGCTCCGGGGCGTCCGCGTTTTTTTCAGGGCCGGTACTTTTCCGGAAAAGGATGCTGCAGAACTTGACAATTCCATATTTGCCTGATATACTACGAAAGCCGCTTTGAATGGGTCAAAAAGAGGCGCACCGCGCCCGCCCCCGACAGCGAGCCCGTTATAAAGGAGTTGAATCACACATGCATGCGATTATTGAGACCGGCGGCAAGCAGTACAAGGTGGCCGAGGGCGACACCCTGTTCATCGAGAAGCTGCCCCAGGAGGCCGGCGAGACCGTGACTTTTGACAAGGTCCTGGCCATTCTGGACGGCGACAACGCCACCATCGGCGCCCCCATGGTGGCGGGCGCCAAGGTGGAGGCCTCCATCGTCAAGAACGGCAAGGGCAAGAAGATTCTGGTCTTCAAGTACAAGCCCAAGAAGGGCTACCGGAAGCGCCAGGGCCACCGTCAGCCCTACACCAAGGTGACCATCGGCAAGATCTCCGTGTAATGACCACCGTCTCGTTTCATCTGGAGGAGGGCGGCCGCATTGCGGGCTTCACTGCGGAGGGCCACAGCGGCTACGCCGAGGAGGGCGCCGATATCGTCTGCGCCGCCGTCACCAGCGCCGTCCGGCTGGCCGAGTGTACCTTTAACGAGGTGCTGGGCCTGGGCGCGGCGGTCAGGGTGAAGGAGGCCGGAGCGTCCCTCTCCCTCAAGCTCCCCGGCGGCCTGGGCGAACAGAATGAGAGTACCTGCCAGGCCCTGATGACGGCCCTGATGGTCTATCTGGCCGAGCTGCACGAGGAGTACCCCGAACACATTACGGTACTGGAGGCCTGACCAGCCTCCGGCCGGAAAGCCTGACACACATGGGAGGTGTAAGCAATGCTGCATATTGGTCTTCAGTTCTTCGCCCACAAGAAGGGCGTCGGCTCCACCCGCAACGGCCGCGACTCCGAGTCCAAGCGCCTGGGCGTGAAGCGGGCCGACGGCCAGTACGTCCTGGCCGGCAACATCCTGGTCCGCCAGCGGGGCACCCATATCCACCCCGGCGTCAACGTGGGCAAGGGCAGCGACGACACGCTGTTCGCCCTCAAGAACGGCAAGGTGAAATTTGAGCGCCTGGGCAAGGACCGCAAGCAGGTCTCCATTGTGGAGATCGCCCAGTAAGTTTCGACGCAAAGAGCCGCAAACGGGGGAACGTTTGCGGCTCTTTTGTTCAAAAATAGCGAAAAAGAGGGCATAAATGGTGAAAACCGCTATCGTCTATCACTCCAGCCACCACGGCAATACCAAAAAGCTGGTGGACGCGCTGGCCCAGGGCCGCGACATGACTTTAATCGACGCATCCGCCCAGCGGCAGGCCGATTTGGGTCAATACGACCTCGTCGGCTTTGCCTCCGGCATCTACGGCGGGAGCTTCCACACCGATGTACTGGACTTCGCCCGGAAAAACCTGCCGGAGGGCAAACGGGTGTTTTTCCTGTACACCAGCGCGTTCGTGAATCGTGTCAAATCGATAGAAACGGTGGCCGGGGAGAAATCCGCCGTGGTGGCCGGGGCCTTCGGCTGCCGGGGCTTCAACACCTTCGGCCCCTTCAAGCTCATCGGGGGGACCGGAAAGGGCCATCCAGACGAAACCGACCTGGAAGACGCCCGCCGCTTCTTCGAGCGTATCTGCGGGTGAGCAATTCACAACTAAGGAGGGCCCTATGGCCAATCAATTTATCGACACCGCGACCATTACCGTGAAGGCCGGCAACGGCGGCAACGGCGCGGTGGCCTTTCACCGCGAGAAATATGTGGCGGCCGGCGGCCCCGACGGGGGCGACGGCGGCCGGGGGGGCGACGTGATCCTCCAGGTGGACGATCACATGTCCACCCTGATGGATTTCCGCTACAAGCGCAAGTACGCCGCCGAAAACGGGGCCGACGGCCAGGGCAAGCGCTGCTCCGGCCGGGACGGGCAGAGCCTGACCATCAAGGTCCCCCGGGGCACCGTGGTCCGGGACGCCAAGACCGGCGGGATCATCTGCGATATGTCGGACGGCGCGCCCTTCGTGCTGGCCCGGGGGGGCAACGGCGGCTGGGGCAACAAGCACTTCGCCACCCCCACCCGGCAGGTCCCCCGCTTCGCCAAGGCGGGGCTCCCCGGCCAGAGCCGGGAGGTCCGGCTGGAGCTCAAGCTGCTGGCCGACGTGGGGCTGGTGGGCTTTCCCAACGTGGGCAAGTCCACCCTGCTCTCGGTGGTGAGCAAGGCCCAGCCCAAGATCGCAAACTACCACTTTACCACCCTGTTCCCCAACCTGGGGGTGGTCTATGTGGACGAGGGGGTCTCCTTCGTCCTGGCCGATATCCCCGGGATCATCGAGGGGGCCAGCGAGGGGGCCGGGCTGGGCCACGACTTCCTCCGGCACATCGACCGCTGCCGCCTTCTGATCCACATTGTGGACGTGTCGGGCTGCGAGGGCCGGGACCCGGTGGAGGATTTTCAGGCCATCTGCGCCGAGCTGGAGCAGTACTCCCCCGAGCTGGCCGGACGCCGGATGCTGGTGGCGGGCAACAAGACCGACGCGGCCCCGGACAGCGCCCTATCGGACAAGCTCCGCGCCCATGTGGAGGGGCTGGGGATGCCCTACTACGAGATCTCCGCCGCCGTCCAGCAGGGCGTCCGTGCCCTGATGTTCGCCGCCGCCCGGGAGTTGGAGAGCCTGCCCCCTATCACAGTCTACGAGCCCACCTACGTGCCCGAGCCCCCCCAGGTGGACACCTCCGCCCCCCTGGACATCACCCGGGAGGACGACGGCACCTGGATCGTGGAGGGCCCCTGGCTCCAGCGGCTCATGGCCAACGTCAACTTCGGGGACTACGAGTCCCGGAACTGGTTCGATAAAATGCTCCGGGAGTCCGGCCTCTTCGCCCGCCTGGAGGAGATGGGCATCCAGGACGGCGACACGGTCTCCCTCTACAATCTGGAGTTTGAGTACCAGAGATAACAAAACGGCATCGAACAAATCCGAAAAAGCCCCCTGGCTTCCGTTCTTCATGGAAGCCAGGGGGCTTTGCCGCGCACAGGGAGCCGTTGGGCGCGGCCCAAACCCGACGGGGCCTTGCCCCGGCCCCGCCGCTCTTTGAAACGGGCGCAAGCCCCGGCATACAGTCAGACGGCAGAGCGGGATTGACGCTCTTTCTGATTCTTTTTCCTGATGTGAAAAAGAATCAGGGGAGGGCAGCGGCGGCGGCCTCGCTGTCGTTGGCCACCACCAGGAGTACCGAATTGCCCCGCTGCTCTATCCGGGCGGCATCCAGCTTGACGATCTCGGCGGGCTGGTAGCTCTCCAGGACGCTCTTCTGATCGGCCACCCGGGTCTCCAGGGCGGCCTTTCCGGCGGCCGCGCCGCCGGCGTCCGAGAAGGTGAAGACGGCGATCTCCTCGGCGGTGGCCCCGGTGGAGCCGTACACCGCGCAGCCGGTGACGGTGGATTCGTCAATCCCGTAGAGCATACAGGCGATGTCCTGGTCCAGGGACTCCAGGGTCTCGGAGAACGCCCCGCTGTCCAGCAGGGCGCCGGACGCCGCCGCGGGGTCGAAGGGCTCAGGGGCTCCGCCGCTGCCGCCGCAGGCGCACAGCAGCAGGGACAGGGCCAAGGGAATCAGAAGTTGGACTGCGCGGAACAGATGCTTCATGTCGCTGCCTCTCCTTCCATATCGGCGCGCCCGGCAAAATAGGAATCCGGGTCCGCCGTGTGACACATGAGATATTCCAGCCATTTTTTGTACCAGCTCTTGCTGAAGTGGACCCCGTCGGTGGTGGCCTCCCGGGGGAGAATGCCCGCCTCATCCGCCAGGGCGGAGGCCACGTCCACCAGCACCACCCGTTTCTCCCCGGCCAGCCGGGCCAGGATCTCATTGTAGGCCGTCACCTGCTCGTTGGTGACATAGTAGGGCTGCCGGTACTCCCGGCACTTGGCCGGATTGACCGGCGTGATGTTCTGGAGGTAAATCACGGCCTCGGGCTGGAGGGCCAGGATGGCGTCCAGCATCTCGGCGTACTTGTCCGCAAAGCCCTGGTTGTCGTTATACCCCAGCTCGTTGATGCCCAGGGCGATATAGACCTTGGCATACTGCCTGGCCTCCAGCGCCTCCAGGATGGTGTACTTTTTGCCGTCGATGGCGATCACCCGCTTGTCGGGGCGGTCCATCACGTCAAAGACGGTGATCCCCTTGTGGCTGAGGAAGTCGGGCCCCCGGATGCCGCTGTAGAGCCGCAGGCCGTCGGTCCGGGAGTCCCCCAGAAAGACGGCGTCCTCAAACCACGCCATCTCCACCGGAGCGGAGGCGGGCACAGGCTGGGAGAAATCGT
>CANSQX010000038.1 GCA_947649225.1 uncultured Flavonifractor sp.
GAAGCCGCCCACGCGGGCGAAGGTGAGGAAGAGATCGAGGTAAATGTTCATGGGTGCAGAGAATCCCCCTTATGCGCGGCTTCACGTTTCCCCGCGCAGCGGGGCGTGCGCCGGCACGTAAATTCGGAGCAGAGCGGAGAATTTCTGCCGGGGCGATTCATTTGCCCCGGCAGATAAAGGTACGGCCTGGGTCCCCTGCCGGGCGCGGCTCGCGCGCACGCGCGGGCGAGTGGCCGCATTTGCTCAGTCCAGCCCCTCCAGCTCCTCCAACCACAGACGGACAGAAGCGTCCGACGGCATCCGCCAATCGCCCCGGGGGGAGAGGGTCACAGAGCCCACCTTGGGCCCGTCCGGGAGGCAGGAGCGCTTGAACTGCTGGGCAAAGAACCGGCGGCAGAAGACGCGCAGCCACTTCAAAATGACGGCCCGGTCATAGGTCCGGCCGAAGGCGTGCTCGGCCAGCCGCAGCACCTTCCGGGGCGGGAAGCCCCAGCGGATCAGATAGTAGAGTAAAAAGTCGTGGAGCTCGTAGGGTCCCACCAGGTCCTCGGTCCGCTGGGATATGGTCCCGTTGACGGCGGGGAGCAGCTCGGGGGACACCGGGGTGTCCAGAATGTCGGCCAGCACGTGGGAGAGGGCGGGGTCCTCCTCGGCCTTGTCCCCGCAGACAAAATCCACCAGGTGGCGCACCAGGGTCTTGGGGATGGAGGCGTTCACCCCGTACATGGACATGTGGTCCCCGTTGTAGGTGGCCCAGCCCAGGGCCAGCTCGGACAGGTCCCCGGTGCCCACCACCAGGCCGCCGGTCTGGTTGGCGATATCCATCAGCACCTGGGTGCGCTCCCGGGCCTGGCCGTTTTCAAAGGTCACGTCGTGGTTCTCCATGGATTGCCCGATGTCCCGGAAGTGGGACTTCACTGTGGCCGAGATGTCGATCCGCTTCAGCGTGGCCCCCAGGCGCTGGGCCAGCTCCACCGCGTTGTCCCGGGTCCGGTCGGTGGTGCCGAAGCAGGGCATGGTCACGGCGATGATGTCCAAGGCCGGGCGGTCCAGCAGCTTCATGGCCACCCCGGTGATGAGAACCGCCAGAGTGGAGTCCAGACCGCCGGACAGCCCCACCACCGCCGTCCGGGCGTTGGTGTGCTCCAGCCGCTGCTTCAGCCCCAGGGCGGCGATCTTCAGGATCTCCCCGCACCGCTCCGCCCGGTCCCCGGCGTCCTCGGGGACGAAGGGGGTGGGGGAGACGGGGCGGGTCAGGTGGGTGGACTCGGGCTCCAGTGTAACCCCGCAGTCAAAGAGCCCCCGGTGCAGCTTCTCCTCCCGTGCGCTCTGGCCGGAGAGGGTCCCCATCCGCCGGCGCTCGCAGGCCAGCTTCTGCGCGTCGATCTCCGAGATGGTCAGGCCAACGGCAAAGCGCCGTTCGTTCAGGATGACGCCGTTTTCCGCAATGAGATTGTGCCCGGCAAAGACCATATCGGTGGAGGACTCCCCTTCTCCGGCGTTGGCGTAGACATAGCCGCACACCAGCCTGGCGGACTGGCCGGACACCAGGGCCCGGCGGTACGCCGCCTTGCCCACCGTCTCGCCGGAGGCGGAGAGGTTTAGGATCAGCGTGGCCCCCAGCGCGGCCAGCTCGCTGGAGGGCGGGGTGGGCGACCAGAGATCTTCGCAGATCTCCACGCCGATGGCCAGCCCCGGCACAGCGGGAACCCGGTAGATCTGGGCCCCCCCTATCATACACAGCTGGCCGCAGAACGTCGTGCTGTCCACGCCGTCCGGGCCGGAGTGAAACCAGCGTTTTTCGTAAAACTCCCCGTAGTTGGGGAGATTCCGCTTGGGCACCAGGCCCAGAAGCTTCCCCTTGTGGAGAACCGCCGCACAGTTGTAGAGCTGATTGCCCGCCCGCACCGGCAGGCCCAGGGCGGTGATCATATCCAGATTCTTGGTGGCCTCCAGAATGGTGGCCAGGCCCTCCTCGGCCCCCCGGAGCAGGGTGTCCTGGAAAAACAGGTCCCCGCAGGTGTACCCCGTGAGGCAGAGCTCGGGCAGAGCCAGCACCCGCACCCCCTGGCGGTGGGCCTCCCGCATCAGGGTGAAAATCTGCTCCGCGTTGTACCGGCAGTCGGCCGTCCTGATCTTCGGCGTCCCCGCCGCCACCTTGATAAATCCATCCCGCATTGTGCATTACCTCCTCGCGGTTTGCGCTCCGCTTATCTTGGCTCTATGATACCCCATTCTATTCCAGATTGCAACAGGGGACGCCGGGACCGCCGGCAGAGGAGCGGGCCGCCAGTCCTTTGGAGGCGCTTGCGCAGCGGGCGGAAGGGTTCGGCGTCCCCCGCAGCCCCGTCCCGCAGGCGGGACGCCCCTGGGGCCGGGCGCTCCGCCCCCCTCCGGCTGTAGCCGGAAAATTTCCTAAAAACCCTGTGACTTTTTCCCCTGGCTGTGGTATAATTTGCTCATAGGGAGGCCCCGGGCCTTCCGCAAGGACAAAGGCCCCCCTGTGGGGGGGCGGAAGGAGTTGACAGCAATGAAATTCGTATTCACAGACAAAAAGGTCAGCCTGCCGGCCAAGGTCCACGCCTATGCGGAGAAAAAGGTGGGTAAGTTAGACCGTTATTTTAAGGCGGATGCGGAGGCTGCCATTGTCTTCAGCGTGGAGAAGGGCCGAAATAACGTGGAGCTCACCGTCCGCTCGGGCAGCACCATCATCCGCGTGGCGGAGAGCACCTCGGATATGTTCGCCACTGTGGATGCGGCCGTGGCCTCGGTGGAGCGCCAGCTGCGCAAGAACAAGGCCCGCCTGGAGAAGCGCCTGCGTGAGAACGCCTTCGAGCGCTCTGTGGAGGCCGAGGAGCCCTCCACCTTCGTCCCCGAGACCGAGGAGGAGGAGTTCCAGATTGTCCGCACCAAGCGCTTCCCCATCAAGCTCATGTCGGTGGAGGAGGCCGTGCTCCAGATGAACCTGGTGGATCACACCTTCTTTGCCTTCAAGAATGCCGAGGCCGACGGGGCCTTTGCCGTGGTCTACCGCCGCAACGACGGCGGCTACGGCCTCATCGAAGACGACGTGTAAGGAGTGGCAGACATGGATATCAAGGAACAAATCAGCCGGCTGGCCGGGCGGATCGCCAAGGACGAGAAGCTCCGGGCCCAGTTCCAGAAGGAGCCGATCAAGGCCGTGGAGAGCCTGCTGGGCGTGGACCTCCCCGACGAGATGATCGAGAAGATCGTCCAGGGCGTCAAGGCCAAGCTGGCCGGGGACAAGCTGTCCGGCGCGGTCGAGGGCCTGAAAAATCTGTTTTAACCCAGACGGGGACGGCTGCATGTCAGCCGTCCCCGTTTTGTCTCAGTCCTCGATATAGCTCCGGATACGCAGTGTAGCGCCCAGATCCTGGGCGAGCTGGCGGCAGCGGCCGATCTCCTCCGGGGACTTGTCCTTGTCCACGATGGTCATCACCACCTGGGGGACCTGGGCCGCCGCCTTTTGGGTGAAGTCCAGCATGGCGTGCCAGGCGGCCTCGCCGTCCCGGGGGTGGGTGACCGCCAGGTACTCCTCCGGCGTGGAGCCGTTGAGGGAGATGGAGAGGGTGTCGATGCGGCCCTTGAGCTCCGGCGTCACGTCCCGGCCCAGGATTAGATTGGCGTGGCCGTTGGTGTTGATGCGCACCGGGGGCAGCGCGGCCCCCCGCGCCCGCAGCGCGTCCACCAGCCACAGGATGTCGTCCGTCCGGTACATGGGCTCCCCGAAGCCGCAGAACACCAGCTCCCGGTAGGCCCCCAGGTCCCGGGTGAGCAGATTGTCCAGGGCCTCCTCCCGGGTGGGCTCGTGGTCCAGCCACAGGTCGTCGGCATAGATGGACCCCTTGTGGCCGTTGTGCCGCAGGCAGAACACACAGGCGCAGTCGCAGCGGTTGGTCAGATTGACGTAGAGCGCGCCCTCGTACTCATAGGAAATGGTCTCCATTCAGGTCTCCTCCAGTCCAAAAAATCGAATTGCGTTGGCCCGGGTGGCGGCCAGGACCGCCTCGACGGGGAGCTCCTTGATCTCGGCCACCCGGGCCGCCGTCAGGGCGATCATGGACGAGTCGCACCGCTTGCCCCGGTGGGGCTCGGGGGCCATATAGGGGGCGTCGGTCTCCAGCATCAGCCGGTCCAGGGGGAGCCGGCGCAGGATCTCCGGCGCACGGCGGGCGTTGTGAAAGGTGATGTTCCCGGTAAAGGAGATCATCCACCCCCGGTCCAGCAGGACTTTGGCGTCCTCCAGGCTCCCGGCGTAGCAGTGGAAGACCCCCCGGCTGCCCGGGTGGGCGCGCACGATGTCCAGGGTGTCCCGGTGGGCGTCCCGGTCGTGGACGATGGCGGGGAGATCCAGCGCCTCGGCCAGGGAGAGCTGGGCGTCGAAAAAATTCCGGGAATTGGCCCGCTCCTCCGGGGTCTTGACCCAGTAGTAGTCCAGGCCGATCTCCCCCACCGCCCGTATTTTGGGCCGGGCGCACAGGGCGGCGATCCGGTCCAGGTCGGCGGGTCCGGCCCCCTCCAGGTTCTCCGGATGGAGCCCGGCGGCGGCGTAGATCCAGGGGTAGCGTTCGGCCAGCCCGATGCAGGCCAGAGAGCTCTCCACATCGCAGCCGGGGCAGACCACCAGGTCCACCCCCCGCCCGGGCAGGGAGGACAGCAGGGCGTCCCGGTCGGCGTCAAAGGCGCGGTCGTAGTAATGGGCGTGGGTGTCGAATATCATAGGGGGCCTCCTGTCCGGGCGCCGAAGTGGCGCCTCAGGGCCAGATCGTACAGTACCGCCATCCGGGGCTCCAGCACGGGGCACCAGGTCTCGGAGCCGTCCTGCTCCTTGACGTACCAGTTCTCCCCGTCGGTGCTCACGTGGGCGGACAGGTCCTTCAGCCGGTAGAGGCCGAGCAGGGCGCTCCCGCCGCCGTAAAAGCGGCTGAAATAGGCCTGGTGGACCTCGCCGTCCACCACAGCCAGATTGAGCTCCGGGATGTACCAGCCGGTGGCCATGCCGCCGGCCCCGGTCTTGGCCCCGGACCGTACCCGCTCCATGGCGGAGATGGCCTCGGCGTTGTTCCAGATAGGGGCCACCATAAAGCAGCGGGCCAGCTCCACCACCTGGCGGCCTGCGGGCTTGACGGCGGAGAAGGGGAACAGGTCCTCGGCCTGAAAGGGGGCGGTCTCGGTCTTGGGCAGGAACATGCGGGCGGCGCTGTCCGCCATCAGGCTGTTGAGCAGGACATGGATGGCCCAGTCCAGATAGGGGGCGGAGTCCTGCCCGGCCCCCCGGACGGCGGCCAGGAGCTTTTCCACCGAGCCCAGATCCGGGCACGACAGCGAGGGGACAGGAGGCGGGATCTGGGCGGGCTTATGGGTCAGAGACATGGGACGCTAACTCCTCTCACAGGGTTCTCTCCACGCGGGGGATGATGCCCTATTGTACCATGCCCAGCGGCCGCCTGCAAGGGGTGCGCAGCCGCGGGAGCCTACTTTCTCCCGGGCCCCTGGACGTCCCCCCCGCCCCGGGAGGGGGCAAAAAAAGCGGCCCGCCTGACCGGTGCCAGACGGGCCGCTGCCCTTTTAGAACCTGTATTCATAACTGGGCAAGACGGTGTTCAACGGTTGTGAATACAGGTTCTTAGAGGGCGGCGCTGGGAAGGTGGGCCACAAAGGAGCTCAGCTCCTCCTGAGACCGGATTTGACTCAGCTGGTGCAGGATGGCCTGCCGCTGTTCCGCCGTACAGCCGTCGTAGAAGCGGGCGGTGTCCGGGTGCTCCCGAAGCAGTGCGCCGAAGGCCACTGCGGGCTCAAATGTTGCGCTCATTTTGTATCACCTCACCGCTATTATGCCGCGATTCATCCCCGGCCATACCGGAAAAGCGGAGAAAATCCTTATTCCGCCCGGGCCAGCTTGTCCAGCAGGTCGCCGCCGTAGGGATAGGCCTCCAGGTAGTCCATGGTGGCGGCGGACAGGCCGAACCGGGCCTGCACCCGCTCCCGGAGCCCCCCGTCCGGCCCGCTCTCCCAGGGTACTCCCAGGAAATCGCAGGCCCCCCGGGCCGTGGCCTCCGCCAGCTTGTTCCGGTAGGCCCCGTCCTTCAGCAGGGCGGCGTCCTCCCGGCTGGTGTGGAACCCGTACTCCAGAAGCACCGCCGGAGCCTCGGTTTTCACCAGCACGGTATAGCCGTTGTGGGCCAGCCCGGAGCCGTGGATGACCACGCCCGCCGCCCGCATCCGATCCCGGATGGCCGCGGCGGCCCGGTTCCGCCCGGCCTCCGCCCCCGGCGCGCCGGTATAGGCCAGAAAGCCCCGGGCGCTGTACCAGCCGCCGTTCCCCGCCGCATTGGTGTGCAGCGAGAGAAAGAGATCGGCCCCTATGCGGTTGCTGCACTGGGCCCGTTCGGCCAGACCGGGCTTGGTGTGTTCGCTCCGGGTGACGGCGACCCGGATCCCCCGGGCCTCCAGCAGCGGGCGGATCCGCTGGGACAGATCCCAGGCGAATTCCCGCTCCTTGTAGAGCCCGTCGGGGGACCCGTTGACTGTGCCCGGCCCGTGTCCGGGGTCCAGGCATACGATAGGCTGCTGCATGCTGCATCCCTCCTCGGGGAAGGGCGGGCGGGGCGGCACAGTTGCAGCGCGGCGTACACCAAGGAAAAGGATCCGGCGGGGCGAAAAAAGGCGGCTCCCGCCCTGCACGTGCGGGCGGGAGCCAGGACAGGCATCGTTGGGCGGCTCAGGCGATCTCCTTGCGCTTCACCCCGAGCTCCCGGGAGCGGACGGGAGCGTGAACAGGGTGAAGCCCATTAGGGTCCGATTGCCGGGCGGCCCGGCGGCGGTGGCCCAGGTGGACCGCCAGCGTCACGCCGCCGCTGATGAGGAGAAAGGCGTAAAAGCTGATGCCCCGGGAGACCAGGACGGCGGGAGTCACCAGCCCAGCCCCGAAAAAGAGGGCAAAGGCCCGCACAAAGCCCCCCTCGGAGGCCCCCATGGCCCCGGGCAGAGGGAGGGAGCCCACCGCCAGGGTGAGCAGAGCCTGGGTGCAGACCAGCTCCGGCGCGCCGTAGCCGTGGAAGCCGAAGGCCCGGTAGACGGCAAAGGGCACGAGGAACAGGGCCGTGAGCTGTACAAACGTGCAGATCAGCAGACGGATCAGCAGACTAGGGTTGTGCTTCAGGCAGAGCGCCCCCTGGCGGTATTCCTCCATCTGGTGGTCCAGCCTGGCCGCCGCCCCCGTCCGGTCCTTGACGATGCGGAGCCGGACCAGCAGGGCCAGCACCCAGAGGCAGATCCGCCGGGCGGCGTTGGGCAGAAACATCAGGCAGAGCACCCCGGCAGTGAGGGCCACGTTGACCGCCGTGCCGTACAGCAGCAGCAGCCGGAAGCCTGTCCCCATGGCGTCCAGCAGCTCCGGCCGCAGCAAGGCGGCGACCAGACCGTAGCCCAGGAGCACCACCTGGTAGCCCAGGGCCAGCAGCATCATGTTCAGGGTTCCATGGGCGGCGGACACCCCGTCCTTGGTCATGCAGTAGATCTGGGCGGGCTGGCCCCCGGTGGAGGAGGGGGTGATGGAGCTGAAATAGAAGCCCACGAAGGAGTACCCCAGACAGCGGCGCAGGCTGGTCCGGTGCCCCAGCCGGGGGAGAATCTGCCGGGTGCAGGACGCCTCGCACAGCTCGAAGAGGAACATCAGCCCCAGCCCGGCGGCCAGCCAGCCCGGACGAAGCCGTCCGGCGATCTCGGACAGCTTGGAGACCGGCTGGTCCCGCAGGAGGACATAAAAGGTCACGGCCATGAGCCCCAGCAGAATGAGGCCGCCGATCCAGTTCTTTTTATTCCGCATCAGTGCACCTCGCTCGCCCGGACTACGGAGGCCACGATCCGGGGGGACTCCGCCTGGTTCAGGCCGGCCTTGATGGCGCGCATCTGGTCCGCCATGCCGTCCAGGGTCTGGTCGTCGTAAATCAGGGCCTGGATCTCCGTCAGGCAGCGCATGGGGTCCTTGGAGGCCACCCGCCCGATGCCCCGCTCTACCAGAAAGCGGGCGTTTTTGCGCTCCTGCTCCCAGAAGGGCTCCCAGGCCAGCAGGGGGAGCTCGGAGAAGATGGACTCAAACAGCGTGATGCCCCCGGGCTTGGAGAGCATCAGATCCGCCCGGTTCATATAGGCGCAGACCTGATCGGTGTAGCCCAGCACCTCAATGTGGGGATAGCGGCCCGACAGGCGGTCGTAAAGCTTCTGGTTATGGCCGCAGATGAGGGTGGTCTCCACCTCCGGCAGGGCGTCGAGGGCCTCGTAAAAGCTGTCCTTCGTGGGCATAAGCCCCAGACCGCCTCCCATCATCAGCAGGCGGCGTTTCCGCCCGGCCCGGCTGCTCCGGGGGGGCCGCCGGGGACTGCGGAACTCGGCCCGCACCGGGATGCCGGTAACGCAGATGCTGTCCCGGTCCACCCCCTTCCCGGCCAGCCGGTCCCGGACCTCCCGGCTCCCTACCAGGTAGCAGTCGGTGTGGGGGTTGATCCACTCGGAATGGGACGAGATGTCGGTGACGCAGGTCAGCAGGGGGAGCCCGCTGCCGTGCTCCCCCTTATAGCGGGAGACCACCTGGGCGCAGAAGGGGTGGGTGGCAATCACGGCGTCGGGGGACATCTCCTCCAGCAGCTCCTCCAGCTTCTCCAGGAAGGTGTGCTCAAAGGGCGGGCGGGCGGCGGAGTTTTCCGTCATCCGGTAGTAGACGTTGAACAGCCCGGGGCCGTAGGTCACAAGCCGGTTGTAGCTCTTATATAAAAAGTCCGAGAGCTTGGGCAGGGCACAGTCCAAAAAGTCCTCCACCCGCACCTCGGAGCCGGGATAGGCGTCCAAAAGCTGCTGGGCCAGGGATTGGGAAGCCGACCAGTGGCCCATACAGAATTTTCCTGTCAGGATCAGGATGCGCACGGCGCACGCTCCTTTCTATGTTGCAGTATTTGCAGCAAGCCTCAAAATGGCCGCCATAGCTCCAGCCGGGACGGGCCGTACCCGCCCGTTCTGACGGTATGCGTGGGACGGCTCGGGCGGAGCCATCCCGCCCCTGCAAGCGCTGCGAATTCTGATGATTGTTATAGTATACCGCGGGAGCCTTTTGTTTTTCAAGGGTTATCTCTTAAAATCTTATTAAGAATTCGGAAGATTTTTTTGACAGGGGCTGCGGGCGGGCATATCGCGCCCAATTCGTGCATATTCTGCCTCAGAAGAGCGGAGAGGAGGCAGTTGGATGACCGATGAGGAGCTGAACGAGACCCTCCGGGCGCTGCGCCGCGCCAGGCGGGCCGCCGACGAGGCCCGGGAGCAGGCCGGGGCGCTGGAGGACGTGGTCAAGGCGGAGCTGGAGGCCCGGGGCGTGGACCAGATCACGACCGGGGACTACCGGGTCACCTGGAAGGCCGTGACCAGCCGGCGCCTGGATGCCAAGGCCCTCAAGGCGGAGCGGCCCGAGATTTATGAGCGCTACGCCGTGCAGACGGAGAGCAGGCGGTTTGTGATCACGTAGGCGCAAAAGCGACCCCCCGGGGCACCGTGTGCTCCGGGGGGTCGTTCAGGCGGCCGGAAGGGCCGCGCAGACGGTCTTGCTTGACACTCAGTTCATCAGGCTGCAAACCAGCTCGGAGTAGGCCACGGGGTCCTCCAGGGGGAGTCCGGCGATGAGCAGGGCCTGGTGATACAGCAGCTCGGCGTACTGTTTGGCCCGCTCCCGGTCCCCGTCCATGGCGGCACGCAGAGCGGCGAACGCCCCGGAGTCCGGGTTGAGCTCCAGAATCCGCCCGCCCTGGAGCTCCTTGGCGCTGTCGGGCTCCATCTTCATAAAGTATTTGGCCATCTCGATGGAGAAGGGGCCGTCCAGGCTGAGACAGACCGCGCCGGATTTCAGAATTTTGGAGATGCGGGCCTCCTTGATCTTATCGCCCAGGGCCTCCTTCACGAAGTCCAGCACGTCCTTGTTCTCCTCGGTCTTCTTTTCGGCGGCGGCCTTCTCCTCGTCGCTCTCGGGGAGGGCGTCCGGGTCGGCCGCCGACTTGAGCGCCCTGCCGTCCAGCTCGTGGAGGGCCTGCATGACGAACTCGTCGGGCTCGTCGGTGAGACAGAGGATCTCGTAGCCCTTGTCGGTGATGCGCTCCACCTGGGGGAGCCTGGCGATCTGCGCGGGGGTCTCGCCGCTGGCGTAGTAGATATACTTCTGATCCTCGCTCATCCGGGACACGTACTCGGCCAGAGTGACCAGCTTGTTCTCCTTGGAGGACCAGAAGAGGAGCAGGTCCTGGAGCAGGTCCTTGTGGGCGCCGTAGTCGGCCAGGGCCCCCAGCTTGAGGGTCAGGCCGAAACCCTTCCAGAACTTCTCGTACTTCTCCCGATCGTCCTTCAGGATGCGCAGCAGCTCGGCCTTGATCTTCTTCTCTAGGTTGGTGGCCACGACCTTGAGCTGCCGGGTGTGCTGGAGCATCTCGCGGCTGATGTTCAGGGAGAAATCGGCGCTGTCCACCACGCCCCGGACGAACCGGAAGTGGTTGGGCACCAGGTCGGGGCACTTGTCCATGATCATCACGCCGGAGGAGTAGAGCTGGAGCCCCTTCTCAAAGTCCCGGGCGTTGAAGTCGTAGGAGGGGTGGGCGGGGACGTAGAGCATGGCCTTGTACTCCACTGCGCCCTCGGCCGAGATGTGGATCACCGCCAGGGGGTCCTCCCAGTCGCCGTATTTCTCTTTATAAAAGTCGTGGTACTCCTCGCTCTTGACCTCGCTCTTGGGCCGCTGCCACAGGGGGACCATGGAGTTCAGGGTCTCCCACTCGTTATAGGTCTCGTACTCGGGCTTGTAGTCCTCTCCGGCATCGGCGGGCTTCTCCTTCTGACGGGTGCGGGTGCGCTCCATTTTGATGGGGTAGTGGACATAGTCGGAGTACTTTTTCACCAGCGCGTCCAGCTCGTCCGGGTCTAAAAACTGCTCGAACTTGTCCTCCTCGCTGTCCGGCTTGAGGACCATTACAATCTCGGTGCCCGGCTCCGCCTTTTCGCAGGGGGTGAGGGTGTAGCCGTCCGCCCCGGAGGACGCCCAGCACCAGGCCTCCTCGCTCCCGGCGGCCCGGGAGGTGACGGTCACGGTGTCGGCCACCATGAAGGCGGAGTAGAAGCCCACGCCGAACTGGCCGATGATGTCCAGGTCGCTCTCCTCCACCCCCTCGGCCTTGGCCATCTCCTGCTTGAACTGGAGGGAGCCGCTCCGGGCGATGGTGCCCAGGTTTGCCTCCAGCTCCTCCTTGGTCATGCCGACGCCGCTGTCCTTCACGGTGAGGGTGCGGGCGCTCTTGTCGGGGATCAGGACAATCTCCAGCTTGGCGCGGTCCACCGCGAGCTTGTCGTCGGTCAGGGACTTGTAAGCCAGCTTGTCCATGGCGTCGCTGGCGTTGGAGATGAGCTCCCGGAGGAAGATCTCCTTGTGGGTGTAGATGGAGTTGATCATCAGGTCCAGGATGCGCTTGGATTCGGTCTTGAACTGCTGCTTTTCCATGGGGTGAGCCTCCTAATATATAAAAGTTTTTGTAAAAACGAGGCGTTAGCACTCTGCAAACCAGAGTGCTAACGCCTATGATAATCCTTTGCGTACCAATTTTCAAGGGGGCTTCACAAAAAGTTTACATTTTCAGCGGCCCGATGCGGCGCCGTTCAGGGCCCGCTCAGACAGGCCTGCCCGGTGCCGGCGGCAGAGGCCCTCGCGAAACCTGCCGTCATAATACGCAAAAGCAACTGCCGGGATACAGGGAAACCGCTTTGCCCGGCTATTTGGTATTTTAGCGCAAGTATTCGTCTGCGCCCGGGCAATGTTGGCGTCGGCAAAATCGCCGGAACGGTAAGGAAGCGGCATGTTTCAGAAGCGTCCGCTCTTGCGAAGCAGCTCAAAATCGGATATAATAGCAAAAACGGCATGGGCGCGGGGCCTATGGAGAAAGGAACGGGCATGGACGAACTGAAGCGGCGCATTCTGAGCGAGGCCCGGGTGGGCGAGGGGGACATTCTCCATGTGGACATGTTCCTCAACCACTGTATGGACATGGAGCTTCTGGAGGAGGCGGGGCGGCAGCTGGCCCGCCGGTTCCGGGGCGAAAAGGTGACGAAGGTGCTCACGGCGGAGAGCTCGGGCATCGCCATCGCCTGCTTTACGGCGCTGGCCCTGAAGATCCCGGCCATCTACGCAAAAAAATTTCAGACCGGCTACATCGACCCGGAGGTCTACGCCGCGGAGACCCACTCCTTTTCCCTGGAAAAGTCGTATACCCTGCGGGTGTCCAAGCGGTATCTCCAGGAGGACGACCGGGTGCTGCTGGTGGACGACATCCTGGCCAACGGTCAGGCCATTCTGGGGCTGATGGAGCTGGTGGCCAAGGCGGGCGGCGAGGTGGCGGGCGTGGGCGTCGCCATTGAGAAGGGAATGCGGGACGGCGGCCGGGTGCTGCGGGGCATGGGGATCCGGGTGGAGGCCCTGGCCACAGTGGCACGCATTGAGGACGGAACCGTCGTTTTGGACTGATGAGGAAGACGAACCCCCCGGGAGACAGGCGGACTGCCTGTCTCCCGGGGGTTTTTGACGGGCGGAGCGGGGACGACCGCATCTGGCTCGGGGAAACGGCCGTGGGAGCGCGGAAGGAAAAGAAAGAAGGAAGGAAAAATGGGGCGCTCCCACGGCCGGAGGGGGGCGGCTGGGCGGGCGGCCGGAGCAGCTGCACGCCGTCAGCTGTGCGCTCTGCCGCAGGGGAAAACCGGACAGCCGCCGTCGGGTATCATGGTCAGAGCAGGGGGACGCGGCGCCTTCGCTTACACGAAGCGGACCGCACGCATCAGGCGGATGGCAAACAGCACGCAGGCCTTCATCGGGGCAACCTCCTTTTTTATATCGGTATGGTTGGTACAGGCCGGAGCCTGTTGGTATACCATGGTACATCACGGACTAAAACGGTCTCGTTTGCTTTCTGATTCTACTTTACCCTATCAACCCGGATCACAGTCAAGTCCAACCTGACGGGCTTTTTCGCCAAGGTTTGGGGGGCATTTTTGTGCAAAAAGTCAATATATGGAAAAATAAGCAAAACAGGAAAACGGGATACACCCGCCTTCCTGTCTTACTTTCAGTCTACGGTATCAACCTGGATCACAGTCAAGCGCTGTTTTGCCGGTAATTTTGCCAAAAAACTGCGGAGAAAATTGTGGAAAGGGTCAAAAGCGGAGACCGTCCGCCTTGGAGCGCTCCACCGTGTGCGGCACGGCGGCCAGCTGGGCCGAGAGCGACCAGCTCTCCCAGCGGGCGGTGTCCTCCGCAGCCCAGGCCCGCTTCTCCGCCAGTCCTGCCCGGAGCCCGGGGATCTCGGGCCGGGCGGCATAGAGCTCCTCCAGGGCCGGGAGGGCGTCATAGGAGAGGTGGTTGATCATATAGTCCACGTCCACCTGAACCCGGGGGTCCGCCAGACTGAGGGATACGTTGCAGCGGGCCACCAGATAGTCCGGGTTCGTGAAGTTGAGTATGAGCCAGCCCGCCACGGCGGCGGTGAAGCACACCCGGAAGAAGGGGAAGCCCGTCCGCCATACCGCCAGCAGGGCGGCGAAGAACAGCACGGCCAGCAGAGCCATCCCCCAGTAGGTGAGCAGCCGCTTGAAGGAGAGGCCGTAGGCCAGCACATACAGGCTCATGCGCCGGGCGGCGGAGACCAGGAGCACAGCGCTGAGAGCCACCAGAGCGGTGGCCAGGACCTGGACGGCCCGCCGCCCGGAACAGGTCCGGCGGCAGAGCCGCAGGCAGGCCAGCAGCACCGTGAGATTGAGGGCGGCGGCAAAGACCAGCTGGAAGAAGCCGCTGCGGGCGTAGGCGGCGTAGGTGACGCCCGCCCGGGCCAGGTAGGCCTCCCCGCTGAACAGGGCGGTGAACTGGACGCCCAGGAAAAAGACGTAGAGCAGGCAGAGCGCGGACAGGACGATGATGGGGGCGGCAGCGTCCATGGTCAGGGCGGCGTGGGTCTTCTGTCCAGCCTCCTGCCGGGACTCGGGACGGCGAAGGGCGTGGAGCAGCGAGAAGAGGAAGGGGGCGGCGCACAGGCCCAGCACCACCCGCAGCGTCCAGCCCGGCACGTGGAGGGCCAGCCAGGCCGCCGCGCCGCCGGTGACGTACTGGAAAAACGCGTCGGCCGAGGTGAGCACCGGCAGCAGGATGGCCACCAGCACGGCGGCGGCCCCCACCCCGGCCAGGACCCACAGGCTGCGGCGGCCAGCCTGATTTTTCAGGGAGGATACCGCCTGTCCGGCGGCCTCCAGCCGGGTGAAGAGGCCGGAGAAGAGCAGCCAAAGACGCTCAGGCACCATGCCGGGGGCGGTCCAGGGCAGCCTGGCCCCGGCGGCGCACACCTGCACCGTGATCAGCAGGAACAGGGCCGGCAGATTCCAGCTGCGCAGCCAGCCGTTGGAGAAGAGGGAGAAGGTGAGGGCCAGCAGGGCCACGGCGCCCAGCAGCAGCCGTCCGCCCCTCCGGCGCAGGACGCCGGGTCCGGCATACCAGAAAAAGACTGCGTACCACAGGGCGATCAGCGCCGTAATCCCCAGGGCGGGGAAGCTCCACAGGGAGAAGAGGGCCAGGTCGGCGGCCAGCACCCCCAGAAGGAGCGCCAGGGGCAGGAGCAGGCGGTCTCTGCGGTCGATCGGATAGATCCGCCGGACCGGTCTGGCCGGGGGCGTGCGGGGGACGGGCGGGGTCTGCGGGTTGGGGGTGTGCTGCGGGACATCCATGGGAGGACACATCCTTTCCGGGACTGAGTTACGGCCGGCGGCGGACCAGCGCCAGGGCATGGAGGGGGAGGGCGGTGAGGAGCGGTCCGGCGGCGGACGGCCGCCGGGCCTGGGTCCGGCCCTTTGCGCACAGGGCCGCCAAGGCCGGCCCAAAGTCGGCCGGTCCCAGGCTCAGACTGCCTGCATTCATCCAAATGCCGTCCATGGGCGTCAATCCTCCTTTCGCGGCGGCGACTCCGGCTCCGGGCCGGGGACGTACTCCAGAATGTCCCCCGGCTGGCAGTCCAGAGCCCGGCACAGGGCCTCCAGGGTGGAGAAGCGCACCGCTCTGGCGTGGTTGTTCTTCAAAATGGACAGGTTGGCCAGGGTCAGATCCACCCGGGCGGCCAGCTCGCCCAGGCTCAGCTTCCGCCGGGCCATCATCACATCCAGGTTGACCACAATCGGCATGGCGGCCCCCCTATATGGTCAGATCGTTCTCTTCCTTCAGCCCGGCGGCCTGACGGAAGAGGGCGGAGATGACCACGCACAGCAGCCCGCCCAGCAGGAAGAGGGGGCAGAACAGGGCGTTGTAGGTGAGCAGGGGGCGGATGGAGCGGTAGAACCAGAAGCCCCAGCAGGTCCGGGCCAGGGCGGCCCCTGCGATGAGGAAGCAGCACAGGGCGGCGCGGCGCATGGCGTCGGCGTTTTCCCGGCAGAAGGGCCGCGCGGCGGCCAGGGCGCCCAGAATCCGCCGGGCCTGCCACAGCAGCACGGCGGTACACACCCCGCAGAACAGGAGAAAGACAGTCAGGACGGCGCTGTAAGCGCCGGCGTCCTGGGATACCGGCGGCGGCGCGGCGTAGAGCGGGGCGGACGCGAAGAGATGGATGCCCCGCAGCCCTGCCAGCCAGGGGACAAGGCACAGCGTGGCGATGTTGCAGGCAAAGACAAGCGTGACCAGAACGCGCAGTACCCGAGCCAGGCGCTGGGCGGACGGTTGATCCATGGCGATTCCTCCCTTTTGGCCCAGCATACCACTGCGCTTATCGTTTGTCAATTCTTTTTTATCGAAAAACAATAAATTGATGAGGAGAAAGGACGGCCGCAGAGCCCACAGCGGGATCTGCGGCCGCAGGTCACAGAGATTCCGCCCCCGGGTGCGGCCGGTCGGGGATGATATAATCCGCCTCCAGCTGCAGCAGGGCGTAGACGCAGCCGGGCTCCCAGAGGGTGAAGCAGCGGGTCCCGTCCCGGCTCAGGGGCCGGGAGAGAACCTCGAAGCGGTCCTCCTCCGGCCAGAAGCGGCCCAGATGGAGCGCCTCTCCCCCGGCGCCGAACGCAGACTCCGGCACTTGGCAGACCAGTTCCGGCTCTGCGGCCTCCTCCGGCGGCTGGAAGAGGAGCGCCGGCCCGGCCTGCCGGTACTCCCGGACGTGCAGGCCCTGCTCCACTGGCTCCTCCTCCTGCCACACCGGGCCGTCCTCCTGGAGCCGGAGGCAGCGCTCCAGTGGGCGAAGGGCCCCGTCCCGGCCCACAAAGGCGCAGCCCCCCAGCTCCTCCGTCCAGTAGGTATGGCCCCTGGCCTCCGTCTGAACGGCTCCGCCCTCTACAGTCAGGGAGAGGGTCCGATCCTCCCAAAGAGAGAACCACTCCGACTTGAGGGGCTCCTCCCGGCTGATACCGCCGGTGCGGCGGTAGGCCTCCGGGTCCCGGTAGCTGTACAGCCGGGCCCGGAGCGCGAAGTCCCCCTCCGCAGGCCAGTCCGCCGGGTCCAGGGCGGCGGCGGCCAGGGTCCCCGGCTCCGCCGCGAAATGGGCCTGGTACTCCAGACGCGCCACCAGGGGGAGGAGCTCCTCCGCCCGCTCCCCTTGGTACAGAAAATCCGCCATGCCGCTGCTGTCGTAGTACTGATTGCGGACCCAGAACTGGCCCTGGCAGCGCCGGTCCCGGAACGAGAAGGTGAGCGTGCCGCCCAGCGGCCCCGGCAGGCCGCACCGCTCCAGCAGGTAGGCCTCCAGCGTCCGGGCGATCTGGCGGCGCTGGCGGTTGTCCCAGCGGATCGCCGGGTCGCTCAGGTCCAGATAGACCGCGAACACCTCGTCCCCATAGGACACCGGCACCAGGACGGCGGAGCTGGCGTAGAAGGAAAAGCCGGCCTGGCTGCCCTGCACGTCGTAGCCCATGGTGGTCACGTCAATCCCGTATTTTTCCCGCACATAGTCCGCCGCCTCGGCCTCGGCCCGGGCCTTGGCCTGCCGGTAGATCCGGATGTTTTTCCGCAGCCGCGGGCTGCACCCGCCCAGCAGTGGAACGCAGAGCAGAGCCGCCAGCAGCAGGCAGAGTCCGCGCCGCACCCCGGTGAATCGCGCCATCGCGCTCTCCTCCTGTCTCAGAACAAATGGAAAACTGGAGCCAATCGCAAGCCTTGCGATTGGCTCCAGTTTATCAGAAAAGCCGGACACTGTCCAGACGCGGCCCGCCGCTCAGGGCCGCCGGATGCTGACGTTGAGGACCAGAGCGGCCATTGAGAGCACCAGCAGCAGCAGGAAGGGGGCCGTATACCCGCCGGTGGAGGAGAGCAGCAGGCTCCCCGCCGTGGCGATGAAGGACGCCCCCATCAGATTGAAGTTCATGACGCTGAAGTTGATGGGGAAATATTTCGTGCCGTAAAAGGCCGCGATAAAGGCGGAGGAGATGGTGGGACAGGCCCCATAGGAGAGTCCGGTGACGCACAGGCCCGCTACGCACAGGACCACCGATCCGGCCTGGACCGACAGCAGCGTCACCGCCGCGGCGAGGATCGTCGCCGCATTGGCCAGCAGCATGGTCCTGCGGCGGCCCAGCAAGTCAAACAGGGCCCCGAACAGGATGCGCCCCAGGCCGTTGCAGACCGACAGCACTCCGACCAGCGTGGTGGCCAGCGCGGCCCCCGCCCCCACCGACAGAGACAGGTCCTTGGCAAAGCTGATGACCGTATTGCCCACCGCCGCCAAAAAGACCAGGCAGAGAAAGGCCCGCCAGAAGGTGAAACGGCGCACCATCTCGCCGGTGGTGAAGTCCCGGAGCTCGAAGGTCTCCTTCCGGCCCCCGGAGGAGGCCTTGGGCTGGGGCAGCGCCAGCCCGGCGGGCGGGTTGCGGACGATAAACCCGGCGATCAGCAGCACCACCCCCAGGGCAAGGCCCAGAATGGTGAAGGTGGACCGCCAGCCCACAGACGGGTTCTCGATCAGGGACCCCGCCAGATTGCCCAGCACCAGGGCCGAGGCCCCGAAGCCCATCATCAGCGCCCCCGAGCAGGTGCCCTTTTTGTCGGGAAACCAGGCGTTGGTGGACGAGATGACCACATTGTAGGCCATGCCGATCCCCAGGCCGCTCATGAGTCCATAGGTGACGTAGAGGGTCCCCACGCTCCCCCCGGACAGCCGGGCGGTCAGCAAAAAGCCCGCGCAGGCCAGCACGGCGGAGAGAATCACCGTCAGTTTGGGCCCGATGCGCTTGGCCAGCAGGCCCCCCACCGTGCCCCCCAGACAGAAAAAGCACATGGTCAGCGTAAAATTTACCGCCAGCGCAGAGTCCGCCCAGCCGAACTCCGCCGCCAGCGGCGCTTTGAGGATGGACCAGGCGTAGATAATCCCCGCAAAGAGCATGGCCGCCACGCCCACCGCCAGGTACAGCCACCGGATCCGGAGGCCCTGTCCCTCCTGTTTCATCTTGCCTCACACTCCCTGATAGTATCTTATATCTTGCATCATACCAAATTTGCCGCCGTTTGTCCAGAACCGCCGGGTAAGTGTCCTTATCCCGCTTTCGACCGGACTTGTTCCAAATCGGAATGGGTGGGACCGCCCCGGGAGGCGGGGACGGAAAATGGGGGCGCTCTATTTTGTTTAAATTCACCATTGACATTTGCCGCCACTCTGGTAAAATGCACCTAACAATTTTACTTAAAATATTTTAGATAAAATTGTTGAAATTACATAAGCAAATCATAAAAATGATATAAGGAGACGATGAACATGTTTGAACAGGTAAAGGCGATTATTGTGGAGACCCTGAACTGCGACGAGGACCAGGTGACGATGGAGGCCCGCCTGGCCGAGGATCTGGACGCCGACTCCCTGGACGCCGTGGAGCTGAACATGGCGCTGGAGGAGGTGCTGGGCTTCGCCGTGCCCGACGAGGTGCTGGCCGAGGTCAAGACCGTGGGCGACATCGTGCGCTATCTGGAGGATCACCAGGAGTAAGCGGCGGCCGGCGGAACCGCCGGCCGCTCCGGCTCCGGCCGGGGGATCGTGTGAGAGGCCGGGGCCGGAGCCGGTGGGCAGAACGCCTGAACGCGAACGGCCCGGGCCGCCCTTCCGGCCCCTGCGGGGGTCCTTTGCCCTGCGCGGGGGCTCCTGTCTCCGGCGGCTTCGCTTCTTTTCGCCGGACTTGCCCCCTTGCATACGATCCCCCGCCCTCTCGGAGGCTGTGCGGACAGCAGAAACCCCGCCCGGTCACGAAACTCTGATGAAAAATGGGAGAGACCAGCCATGGATCTGCGTGATATTTATGCCCTGATGGATCGGTTTGACCGCGCGGCCGCCTCGGTGCTGGAGCTGGAGATGGACAAAACCCGCCTCCGCCTGGAGAAGGGCGGGGCCGCTCCTGGGACCGCCGCCCCGGCCGCCGCTCCGGTCCCCGCCGGAGTTCCGGCGGAGACCGCCGCCTCCGGCAGCTTTTTGAAGGCCCCCCTGGTGGGCACCTTCTACGCCGCCCCCGCCCCTGGGGAGCCCCCCTTTGTCAAGGCGGGCGACACGGTAAAGAAGGGGCAGACCGTCTGCGTGCTGGAGGCCATGAAGATGATGAGCGAGGTTCCCGCCCCCTGCGACTGCGTGATCGAGGAGGTCCTGCTGGGGGACGGCGAGCTGGCCGCCTTCGACGCGCCGCTGTTCCGCATTCGGGAGCTGTGAGCTATGTTTAAGCGCATTTTAATTGCCAACCGGGGCGAGATCGCCGTGCGGATCCTCCGGGCCTGCCGGGAGCTGGAGGTGGAGACGGTGGCTGTCTACTCCACGGCCGACGCCGGGGCCCTCCACGTCCAGTTCGCCACGCAGGCGGTCTGTGTGGGCCCCGCCCGGGCCGCGGGCAGCTACCTGAATCAGGAGGCCCTGATCACCGCCGCCCTGGCCGCAGGGTGCGACGCGATTCACCCCGGCTATGGCTTTTTGTCCGAAAACCCCGCGTTTGCCGACCTGTGTGAGGCCAACGGCCTGAAATTCATCGGACCCTCCGGCGCGGTGATCCGGCAGATGGGGAATAAGGCCGCCGCCCGGGCCCTGATGCAGCGGCACGGAGTGCCGGTGGTGCCCGGCTCTGACGGGCCGGTCCCAGACGCCAAAACCGCCGCCGCCCTGGCGGAGCAAATTGGCTATCCGGTGCTGGTGAAGGCCTCCGCCGGGGGGGGCGGCCGGGGGATGCGCCGGGTGGACCGGCCGGAGGACCTCCCCGCCCTCTTCGACGCCGCCCGGAGCGAGGCCGAGGCCTGCTTCGGTGACGGCGAGGTGTACATCGAGAAGCTGATCCTCAATCCCCGCCACATTGAGTTCCAGATCCTGGCCGACGGCCACGGAAACGTGATCCACCTGGGGGAACGGGACTGTTCCATCCAGCGGCGCAACCAGAAGCTGATGGAGGAGACCCCCTCCAAGGCCCTGGACGCGGATCTCCGGGCCAGGATGGGGGCGGCCGCCGTGGCCGCCGCCCGGGCGGCGGGCTACCGCAACGCGGGCACCATCGAGTTTGTCCTCTCGGCGGAGGGGGAATTCTATTTCATCGAGATGAACACCCGGATTCAGGTGGAGCACCCCATCACCGAGTGCGTCACCGGGGTGGACCTGGTGCGGGAGCAGATCCGCATTGCGGCGGGGCTCCCCCTCCAGGCCGCCCAGGAGGACATTGTACAGAGCGGACACGCCATCGAGTGCCGGATCAACGCCGAGGACCCCCGGAACGGCTTCCAGCCCTGTCCGGGCAAGATCGGCTTTCTCCACTTCCCAGGCGGGCCGGGGGTGCGGGTGGACAGCGCCCTCTTCTCGGGCTGCACCCTCAGCCCCTATTACGACTCCCTGTGCGCCAAGCTGATCGTCCACGCCCCCACCCGGCTGGAGGCTCTGCGCAAGCTGCGCCGGGCCCTGGAGGAGCTGGTGATTGAGGGCTGTCCCACCACGGCGGATCTCTGCTACCTCATCTGCTATCACCCCGACTTTATGATGGGGCGGTATGACACCAGCTTTCTGGAGCGGCACATGGAGGAGCTGCTGGCCTGGGATCCGGACGCGCGCAAATAGCGTGCCGCCCGCCCCGCAGTCCGCCGCGATACCAGTCAGGGCCGCCCCGGTCAAGGGGCGGCAGGGGCCGGGGACCGGCGTCCCCGGCGGTGTTGCGCTTTGCCCAACATCCTGTCCCTAAAAAGAGGAAGGCGAGCTATGGATAACCACTTATTTTTACAGCGGCGGGAGCGGCTGATGGCCCTGAAAAGCCGCCGGGAGGGGAAATCTCCCCAGGTCCGGGCGGTGGCGGGCAAGTGCCCCGGCTGCGGCGCGGCCATCCCCAAGGCCGAGCTGGCCAAAAACCTGTACGTCTGCCCCGAATGCGGGCGGCACCACCCCATCGGGGCCTATCTGCGCCTGTCCCTGATCCTGGATCCCAACAGCTTCCGGGAGCTGGACGAGCGGCTCGCCGCCCCCAACGCCCTGAACTTCCCCGGCTATGACGACAAGCTCAAGGCGCTCCGCCGCGCCACCGGCCTCACAGAGGGCGCGGTGTCGGCCCGGGGCCGCATCGACGGCCGGGAGTGTGTGGCCTGTGTGCTGGACAGCCGGTTTTTCATGGGCAGCATGGGGTCCGCCCTGGGGGAGAAGGTCACTCGGGCGGTGGAGCACGCCCAGAAATACAAGCTGCCGCTGATCATCTTCTCGGCCAGCGGCGGGGCCCGGATGCAGGAGGGCATTCTGTCCCTCATGCAGATGGCCAAGACCAGCGCCGCCCTGGAGCGGTTCTCCCGGGCGGGGGGCTTTTATATTTCGGTCTTCACCCACCCCACCACCGGCGGGGTCACCGCCTCCTTCGCCTCCCTGGGGGACATCACCCTGGCGGAGCCGGGGGCGCTCATCGGCTTCGCCGGGCCCCGGGTGATCGAACAGACCATCGGCGAGAAGCTGCCCGATGGGTTCCAGCGTTCCGAATATCTGGAGGAGCACGGCTTTGTGGACGCCATCGTCCCCCGGGGCGAGCTGCGCGCCGCCCTGGCCCGGCTCCTGATGCTGCATGAGAGGGGGAACCGCCGTGGCTGACCGGACGGCAGAGCAGCGGGTGGCCCTGGCCCGCCGCGCCGGACGCCCTGGCACGGCCGACTATATCGCCCACCTGTTTACCGATTTCTTCGAGTGCCGCGGGGACCGGCTCTGCCGGGAGGACCCCAGTATTTTAGGGGGCGTGGCCTTGTACTACGGCCGCCCGGTGACGGTGCTGGGCCACCGGAAGGGTAAGAGCCTGGAGGAAAACCTGACCTGCAATTTTGGAATGCCCGGGCCGGAGGGCTATCGGAAGGCCCAACGCCTGATGAAGCAGGCCGAGAAGTTCCGGCGGCCGGTCATCACTTTTATCGACACCCCGGGGGCCTACCCCGGCCTGGAGGCCGAGGCCCGCGGCCAGGGGGAGGCCATCGCCTCCACCCTGGCGCTGATGAGCGCCCTCACGGTGCCCGCTGTGGCGGTCGTCACCGGCGAGGGGGGCAGCGGCGGGGCCCTGGCCTTGGGGGTGGCCAACGCGGTGCTCATGCTGGAGAACGCCGTCTACTCGGTGCTCTCTCCGGAGGGCTTCGCCTCTATCCTGTGGAAGGATTCCGCCCGCAGCGGCGAGGCCGCCGAGCTGATGAAGCTGACGGCCGCCGACCTGCTGGAGCTGGGGGTCGTCGACGCGGTGATTCCCGAGCCGGAGGAGGGGGCCCATACCGCTCCGGAGGCGGTATACGCCGCCGTGGATCAGGCGCTGGCGGCCCATCTGACTCCGCTGCTCAAGATCCGGGACTGCGCGGGGCACCGCTATCAGAAATTCCGGGCCATGGGCGCCCTGGCCGCGTCCGGAAGGGAGGGGCTATGAAGGGACTGCGCATCTGCGCCACCGGCCGGGCCCTCCCGGACCGGGTGGCCACCAACGAGGATCTGAGCCGCATGGTGGACACCAGCGACGCATGGATTGTCAGCCGGTCGGGCATTCGGGAGCGGCGGTTCTGCGGCGAGGGGGAGCGGACCTCCGATTTTGCGGCGGCCGCGGCCGCCCAGGCCCTGGAGCGATCCGGGATTGCACCGGACCAGCTCTGTGCCTGCATCGTGGCCACCGTGAGCCCCGACTTTGCCACCCCCTCGGTGGGCTGTCTGGTCCAGCGGCGTCTGGGCCTCCCCGAGGGGCTGCCCTGCTTTGACATCAGCGTGGGGTGTACGGGGTTCATCTACGGGCTCCAGATCGCCCGGGGGCTGCTGCTCCAGGACAGCCGGCCCTATGCCCTGGTGATCGGGGCCGAGACTCTGAGCCGGATGGTGGACTTTACCGACCGGAGCACCTGCGTCCTCTTCGGAGACGGGGCGGGGGCTGCGGTGGTCACCCTGGAGGACGCGCCCTATGCCTCGGTGCTGGGGGCCCGGGGGGATCCGGAGGCCCTGTGGGCCCAGGGACCCGGGCCGGAGATCTCCGCGATTCATATGGACGGCAAGGCGGTCTTCCGCTTTGCCGTGGAGGCGATTCCCCAGGTGGTACGGGCTCTGCTGGAGCAAAGCGGCCTGACTGCGGAGGATTTGGCCTGGATCGTGCCCCACCAGGCCAACCGGCGCATTGTGGAGAGCGCCGCCCGGCGGCTGGGGCTGCCCATGGAGAAATTTTTCCTCAATTTGGACCGCTACGGCAATACATCGGCCGCCTCCATCCCCATCGCCCTGGACGAGATGGCCGGACAGGGGCTCCTGGCCCGGGGACAGGATTTCATCTGCGTCGGGTTCGGGGCCGGACTCACCTGGGGCGGCGCGCTGCTCAGGTGGTAGAAGGCTGCCGGCCCTCCGGGGCCGCTAACGCGGGATTCCGCTGCCGCGGGGGCCTACTTTCTCCCCGTGGAGAAAGTAGCAAAGAGACGC
>CANSQX010000039.1 GCA_947649225.1 uncultured Flavonifractor sp.
ATAAAATTGAGAGAGGGTTATTGCTATGGCTCACGATTTGCCGGAGCGGTTCCGTTACCACGTCTCAACCGCAGAACTGGAACGCCGGTGGAGCAGGGTGCGGGAGAAGATGGGGCAGGAGGAACTGGACTGCCTGATCCTCAACGCCCACGATGGGATGTTGGGCGGCTATCTGCGTTACTTTAGCGACATTTTTGTCCATGACTACCCCCTGTCCGCCCTCTTCCACCGGGAGGACCAGATGACCTTTCTTGGCCACGGCGGCCCCAGCGGGCGGAGCATCTCTCCCATGTTTGCCCGGGGGATCGGGAGCGCGCCGGCCATGCCGATGCTCTCCACCATGTACTATACGGACCGCTACATCCCGGACCTGATGATCCGGGAGATCCGCAGGCGCGGCTACAAGCGGGTGGGCTATGTAGCGCTGGCCCTGATGCCCGCCACCCAGTACCGGTATATCCGGGAGGCCCTGCCCGGGGTGGAGCTGGTGGATGCCACCGATCTGGTAGACCGAATCCGCGCCATCAAGAGCCCGGAGGAGATCGAGGCGCTGCGCCGCTCCTGCAAAATGCACGACCAGATCCACGCCGCTATGCCCGCGATTGTCCGTCCCGGCCGCTACGAGTACGAACTCACGGCCGACATCCGGGCTCTGGCCGGGGAATTGGGCGCGGAGTGTACTGTAAACATCTCCCTGGGGACAGACCCGGAGATGAAGCAGGAGCTCTTCCGCACCACGGTTAACTGCGAATATAAGCGGATCGCGGAGGGCGACAAGCTGTTTACTCTGATCGAGCTCTCCGGCCCCGGCGGCAATTTCAGCGAACTGCTGCGGGTGTGGAGCCTGGGGGAGCCCACGCCGGAGCTGGTACAGGCCTCCGACGCGGCGCTGGAGAGCCAGGCGAAGGTGAGCGCTCTGCTGCGTCCCGGGGCCAAGTGCCCGGACCTGTACCGCCTGAACAACGAGATCCTCACCTCCAAGGGCTATCTGCCAGAGGAACGGCTCTTCGGCCACGCCCAGGGCTACGACATGGTGGAGCGTCCGGCGCTGGTGCCTGAGGAGACCATGGAGCTGACGGAGAACATGTTTATTACCGTCCACCCCTTTGCCGTGAGCAGCGACAAAGGGTGCGGCGCCTCCTGCATGAGCTACCTGATTACCAGCAGCGGACATGAGCTCCTGAGCAAGACGCAGGACGGGCTGATTGTGCTCTGAGCGGAAAAACTGGGAAGGAGGGATTACATGTCCTCGATTGCGGAAGAAAGCCTGAGCCTGCACTATGAAAAGCGGGGCAAAATCGAAGTGGTGTCCACGGTACCGGTACGGGACAGGCACGACCTGTCCTTGGCCTACACCCCCGGAGTAGCCCAGCCCTGTCTGGAGATTCAGAGGGATACAGACCAGTCCTACGAGCTGACCCGGCGGTGGAATCTGTGCCTGGTGGTCACCGACGGAACGGCGGTGCTGGGCCTGGGCGATATCGGTCCGGAGGCCGGAATGCCGGTGATGGAGGGCAAGTGCGTGCTCTTCAAGGAGTTCGGCGGCGTGGATGCCTTCCCCCTGTGTATCAAGAGCAAGGACGTGGATGAGATCGTGCGCACCATCCAGCTCATCTCCGGCTCCTTTGGCGGGGTCAACCTGGAGGACATCTCCGCGCCCCGGTGCTTTGAGATTGAGCGGCGTCTGAAAGCCTGCTGCGACATCCCTATTTTCCACGACGACCAGCACGGCACGGCCGTGATTACGCTGGCGGGCCTGAACAACGCGCTGAAGGTGGTGGGAAAGCGGAAGGAGTCCGTCTCGGTGGTCATCAACGGAGCCGGCGCGGCGGCTGTCGCCATTTGCAGGCTGATGCTGGCGGCGGGGTTCCAGAACATCACCCTGTGCGACCGGACGGGCGCAATTTACGCGGGCCGGACCCAGGGGATGAATCCGGTGAAGGAGGAGATGGCCCGGCTGACCAACCGGGAGCGGAAACAGGGCGGCCTGGCAGATGTGGTGCGCGGGGCGGACGTGGTGATTGGCGTCTCTTCTCCCGGCGTGCTGACCACGGAGATGGTGCAGACCATGGCGAAGGACGCGATCATCTTCGCCTGCGCCAACCCCACGCCGGAGATCTTCCCGGAGGAGGCCAAGGCGGGCGGCGCGGCGGTGGTGGCCACCGGCCGGAGCGATTTTCCCAACCAGATCAACAACGTGCTGGCCTTCCCGGGCATTTTCCGCGGGGCCTTTGACGTGCGGGCCAGCGATATCAACGACGAGATGAAGATGGCGGCGGCCGAAGCGCTGGCCGGGCTGATCCGTCCCGAGGAGTTGAGCGCGGACTATATCATCCCCGCCGCCTTCGACCCTCGTGTGGGAAAGACGGTGGCGGCCGCCGTGGCCGAGGCGGCGCGCCGGAGCGGCGCAGCACGCCGGTAGGGAGCCGCGAACGAGGTTCTGAGAGAAAGGGGGCTTGCGTATGAAGCTGAGCACCAGCGCCCAAGCGGGGCGCGACGCAAAGAGCGACGTGCTGGTCACAGTGGTTCCGGCAGAGGAGCTGACCGTGGAGCTGGCGGCCAAGACGATCATTGTCCGGCAGTTTGGCGGCCAGATTGAGCATGTAGTCCGCCAGGCTGCGGCGGAGGAGGGGGTAGACGCCGCCTATATCCAAGTGAAGGACGGCGGCGGAGCCCTGGACTTTGCCATTCGCGCCCGGGTGCGCGCCGCGCTCCGGCGGGCGAAGGGGGGCGCTGCAGTGTGATTACGGTCTGCGGCAATGACCCCAAGGCCCTGCTGGACGCCCCCCTGCGGGGGGAGCGTGCGGTGCTGATCGACCTGTGCGAGACGGTAGGTGGGGAGGACCGGGACGCCGCCGAGCTGCTCACCCGGGAGGCGCTGGCTTTCCTGGATTACAGCGGGCTGGAGGTCACGATCCGGCATGCGCCGGACCGGCCCGGGGAGCCGCCCAGGCTGGAGACCCTTCCGCCCCTGCCGAAGCCCGCCCTGCCGGACCCCGGACCGGCTCAGCCGGCTCTGGGGCAGCCGATCCCGGCTCAGATTCCCGGCTATGGACAGGTGGAGCCCTTTGCGGGCGCCTTTGCCCGCCAGGGGGCGCATACGCGCACCGCCTCCCGGGTTAGAAGCGGGCCGCCCGGGGAGAAAAAGCTGCTCTCCTCCCTGCGGGAGGCCATTGAGCGCGCCGGCCTGCGGAACGGTATGACGGTGTCCTTCCACCACCACCTGCGCAACGGGGACCGGGTGACCAATCTGGTCATGCAGGCCATTGCGGATATGGGCCTCCGGGATATTCACCTGGCGGCCTCCGGCCTGTTTGCCTGCCATGAACCGCTGGTGCCCCTCATGGAGTCCGGCGTTATCACCCAGATCTCCGTCAATACGTTTAACCCCGGCCCGGTGGCCCGGGCCATCTCCCAGGGAAAGTTGCAAAAGCCCGCGATCCTACGCAGCCATGGGGGGCGGCCCCGGGCGGTGGAGAGCGGAGAACTGCACATAGACGTGGCGTTTATCGCCGCGCCGTCCTGCGATGAGATGGGGAATCTGAACGGTACCCACGGCCCCTCCGCCTGCGGCTATCTGGCCTACGCCTATGCCGACGCCCAGTACGCCGGCACTGTGGTGGCGGTGACCGACCATCTGGTCCCCTATCCTGCCTGTCCCATTGAGATCGGGCAGGATCTGGTGGACTATGTGGTCGAGGTGGACTCCATCGGGGACCCCAACGGCATTGTCTCCGGCACCACCAAAATCACGTCGGATCCCGTCAACCTGCGGATTGCTCAGTCGGCCGCCCGGCTGATTGACCAGGCGGGGTATATCCGGGAGGGCATGACCTTTCAGACCGGGGCGGGGGGCACGTCTCTGGCCGTAGCCGCCGCAGTGCGGCAGTACATGAAGGAGCGCGGCGTAGTGGGGGCCTTTGGATCGGGCGGCATTCATTCCTACTTTGTCCAAATGCTCCGGGAGGGACTGTTCCGCGCCCTGTTCGATGTGCAGTGCTTTGATCTGGACGCCATCCGCTCGGCGGCAGAGGACCCCCGGCACATGGCGATGAGCGCCTCTCTGTATGGCAACCCCCACACAAAGGGCTGCATCGTCCACAGCCTGGACGTGGTGATTCTGGGAGCCGCCGAGATTGACACGGACTTCAACGTCAATGTGATCACCGGCTCGGACGGCGTGATCCTGGGGGCCTCGGGCGGGCATAACGACTGTGCGGCGGGGGCCAAACTCACAGTGATTGTCACCAACCTGCTGAAGGGACGGCTGTGCGTGGTGCGGGACCGGGTGACCACCATCACCACGCCGGGCGAGACGGTGGATGTACTGGTGACGGAATACGGCATTGCGGTGAACCCGCGCCGGGCGGATCTGCTGGAGGCGCTGAAGGACAGCGGCCTGAACCTGGTCTCCATCCAAACCCTGAGGCAGATCGGGGCGCGGCTGGCCGGAACGCCCGTCCCCCAGAGGTTTACAGAGCGGATCGTCGGCGTGGTGGAGTACCGGGACGGCACCGTGATCGATGTCGTGCGCCGGCCGGAGCCCTGATGAGCGGCCCAGAGCGCCATCTTACAGGTACGGTACGGCGGGCGGAAGCCAGGGACACAGGACCGGAAATACGGTCAGGGATCGCCGGTATCCGGCGAAAGGTCCTCCCGTCTGTGCTGTAGGAGGAAATAAAATCAGGAGGAATTACTATGGAAGTTATGCGTACCAGTCTGTACATACCGGCAAACAATCTGCGCTTTGTCGCCAAGGCGCCCATGTCGGGCGCGGACATCGTGACCTTTGACATTGAGGACGCGGTGCCGCCCCAGGAGAAGGCCAACGCCCGGAGGATCACCGCCGAAAACCTGGCGCTGGCGGCCTCCGGCGGCAGCGAGGTACATGTGCGCGTCAATGGCTGGCATACGGAGTGGACCAACGACGACCTGGAGGCGGTGGTGCGTCCGGGCCTGGATGGCATCACCCTGCCCAAAACCCGCAATGCCGACGACGTGAAGCGTCTGGACTGGAAGGTCAGCGAGCTGGAGCAGCGCTACGGTATGCCGGAGGGCTCTGTCAAGCTGAACGTTCTGCTGGAGACGGCCTCAGGCATTATGAATGCTTACGAGATCTGTACGGCCTCCAGGCGGCTGGTCTCGGTATTCTTCGGCGCGGTGGACTACTGTGCCGACATGCGCATCAAGCGCACAAACCTGGGCGCGGAGCAGCGGGTGGCCCGCTCGACGGTGGCGATTGCCGCCCGTTCCGCCGGTCTGGTGGCCATGGACGCCCCCTTTGCCGACTTCTCCAATATGGCGGACTTTGAGCAGAACACCCTGGACGGGATCGATATGGGCTTTGAGGGCCGTATGATCATCCACCCCAGCCAGATTCCGGTGGCCCACCGGCTTTACAGCCCCACCGATGAGGCGGTGGCCCACGCCCGGAAGGTCAAGCAGTTCTTCGAGGAGGAGGGGCTGGCGAAGGGGTTGGCCTCGGTCTCCATGGACGGCGCCATGGTGGACACCCCGGTCTACGTGGCCGCCTGCGAGGTCATTGAGCGCTGGGAGGCTATTCAGGCCAAGGAGGCCAAGCGGAAGGGCGCGTAAACGGCGCGAAACCGGCAAAGCAGCATCCGTGACGGGACCCGCCTGGATGACAAAAATGGCGGGGACAACTGCACACATTTTAATAAAATTTAATTTTATTAAATAAAATTAAGGAGGAAGAAACAATGAAAAGGTTTACCCGTATCCTTGCTCTGGCTCTTGCGCTCTCCATGGCCCTCGCCCTGGCCGCCTGTGGAGACAGCGGCGCGAAGCCCTCTGGCGGCACGCCTGCCGGGACCCCCGCCAGTACGCCCCCGGAGAATACCGGCGCCCCCAGCCGGCCCGCAGGCGATACCAGCGGCCAGGACTTCGGCGAGTATTCCGCCGGGAACCCGCTGCAAATCAAGCTCTCCCACTTCGGCAACGAGCAGGACCAGCTGAACCTGCTGTCCGAGTCGTTCAAGGAGAAGGTGGAGGCGGCCTCCGGCGGAGCCGTCGAGGTCACTATCTACAGCGGCGGCGTGCTGGGCAATGACCGCGAGTCCTTTGAGAGTGTTATCAACGGAACGCTGGAGATGGCGGTCAACAATACGCCGATTATCTCGAACTATGTGGATAAATTCCAGGTGCTGGACCTGGGCTACCTGTTCCAGGACTATGACCACGTAGATGCCTTCCTGGCCTCAGAGATCTGCCAGGAGCTGATGGACAGCCTGACTCCCACCGGGGCCCGGATGCTCTGTATGCAGTGCGTGGGCTGGAGAAACATGGACATGATTGGCGGCCCGGTGGCCAAGCCCGCCGATATCGCCGGAACGAAGATCCGCGTCACCGACAGCCCCATCTACATGGCCGACTTTGAGGCCTGGGGCGCCAACCCCACCATCATTGCCGCCCCCGAGGTCATCACCGCCCTCCAGCAGAAGACCATCGACGGCTGCGACAACGTACACAACATCCAGTACTCCAACGGCTACTCCGAATTCTGCCGCTATGTCTCCATCACCGAGCATGCCTGCCACTTCAACGGCCTGACCATCAACGACGCGCTGTTCACCAGCCTGACGCCCGATCTCCAGAACGTGATCAAGCAGGCCGCCATGGATGCCGCTGCGGAGCGCACCTTTGCGCTGCGCACGGAGAACGACGGACTTCTGCTCCAAATGGAGCAGGAGGGCTGCACCATCACCCGGGATGTGGACAAGCAGGCCTTCATCGATCTGCTCCAGCCTGTCTACGAAGATTTCATTGCCAACCACTCCGCCGGCTCCTACGTCGCGCGTATCCAGGCGCTCCAGTAAGCGGCCGCTGTTCCGCCAGACACAGGATGTTCCCCGGGGACGGGCGCTAGGTGCAGTGCGCCTGCGCCTGTCCCTTTGAAAGGCAAGGAGTGTGTGCGTATGGTACTGGGAATGAGAAAGATCTCCCGCGTGTTGACCACCATGATGAAATATACGATGATTGCGCTTTTTATCTGGATGGTCGTCTCTCTGGGCATTCAGGTCTTCGCCAGATATCTGTTCCACAAGAGCTTTATCTGGTCGGAGGAATCGGCCCGTTACTGCATGATTTGGATGATTTTTATCGGAACGACAGAGATTATCTTCAACAACTCCCACATTAAGATTACCATTCTCCAGGACGCCGTGCGGGGCGTGGGGAAAAAGGCGGTCTTCGCCATTCAGGATATCATTTGCATTGTGTTCTCCGTCGTGCTGGCATACTATAGCTTCCCCCAGGTGGCTCTGTCCGCCAAAGCGGTCTCCTCCAATATGAATATCAACATGGGAATTGTCTTTGCGATTTTCCCGGTGGTCACCATCCTGATGGCGGTGGGCTACCTGTTCAAGCTGATCCTGCTGTTTGCGGATCGCACGGGGGGAGAAGCGGGGCTGTCCATCGGCGAGCATGAGGAGCGGGAGCGAAAGGGGGAGGAACGGTGAGCCACATCGCAATTTTTTTCCTGTGCGCCATTATCCTGCTGGTCATTGGCGTGCCCGTGGCCACCACGCTGGGCCTGGCCTCCATTCTGTTTATAATCCTGGAGGGAATCCCCACCACAACCGTCATTCAGCGCCTGTTTGCGGGCGTGGATGTGGTGGCCCTCATGTGTATCCCGTTCTTCATCCTGGCTGGGGATCTGATGGCGAAGGGAGGGATCGCCAAACGGCTGGTGCGGGTGGCAAACCTGGTGGTGGGCGACATCACCGGTGGTCTGGCTTATGTCACCATTATCGTCTGCGCCCTCTTTGCCGCCATGACCGGTTCCGCCATGGCCTGCTGCGTCACGATCGGCGCGATCATGCTGCCCTACATGCTGGAAGCGGGCTATAACCGGGAGTTTGCAACCGCAGTGTTCGCCAGCGGCGCGGTGCTGGGCCCCGTCATCCCGCCCAGCACCTCCATGATCATCTATGCGGTCAACACCGGCACCGCGATCTCCAGCCTCTACCTGCTGGGGATCCCTGCTGGAATTCTGATCGCAGTCGGACTGGCCGTGGTGTGCTATGTGGTCTCCAAAAAGCACGGCTACAAGGGCCTGTCCAAAGCGGCGAGCCTGGGCCTGCCGGAGGGGAGCAGGCTGGGGGCCAAACGGGTGGCGCTGACCATTTTGGGCGCCATTCCCGCGCTGGGCTCCCCGGTGATCATCCTGGGCTCCATGTTCGCCGGGATCTGCACGCCCACCGAGGCGTCGGTTTTGGCGGTGATCTATTCCTTCCTCATCGGGATGTTTGTCTATCGGGAGATGAAGTTCAAGGATATCCCGCAGATTCTCTTCAAATCCGCCCGTGCCACCGGAAAGGTGATGTATATTGTGGCCGCCGCGTCCCTGTTCGGCTGGGTCATCTCCTATGCGCGGGTGCCGCAGCTGGTGATGGATGTTCTGCTGGGGATCTCCGGCAATCCATCCGTGCTGATGTTTATCATGATGGTGGTCCTGCTGGTGATGGGCTGCTTCATGGAGGCCACGCCGATTATGCTGATTACCATCCCCATTTTCCTGCCCGTGGTCAAGGCGGTGGGGATCGATCCCCTCCACTTCGGGATCTGCATGGCGGTTGCCGTGTGCGTCGGCTTTGTGACTCCGCCCTTCGGCACCGTGATTTTTACCGGCATGGAGGTGAGCAAGGTGACGATGCAGGGCTTGAGCAAACGGCTCATCCCCTTCATTTTGGTCATGATCGGCCTGCTCTTCCTGATTGCCTTTGTCCCGCAGCTTACCATGTTTATTCTGGGTTAGGAGGGGAAGTATGGCAGACGTATTACTGCTGTTTCAGAACAACCGGGAGGTCCCCCACGACATTGAGGAGCGCCATATCGAACAGGTCCGGGCCGCCTGTACCGGGCCGGTCACTGTGTGCCGCGGCGAGGAGGAGGCACTGGCCGGCGGGATAGATGCCGAGGTGCTCTATACGTGGGGCGGGAGCGGCATCATGCCCCAGGCGTGGTGTGCCGCGTCCAGGCGTCTAAAGTGGATCCACTCCTTTTCCGCCGGGGTCAATCCCATCATGGACAGCCCCATCTCCAAGCTCCCTGTCCGGCTGACCAACGCCAAGGGCATCCACGGCAAGACCATGGGCGTGACCGCCATCGGGTATATCATCTCCTTCCTGCGGGGCTTTCCCCAGCTCAGGCGGCAGCAGGAGGCCCACATCTGGGACAAAACCACGGTGCAGCTCCTGGAGCCAACCGGCCTGACGGTTGGCATTGTGGGAGCCGGGGCCATCGCCGGAGAGGTGGCCCGGCTGTGCAAGGCCATGGATATGCGGGTGCTGGGGGTAAAGCGCACCGTGACTCCATTGGAGCACTATGACGGGGTGTATGCCAACGGGGAGCTGGAGCTGGTCCTGGGACAGTCGGATTTTGTGGTCGTTCTGACCCCGCTGACTGCGGAGACCCGTGGCCTCATCGGCGCCAGGGAGCTGGCCTACATGAAGCGGAGCGGGGTGCTGATCAATATGGCGCGGGGCCCCGTGGTGGACACTGCGGCCCTGGTGGAGGCCCTGCAAAACGGAGTCATCGGCGGCGCGGCCCTGGACGCAGTGGACCCGGAGCCCCTGCCGGCGGACAGCCCGCTGTGGGATATGCCGAACACCGTCATTACCCCCCACTGCGCTGCGGACAGTAATCTCTATATGGACCGGGCCATTGCCCAGTTCTGCGAGAACTTGAAGCGCTATGAGCGGGGCGAGCCCCTGTTCAATGAGATCGACATGAGACGCAGTTACTAGAGGGTGTCTTCAAACATCCAAAACACTGTCTTGGCGGCACCTTTTGCTGCCATGCAGCGTTGCTTTGGCTTGAAATCCGTCAGGATTCCTGCGCCAATGCGCCTTGCCTGACAGCAAAATCTGCCCCAATCCAGTATTCTGTCAGTTTGAAGACACCCTCTAGGCCTTGTTTGAAACATGACAAAACGCCCAAACGGCGGATCTTTTTTCGCCGTACTGCGTTAAAAATTCTTGAAATACACCAAGTATTCCTGCGAATTTTTGCCTTGTCTGACGGAATCGGATAGCCGTTGGCAGCTTTGCTGCCTGCCGGATATCACATACCCTTGGGGTAAAATCTCTCGCCGTTTGGCATTCCGCCAATGTTCAAACAAGGCCTAGGGCCCGTAGGAAAGCCCAATCCTGCGCCATGTTAAAACGCCGGAACGGCAGACTCTTTTATCTGGCTGGCGCGGGTTCCACCCATCGGTCGGAGCTCCTGTACCGCAACAGCTGTCTGCCAAAGGGAAACATGCTGCACCGCCGGCCATGAGGCGGTGCTCCCAATAAGACCGAACAACAGAGGAGAGGCAGGAGCCGCTGGATTCCTGCCTCTCCGTGGTATCCCTGTAGGTTCTGAAAAGAGAGTATATTTTTTTGCGAGAAAATAGCATCCTTTCTTGCAACAGAGAAAAAATTATGCTATCATTTTACAGAATAAAATCATAAAAGCGGGGATGTTGAAAATGCCGGCGAAGCTGTCTAAGGTGAACCAGTCTGTGGAAAAGGTGCTGCAAATTATTGAGGTAATGACCCACGAGCCGGGCGCAATGCGCCTTCAGGATATTGCGGCCAAGTGTGATATGCCCCCCAGCACCACACTGCGGATGCTCAATACCCTGTTGGTCTATGGGTATGCGAATCAGGACCCCCACACTCAGCGCTATAGCTTGTCGCTGAAATTTGCACAGATTGGCAGCCGGGTCTGCGAGCAGGTGAGCCTGCGGGATGTGGCGCACCCTCTGCTGCTGGAGCTGTCCCAGCGGTGCCAGGAGGCCACCTGTCTTGCGATTGAGGAGGATATGGAGGTGGTCTATATTGATGTGATGGACGGCCCGGACCATATATTGAAAATCATGCAGCGGATTGGCAAGCGGGCCCCCATGCACTCCACCGGCGTGGGTAAGCTGCTGCTGCTGAACTACAGCAATAAACAGATCAGTAAGTTTATTGCCGCAAAGGGACTGCCGGCGCTCACCCCCAATACCCTGGTCACCCGCGAGGCCCTGGTGGCCAAGCTGGAGGAAATCCGCGCACAGGGCTACGCGATGGACGACGAGGAGTGCGAGCTCGGGGCGCGCTGTGTGGCGGCGCCGATTCGGGACTACACCGGGCGTATTATCGCCGGAATCAGCGTATCCGGTCCAGTGACTCACTTGTCCATGGAGCGTATTGAGGTCCTCACGCCGGTTGTTGTGGAGACGGCGGCGAAGCTCTCCAGGCTGCTGGCCTACGAGGAGCAGTGAGCGGTGGGCCAGACAGGGGCAGAAAAGCAACGTTTGAAGAGGAGGCATATGGAATGAAAATTGTTTTGCTGGAGCCGCTGGGCGTATCGGAGGAGATCCTGAATGCCTGTGTGAAGCCGCTGACAGAGGCGGGACACAGCTTCCAGGCCTATCCGAGGGATCTGGACCCGCAGGTCCAGATCGAGCGCGCTAGGGACGCAGATGTGATCCTTGTGGCCAATATGCCGCTGACGGGCGCGGTCATTTCGGCCTGTCCAAACCTGAAGTTCATTGACGTGGCCTTTACCGGCGTGGACCACGTGGACCTGGAGGCCGCCCGCGCAAAGGGAGTGAAGGTCTCCAACGCCGCCGGGTATTCCAACCAGGCGGTGGCCGAGCTGGCCGTCTGCATGATGCTCTCCCTGCTGCGCCATGTGCCGCAGGTGGAGGCGCGCTGCCGGGCCGGGCAGACCAAGGACGGGCTGGTGGGGGCCGAGCTGTGCGGGAAGACGGTGGGGATCGTCGGCACCGGGGCCATCGGCCTGCGCACGGCCGCGCTGTGCCATGCGTTCGGATGCAAGGTACTCGGTTTCCGCCGGCATGTGACGGGGGAGGAGCCCGGCTTCCTGGAATTCGTCCCTCTGGACGAGCTGTTGGCCCGTGCGGACATTGTCTCCCTCCACTGCCCCCTGAACGAGTCCTCCAGGGGGATGATCAACCGGGAGAGCATTGCCAAGATGAAGCCGGGAGCCATCCTGATCAACGTGGCCCGGGGGCCTGTGGTGGATGCCCAGGCCCTGGCCGACGCGCTCAACAGCGGCCGCCTGGGGGGCGCGGGGATCGATGTGTTCGAGACCGAGCCCCCGCTGGACCCGTCCCACCCGCTGCTGCACAGCGCCAATACGCTGGTCACGCCCCATGTGGCCTTTGCCTCGGACGAGTCGATGGAGGCCCGGTGCAAGATTGTGTTTGATAATCTGGACAGGTGGATGAGCGGAAACCAGGCAAATATTATCCTATAACTAACGCCCCTGTACAGGCGGCAGGATGCGTGCAGCTGCCGGCAAAGCCCCTGAAAGGAGCCCGGAACGCCTTGACGGCTTTTAAGGGCTCCTTTCAGGGGCTTTTTTCGCAACGTCTTGCAGTACTGCCGCTGGACGGCGCGATTCCCCGGCGGCAGCGTGCCCATACATACAGGCTTTAGCGCAGATGGTCCTGGAAAAAGCGCTCCATCCGGTCGAAGGGGATACGCTCCATCCGGTCATACAGGTCGGTGTGAACGGCATCCGGGAGGATGAGCAGCTCCTTGTTGTCCCCGGTGAGCTTAGCGAAGGCATCCCTGCTGAAATAGCAGGAGTGGGCCTTCTCTCCGTGGACGACCAGAACGGCGCTTTGGATTTCTCCGGCATATGATAGGATGGGCATATTGAGGAAGGACAGGGCGGAGGTCACATTCCAGCCGCCATTGGAGTTCAGCGACCGGGCGTGGTAGCCGCGGCTGGTTTTGTAGTAGTCGTAGTAGTCCTGAAAGTAGAAGGGCGCGTCCTCCGGCATAGGGGCGGCCACGCCGCCCGCCAGAGCATAGGTTCCGTTTTTGTAGTCCTTGGTGCGCTGGGCGTTCAGGGCCCTGCGCTTTTCCTGGCGGGCCTCCGCGCTGTCTTCAGCGTCGAAATAGCCCTTGGCGGTCACGCGGGTCATGTCGTACATAGTGGAGGCGACCGTGGCCTTGATGCGCGTGTCAAGTGCCGCCGCGTTCAGCGCCATGCCGCCCCAGCCGCAGATGCCGATGATGCCGATCCGCTCCGGATCCACGCGTTCCTGTACGGACAGAAAATCCACCGCCGCCTGAAAATCCTCGGTGTTGATGTCCGGGGAGGCCACATACCGGGGCTGTCCGCCGCTCTCGCCGGTGAAGGACGGGTCGAAGGCGATGGTGAGGAAGCCCCGCTCTGCCATGGCCTGGGCGTACAGCCCGGCGGCCTGCTCCTTCACCGCGCCGAAGGGGCCGCAGACGGCGAGGGCGGGCAGCTTTCCGGTCTGGCCTCTGGGGGTGTAGAGATCGGCGGCCAGGGTGATGCCATAACGGTTGTGAAAGACCGCCTTGCAGTGGTCCACGTGCTTGCTTTTGGGGAAGGTCTTATCCCATTCCTGGGTCAGCGTCTCTTTCATGGTGAAGGACTCCTTTTTTCAGTGTTCAAATAGACTCTGGCGTGTGGATGAGTGCCGCCGCCTGTTCAAAAGAGCGTGGGAATGCCCCTGCCGTCCGGCGTCTCCGGCGTGTTCCCGCCTCCCTGCGGCAAGAGTATACCGCCCCGCCGGTGAAATGGCAAATACCCATTTTCTATTTCAGGTTATTCTTTACAGGCATATCTGGCTCTGCTATACTGGGCGGGGAGGTGTTCTAATGGAACTGCGGGTTCTGCGCTATTTTCTGGAGGTGGCCCGCGAGGGGAATATCACCCGTGCGGCCCGGCGGCTCCACATCTCCCAGCCCACGCTGTCCAAGCAGCTCAAGGAGCTGGAGGGGGAGCTGGGGAAAAAGCTGTTTATCCGGGGCAATTACAGCGTCCGCCTGACGGATGAGGGGATGCTTCTCCGGAAGCGGGCGGAGGACATCCTGGAGATGGTGGGGAAGACCGAGGAGGAGTTCAAAGCGCTGGGGGAGCCAATCGGGGGAGACGTCCGCATCGGGTGTGCGGAATCCGATGGCATGGGGTACCTGGCCCGGCGGGTCAAGTCCCTTCAGGAACGGTATCCGCGGTTCCGGCTGCATCTGTACAGCGGCAACACGGAGGACGTGGAGGAGCGGCTGGACCGCGGCCTGCTGGACTTTGCGGTGCTGGCCCAGGAGGTGGATCCGTCCAGATACCGCTCCCTCAAGCTGCCCGGCGCCGATATCTGGGGCGTCGTCATGCGAAAGGACAGCCCTCTCGCGGAAAAGAAGGCCGTCCACAGGTCGGATTTACTGAATCTGCCGCTGATCTGTTCCCGGCAGGGTATAACCGAGGACTACCCCAAGTGGTTTGGGGAGAAGGTGGACACGCTGAATATTGCCGCCACGTTCAATTTGTCCTATAACGCCGGGATTCTGGTACGGGAGGGCTTGGGCTATCTGCTCACTTTTGATCGATTGATCTATACCGGGGCGGACAGCGAACTGTGCTTCCGGCCCCTGGAGCCGGAGCTGGAGACCAGACTGTATTTTGTCTGGAAGAACTACCAGGCGTTTACCCCTGCGGCGCAGCTGCTGCTCCATGAGATGCAGGCGCATTTTGGTCCGGCATGATACGGCCCAGGGGCCTGCCGGACGGTCTGCGGAAAGAACGCTTTGCAAAAAAGCCGGGAGATGCGCAAGGCAGATTTCCTCCATCTGCTCTGAAATTTGGAAAAGAGTATTGTCAATCGAAATAAAGCGGTGTATAATACCTCCCCGGAGCGGCCGGTAAGCGGTCTGCTTGAGGGGGAGGTGATGATTCTGGACGACACCAAGACCCGAATCATTCTTGCGACCATGAAAGCCGTGCGCCAATATGGCTTGGAGGGTGTGCGCATCCAGAACGTCAGCGAGCTGGCGGGCGTTTCTCCCGGGGCGCTCTACCGCTATTTTGACAGTAAGGAGCGTCTGATTGTAGAGAGCTTTACCTATGTGGATAAGCAGGCAGCGGCAATTTTTGATCATCTGAAGGTTAACCCGCTGACCATGCTGATAGATCCCGTGGGAACGGTGAAGAGCCTGTGGCTGCCCTACTTTCGGTTTTGGGTGGCCCATCCGGATGAGACCATCTTCTATCACCGCTTCCGGGACAGCGCTTTTTTTCCAAAGTATGACAGAGATAGGGATGTAACCTATTTTAATACGTTTATCGGTATGGTTCAAACGTTCAAAAAATTTTTCCCGGGTCTCAACCAAATCAATCAAGATTTGTTGTGGCTCCATGTCCTCACATCCACGGTCATGTATGCCAAGTATGTGGTGGAGGGCAGCCTGCCTGACAGCAGGGAGACTGAGGACACCATCTTTCAGCTGCTCGCCACCGGTCTGAGCGGCTATCTGAAGCCCGGGAGCTCCGGCAAGAGAAAATAGGGGCCGGGCGTATTCATCTGCGTCTGTGTAAATAAACATTTACTCTCAAAGCTGGACGGCGCCGAATTGTGCTTTTGTTCTGGGTCAAACTGCCGGCATTCCATACAAAAGGAGAGGGCCGTTATGCAGCGGTTTGATACGGCAGGCCGCCGTCCGAGGTGGTTTTTATTGCACTGCGGAGGTAGATGTTCCGGCGAACGGCAGCTTTCCTGCCTTTCTGAGCTGGCTCCGGAACCGTACGGGTTTCGTTGGGCGCTGTTTGTGCGGCGGCCATGTCGTAGGGATACATACTGAGCGCAATGAGATGGACAGGATGCCCTGCATGTCTGGTCTTGCCTGTCTTTTGGCAGTCATTATCATACTTTTCTTTTCCCTTCAGCGAAATCGGAAAGAGCGTTCACCTGCCGGTTCGACCGCACGCAAACGATGCTGATTGAGCCGCTGGTCTGAGCAGCCCTGACAAGGAGAGTGTCATAGTGGAAAAAATACTGATTGTGGACGACAGCGTCGTGCAGGCAACCCAATTAAAGACCATTTTGGCGGATGAGTATGATGTTACCATCGCCCAGACGGCCGAGGATGGGCTGTGCCGTGCGAGCGGCGAAAACTATTCCCTGATTCTGCTGGACGTCGTTATGCCGGGAATGGATGGGTTTACGCTGCTGAAAAAACTGCAGGAGGAGATCATTACCCAGAGTGTCCCTGTCATTTTGATCACCAGCCTCTCCGACGTGGAGCACGAGCAGCGCGGCCTGGTACTGGGGGCGGTGGATTATATCACAAAGCCCTTTCACTCCTTGATTGTAAAGGCCAGGGTCAACACCCATATCAAGCTGTACAATTACCGCCGCCAGGCGGAGCGGCAGTCCATGACCGATCAACTGACCGGCGTTGCAAACCGGCGCCGGTATGACCGCTACAGCGCGGTCAAATGGCATGAAGCCGCCCGGCTTCAGGTTCCCTTCTCCATCTGTATGTTCGACATTGACCACTTCAAGATCTATAACGACAAATTCGGCCACCCGGCCGGAGATAAGGTGATCGCCGCCGTGGCGAAGACCATAGCCTCCCATTTGCAGCGCAATACCGATTTTGTCGCCCGCTATGGCGGGGAGGAATTTGTGGCGCTCTCCTTGGGCGAGCCGTCGGAAAAAATATTTGCCCATTTGAAAAAAATCCGGCAGGCGGTGGAGGACCTGCATATTCCCCACGATCCGTCCGTATCGGAGTGGGTCACGGTCAGCGTCGGAGGCGTCACTACCGTGCCTCTGGCGGAGAGCTCCTATGGGTCTTATTTGAAAATCGCGGACACTATGCTGTATGACGCAAAAAAGCATGGCCGGAACCGAGTCGTCTGGGCGAATGAGCGGATGCAGCAGCTGCGGGAAAAATAAACGCCTCTCCAGCGGAAAGACACGGGGAGCATTTTGAAATAAAATAAGAGGTTACAAGATGAAGCTATTTGATTGGTTTGGAAGGAAAGCGGGTAAGCAGCCGCCCCAGGAAGCGGAGGAGGAGAACAGCGAGGAGGAGCTGGCGCCCTATTCCGGTATGCGGGTGGAGGTAACGACGCCTGAGGCTGAGGGACGGCTGCTGTTTGTGGCAAAGTTGCTGGGCCTGCGCGGGAATCAGGCGGTGTTGCAGCCCTATTCGGAGGTTGCCATTTCCCGGGAAAGCGAGCCTCTCCGCGTCAGGATCCGCGGGTACAGCGATCACGAGCGGAAGGCCGTCTATCTGGAGGGCGTAATTGCGCCTGCATCCAAGGATACATGGTCGGTGGAGGAGCTGACCGTCTCCAAAACCGGGAACGACCGGGCCTTTTTCCGCCTCAGTACGAACCTGGAGGCAACCGCTACCATGTTCAGCGGCCTGGAGATGGGGGAGAAGCCGTGCAGGCTGTTGAATATCAGTGTGGGCGGGGCCAGTATCCGGTCGGCGTGCAAATATCACAAGGGTGATAAATTCCTTTTGAAGGTCAAGCTGCTGGAGGACAGGCCGACATCCGCCATTTTTGCGCAGGTCATGCGCATCATAGAAAAGGACGACGCCAAATTTGAATACGGCTGCCAGTTTTTAGAGCTGACCGAGGAGGATCAGGAGAAAATCACTCAGAATATCTTTGCAGCCCAGCGCCAGAAGCGCAGCCGCGCCTGACCGCTTTGCGAAGGGGGAGGCGGCCAGGAATCCGCCGTATGTGAGGCTCCGGGGAAACCGCTGGTGCGGACTGCGCCGTTGAGTCCCGCTTTTTTTGCGGACCGTCTTGCAATTTGCACGGCCCTGTGGTATACTGCCTTTCAAACAAGTCCATACGCTCCGAGCAAAAGCGTCTACGGGCTGCGTGCCTATGACGCTGCGCCGCAGGGTGGATTCCGAAGACGGGCCGCCCTGAAGGGGCCGGTACGGAAACGGGCCGGCCTTCCGTCTTGAAAAGGGGCCTCCTCCACCGCAGCGCTCTGTGCGCCTGCGTATCGTGCCGTACCGGGAGCGCCGTCCATTCAGGACGGCGCTCCCTTTTTCTGTAATTTATGTACGCAAAGGAGACATCTGCCATGAAGCTCATCGACACCAAGGACGCGGTGGGGCACGTCCTCTGCCACGATCTGACCCAGATCATCCGGGGCGTCACCAAGGACGCCCGGTTCCGCAAGGGCCATGTGGTCACCGAGGCGGATATCCCCGTGCTCCTCTCTATGGGCAAGGAGCACCTCTATGTGTGGGAGAAGACCGAGGGGGTCCTTCACGAGGATGAGGCCGCCGAGCACCTGCGGGCCCTGTGCCAGAATGAAAACATGCACCCCACTCCCGTGAAGGAGGGGAAAATCGAGATCATCGCCGACTGTGACGGCCTGTTTCAGGTGGACGTGGCCCGGCTCAACGACATCAACGGCGAGGATGACATCATGATCGCCACCCGCCATACCAATACGGTAGTCCACAAGGGCGACAAGCTGGCGGGCACCCGCATCATCCCCCTGGTCATCCCCGAAGAGCGGCTCCAGGCTGTGGAGGCCCGGGCGGGGGACACCCCCATCCTCTCCCTCCACCCCTGGAAGCTGAAGACCTGCGGCCTCATCACCACCGGCAGCGAGGTCTCCACCGGCCGCATTCAGGATACCTTCACCCCCGTGATCGTGGACAAGCTGGCAGCCTACGGCATCCAGGTGACCGAGCACTGCCTCCCCGGCGACGACCGGGCGGCCATCACCGCCGCCATCCGGGAGTTTCACGCCAAGGGGGTGGACCTGGTGGTCTGCACCGGCGGCATGAGCGTAGACCCCGACGACAAAACCCCCGGCGCCATCAAGGACTCCGGCGTCCGGGTGGTGGCCTACGGCGCTCCCGTCCTCCCCGGCGCCATGTTCCTGCTGGGCTATTTCGAGGACGGCGCCCCGGTGATGGGTTTGCCCGGCTGCGTCATGTATGCCAAGGCTACCATCTTTGACCTGGTCCTCCCCCGGGTGGCCGCCGGGATCCCCGTCACCCGGGCCGATCTCAAGGGGCTGGGCCACGGCGGGCTCTGCCTGGGCTGCGCCGAGTGCCATTACCCCATCTGCCCCTTCGGAAAGGGCGCTTTCTGCTGAACAGATCGACCAACCGCCCCGGCAGGGCGTTCTCTGCCGGACTGTAAGGATGTGTGACACCCATGAAAACCGGAATTTTACTGGAGGAGGCCGTCTCCCTGATCACCGGGTCCGTCCGGCCCCTGGGAACCGAGACCTGCTCCCTCACCGCCGCCCTGGGCCGCACCCTGGCCCGGCCCGTCGCCGCCCCCCTGGACAATCCCCCCTTCTGCCGCTCCCCCCTGGACGGCTATGCCCTGCGGGCCGCCGACTCGGCCGGGGCCTCCCTGGAGCACCCGGTGGAGCTCGCCGTGGTGGACACCGTATACGCTGGCGGCGTGGCCGCAGTGCCGGTGGGCCCGGGGCAGTGCGTGCGCATCATGACCGGGGCCATGCTGCCCCAGGGCTGTGACTGTGTGCTCATGCAGGAGAAGACCGACCGGGGCTATCCCGTGGTCCAGATCACCCAGGAACTGAAGCCCTGGGACAACTACTGCTACCAGGGGGAGGACTACCACGCGGGCAGCCCCCTGCTCCCCGCCGGGACCCGGCTGGACGCCGCCGCCATCGGCGTGCTGGCCAGCGCCGGAATCTGCGAAAAAATCCCGGTCTGCCGCCGTCCGGCGGTGGCCGTGCTCTCCACCGGGGACGAGGTGGTCCCCCCGGAGGTCCGCCCTCTCCCCGCCGGGAAGATCTATGGCTCCAACGCCCATCTGCTCTGGGCCCGCCTCACCGAGCTGGGCATGGTGCGCATCCGCATGGAGCAGATCGGGGACGATCCTGCCGCCGTGGCCGCCGCCCTGGAGCGGCTGTGCGGCCTGTTTGACGCGGTGATCACCACCGGCGGCGTGTCGGTGGGCGACAAGGACATCTTCCACGAGGCCCTCCCCCGGCTGGGGGCCGACCGGATCTTCTGGAAGGTCAAGCTCAAGCCGGGCACGCCTTTGATGTTCTCCCTCCGGCAGGGCACCCCCATCCTCTCCCTCTCGGGCAACCCCTTTGCCGCCGCCGCCACCTTCGAGTTGCTGGGCCGCCCCCTGCTCTCCGCCCTGTCCGGCGAGCCGGGGCTGTGCATGGAGCGGCGGGAGGCAGTGCTGGACAGCTCCTTCCCCAAAGCCAGCCCTGGGCGGCGGTTTTTGCGGGGGACCTATCGGGACGGACATGTGACCCTCCCCGGGGAGCACGCTTCCGGCCTGCTCTCCTCCCTGGTGGGGTGTAACTGCCTGGCGGATATCCCCGCGGGCAGCGGGCCTCTGGAGCCCGGCATGACCGTATCCGTACACCTGATGTAGACAGACTGGAGGCAGCCAAATGGAACCGAAATTCAATCACTTCGACGACAACGGCAACGCCGTGATGGTGGATGTCTCGGGCAAGGCCCCCACGGAGCGGCTGGCCGTGGCCCGGGGCTCCATCCGCGTGAGCCGCCCGGTGATGGAGGCCGTCGTCCACCGGACCGCCGCCAAGGGCGACGTGCTGGGGGTGGCCCGGGTGGCCGGGATCATGGGGACCAAGCGGACCTCCGACCTCATCCCTATGTGCCACCCCCTGAATCTGAACAAGGCGGCGGTGGATTTTGAGCTGGATGAGGCGGCGGGGATCATCACCGCCGTCTGCACCGTGAAGGTCTCGGGCAAGACCGGCGTGGAGATGGAGGCCTTAACCGGCGTCTCCGTCACCCTGCTGACTATCTATGATATGTGCAAGGCCATCGACAAGACCATGGAGATTACGGACATCCACCTGGTCCACAAGGAGGGCGGCAAGTCCGGCTCCTTCGACAACCCCAGGGGCTGATTTTTGTGTGCAGGATACCGATACACGAGAGAGTAGGGAGCCATGATGGAAGTTCTTTTTGATTCTTTTTCTTTCAAGAAAAAGAATGTCGTCGCAGTGTCTGGGGTGAAGAACTCGGGCAAGACCACCCTGATCGCGGCCATGCTGCCCCATCTGAACGCCGCCGGGCTGGCGGTGGCCGTGATCAAGCACGACGGCCACGCCTTTCAGGCCGACAACCCGGCCACCGATACCGGAAAGCACCTGGCCGCCGGGGCCTGCGGCACCGCCCTGTTCGACGGGGAGAAGTGCCAGGTGATCAAGCGGGGCCGGTTTGACGAGCACGCCTTCCTCCCTCTCTTCCCAGAGGCCGACCTCATCCTCCTGGAGGGGTTCAAGCACTCCCGCTGGCCCAAGCTGGAGCTGGTGCGGGCGGGCAACTCGGACGCTCCGGTCTGCGACCCGGGCACCCTGCTGGCCTTGGTCACCGATCTGCCCATCGCCCCGCCCGGCGTGCCCGCGATCCCCTTCGGAGACGCGGCGGCCGCAGCGGAACTTCTGATCAACTATGTGAAAGGGGGCCCACGTCATGCTTGACGGACTGGGACGCTCCATCGACTATCTCCGGGTTTCCATTACCGACCGCTGTAACCTGCGGTGCGTCTACTGTATGCCCTGCGAGGGCGTGGAGTGGGTGGACCACAGCGCCGTATTGAGCTATGAGGAGCTCATCCGCCTGTGCCGCCTCTTCGCGGAGCTGGGGGTCACCCGGGTGCGGCTCACCGGCGGCGAGCCCCTGGTGCGCCGGGATCTGGACCGCATTGTCCGGGGCATCCGGGCCATCCCCGGCATCCGGGCGGTCACACTCACCACCAACGGCGTGCTGCTCTCCGAGCAGCTCCCCGGCCTGCTGGACGCGGGGCTCAGCGGCGTCAACCTGAGCCTGGACACCCTGGACCGGGACCAGTTCCAGGCCATTACCCGGCGGGATATGCTCCCCGCCGCACTGGCGGGCCTGAACGCCGCTTTGGCCGCCCCCGGCCTGAATGTAAAGCTCAACTGCGTGCCCATGGGGGACAACGACGCCCAACTGGCCCCTCTGGCCGCCCTGGCCCGGGACCACGACATGGCGGTGCGTTTCATTGAGCTGATGCCCATCGGACTGGGCAGCTCCCTGCCCCGCCGGACCGAGGCCCAGGTGCTGGAGATCCTGGAGGCGGCCTACGGACCGGCCCGTCCCACCGGCTGGGCCGGCGGCGCGGGCCCGGGGCGCTACGTGACCTTCGAGGGCTTCCGGGGCCGGGTGGGCTTCATCAGCGCTATGACCCACCAGTTCTGCGATCAGTGCAACCGGGTGCGGCTCACTGCCACCGGATTTTTGAAGACCTGCCTCCAGTACGAGGCGGGGGTGGACCTGAAGTCCCTGCTGGCCGGGGGAGTAGACGACGGCGCCCTCCGGGCCGCCATGGAGGACGCCGTCCGGCGCAAGCCCGCCGCCCACCACTTCACCGAGGGCCGCGGGGACGCCGACGAGCGCCGCAACATGAACCAGATCGGGGGGTAGCCCCGCATGAAGCGCAGGTATTGCGCCGGGATCCTGCTGGCGGCGGTCCTGCTGTGCCTGGGGCTGGGCGGCTGCCTGGAGCACCCCCTCCGCCACAGCCGCCGGGAGGCCATACGCTACCTGGAGGAGCGATACCCTGGCGAGGAGATCCAGGTGGATTTCTGGTCCCGGACCGAGCAGGACCCGGAGTATGAGCTGCGGCGGAGCCGGGTGTGGGACTGCCGGTTCGCCGATACGCCGGAGATCCCGTTCCAGGTGCGCAGCGTCTGGTGGACCGGAAACCCGGCGCCCGTGGCGGGCTACCGCCTCACAGACAACGCCCGGTGGGTGTTCCGGCAGGCCTACATGGAGCGGTATCTGGCGCAGGAGGGCGCCCTGGACGCGTGGGAGGTGGAGGGCAGCAGCCTGTCCCTGAAATTTTCCTCCATGGAGCAGGTCTACCCGGCGGCGGAGCAGCTCCAGGCCCTCTACGACTGGTACACCGGCCGTCCCCACAGCGGGGAGGTGCCGCTGGCCTCTTGCGAATTGACGGATCTGCCCCTTCCGGTGTGGCATTTGGACGATTCTGTGTCTGTCCGGGCGGAGTACGACAACTGGGACAGCACCCGGCAATATGTGGAGTCGGCCTGCGCCTCCCGGCTCAAGTACTGCTACGGCTTTTACAGGCTCCCCTGTCCCGATTTCACCCCGGAGCAGATGGAGAAATACGCCCGGTGGGTGTGGCCCTGGAACGACCGCTACCCCTTCCCGGAGTCGGTGTGGTATCGCGGGGAGCAGGCGCCCAAGGACACCTTTGCGGGCATCGGCGTGGAGGGATCTTTTGTGAGCTGGGCCGGGTTTTATGAGATCCTCTCCCGGCTGGACTACCCCCTGGAGGGGACCGCAGACCACTTCACCTTCACCGGCCAGGACGGCTGCCGGTATGAATTCTCCTATGCGTTCTGCAGGGAGGAGGACAGTGAGACACAATGGTATTTTACCCGGGACGGGGAGGCGCGGACCAGCGGGTCCTCCTACACCGGCGGCGCCCCCCTCCTGTACCTGAAGGACGAGGCTTTGGAGGAGATGGCGGGGCTGAAATTTTTTTACCGCGGAGGATAAGAACCTGGATCCACAGCCGAACTATCTAGATAGCGTCTACACGAATTAGGTGCGAATAGCAGCCCAAATAGCGATACAACGGACGTGAACCGTAGCGATAAAGGCATCCGAGGTCTTGGCATAACGAGTGGCAATGCCTCTCCAGTGTTTCAAAGACAGAAAGCAGTTTTCTACCAGATGACGCAGTTTATAGAGATATTTATCATAGTCACGATGTTCTTTGCGGTTCTTC
>CANSQX010000040.1 GCA_947649225.1 uncultured Flavonifractor sp.
CAGGGGCACGTTGTGGGCCTCGGCGTAGTCGATCTCCTCGTCCCGGCCCTTGATGTCCCACTCCCGCCAGGGGGCGATGATGGTCATCTCCGGGGCGAAGCGCTTGATGGCCAGCTCAAACCGGACCTGGTCGTTGCCCTTGCCGGTGCAGCCGTGGCAGATGGCGTCGGCCCCCTCCTTCTTGGCAATCTCCACCAGCCGCCGGGCGATGATGGGCCGGGCAAAGGCGGTGCCCAGGAGATAGTCCTCGTACTTGGCGCCCATCTGCATGGAGGGGATGATCACCTCGTCCACCATCTCGTCCACCAGATCCTCGATGTAGAGCTTGGAGGCCCCGGTCTTGATGGCCTTCTCCTCCAGACCCTCCAGCTCGTCGTTCTGGCCCACGTCGCCGGAGACCGCGATGATCTCCGGGTTATTGTAGTTCTCCTTCAGCCAGGGGATGATGATGGATGTATCCAGACCGCCGGAATAGGCGAGCACAACTTTTTTAATCTCAGGCATAGTAAAAACCTCCGTCTGTATGTGTTGGACACAGTGTATCACGGCTCCGGCAAAAAAGCAAGGGGGCAATTCGCATAAATATGCGCATATCCCCCACTTTCTCTGGTGCATTTTCACTTCAATATTCATTATATGCAGAAATATATGAATATTCATGTATAATCATGCATAACACTTGTCCGGTGCCGGATAAATTCCGGTTGACATTCCGGCAAGAGCCGCTATAATAAGACAATACAGGTGTAAAGACACCTGTATCTTCCATCACACTGCATCAGGATTGAGAGGCTGCATGACCATGGAGACAAAAGAGACGCAAAACTCCTTCCTCAAACGAAAAAATGTGATCATTTCGGCCAGACGCTACGGCGTAGACGCCCTGGGGGCCATGGCCCAGGGGCTCTTCGCCTCCCTCCTCATCGGCACCATTCTGGACACCCTGGGCGTCCAGCTGGGGGTGGAATGGCTGGTGACCATCGGCGGCTTTGCCAAGGCGGTCTCCGGCCCGGCCATGGCCATCTCCATCGGCTTCGCCCTCCAGGCGCCGCCGCTGGTGCTCTTCTCTCTGGCGGCGGTGGGCTGGGCCGCCAACAGTCTGGGGGGCGCGGGGGGCCCGCTGGCCGTGCTGGCCGTGGCCCTGGTGGCCTCCGAGCTGGGCAAGCTGGTCTCCAAGGAGACCCCTGTGGACATCCTGGTCACGCCGCTGGTGACCATCCTGTCGGGGGCTGGGCTGGCCCTGCTGATCGCCGCCCCCATCGGCGCGGCGGCCCTGGCCCTGGGCCAGCTCATCATGTGGGCCACCGAGCTCCAGCCCTTCCTGATGGGGATTCTGGTCTCGGTGCTGGTGGGCGTCTTCCTCACCCTGCCCATCTCCTCGGCGGCCATCTGCGCCGCCCTCTCCCTCACCGGGCTGGCCGGTGGGGCGGCGGTGGCGGGCTGCTGCGCCAACATGGTGGGCTTCGCCGTCCTGTCCTTCCGGGAGAACCGCTGGGGCGGCCTGGTGAGTCAGGGGCTGGGCACCTCCATGCTCCAGATGGGCAACATCGTCAAAAATCCCCGCATCTGGCTCCCGGCCATCCTCACCTCCGCCATCACCGGCCCCATCGCCACCTGCGTCTTCCGTCTGGAGATGAACGGCCCCCCCATCTCCTCCGGCATGGGCACCTGCGGCCTGGTGGGTCAGATCGGCGTCTATACCGGCTGGGTGGACAGCGGGGCCGCCATCGCCCCCCTGGACTGGCTGGGTCTCATTCTGATCTCCTTTGTGCTCCCCGGCGTGCTCTGCTGGCTGTGGGGCCGCCTCTTCCGCCGGATCGGCTGGATCCGGGAGGGGGATCTCACCCTGAACGGCTGAGCAGGCCGAATCCTGTCCAAAAAGCCTCTCAGCGTTCGCGTCCGCAGGCGCACAAAAAGTCCAATCCCTTTCCCCGGCCCGCAAGCACACGCGCTGTCCACCTTTGGCGGACAGCGCGTGTATGCCGTCAGGCTCCAGCCTTTTCGACGGCCTAAACTCCCAGAGCCCGCATATCCTGCGGGCTCTGGGAGTTTCTATGCCGTGCGGACGCGGACAGTGAGCTGATACGCCTCCATGCCGGGGATGAGCCGGAGGAAGGCCTCCACCGCCGTACAGGCCTTGGTGTCTGCAAGTGTCAGCAGGCCGTTATCCAGGGCCCGCTGCTCCACCGCCGCTTTCTGGTCCGCCGTGAAGGTGGTGTAATCCTCGATGGTGATGGGGTTGAAGATGTTCTTGGTCTCGTCGAACACCTCAATGCTGTCCTCGGGGATCTCATGGGAGAGGATCCGGCTCCCGGGCAGGACCACCAGCACCGTCCGGGCGCTCTCGTCCACCGTCACCCGGACGCCGCTCAGGTCCACCCCCGCCCGGATCACACCATCGTAAGAGACAATGAAACTCTTGGTGGTGAGGGGGACCTTCCAGCCATAAAAGTCGATCTGGTTCTCAAACTTCCCCATATTGGTGTAAAAATACTCCACAGTCACCAGATCCTGTACCGTATGGAGCTGTTCCCCCAACAGATCGCTGGTAATGACCGGGGGAGCCTCCTCCCGTTTACCCAGGGTGCGGCCGGAGACAAAGGCGGCTGTCAGCGCCGCCAGGACGGCCGCACACAGCACCAGCGTTAAAATCACCCGGGTTTTCAGGCGCGAGCCGCCGGGACGGCGCTGCGTATCCGTGTTGGACATGGCGCTCTCCTCCTTTCTTCGCGAATCTATCATAGCGAAAAACCGCGAAAAAAGCAAGGGGCAGACGGATTCATCCCGCTATTGCGCCTCTGCGGGCGCTTCCGCTCCGGACTCCTCCGGGAGTTCCGGACCGCTCCCCTCTCCCTCCTCCGTGGGCTCCGCGCCGTCCCCGCCGGGCGGTTCAGCCCCGTCCGGCGCTGCGCCGTCCGGCCCCGGGCCGGTCTTCTCCGGACCGCTTCGGGTCATGAGCAGGGTTTCGGGCGTCTGGGCCGCCTCCCCGTCCGGACCTTCCGGCTCCTCCCCGCCGCTCAGCCAGCCGTAGCCCAGCGCGGCCCACTCCTCATCGGTACCCAGAAGGGTGGGGATCTCCCCGGACAGGTCGATGTGCCGCCGGGTTCCGTCCTCCAGCTCCAGCACATTCCAGACATGGGGCGCACCGTTCAGCCGCCCCTCCGCCAGGGTGCAGGAGAGCCCGGTCCGCTCCCCCAGCAGCAGCAGGGCCAGGGCCAGTCCCTCGCCATCGGCCCGGCCCGCCACCAGAGCGTCCCAGATGGTATTTCCCCCCCGCTCCGGGTCATAGACGGTCTGGATGGACAGATCCCCCGCCAGGCTGCGCAGGCGGGTCTCCGGGTCGGAGATCCCCTGATAGGGGGCAGCCAGCCGGTCGGCGGCGGCCAGGGCGGCGGCCTGCCGCTTCTGGAGGACCTCCCGCTCCCCCGGATAGGACAAGAGGATCTCCACAATACGCTGGCGGCCAGTCTCCGGATAGAGGGACACCGTACAGTCGGGCATCCCCAGGGCAGCGGCAGGGGTGTCGCAGTAGGCCTGCCGGACCAGGGCCAGGATGGAGGCCTCGTCCTCGGCGAAGTAGCCCACCCGGAGGGCGATCTCCGGCGCGAAGACCGACAGGGCCCCGGCCAACTCCTGCCGGATGGCGCTGCTGCCGGTGACGTTCACCAGGGCCCGCAGCTGCTCCGGGGTGCGGCGGTAGGTGATATCAATGGTCGCCTCGTAGGTGGTGACCACCCGGGTGTAGTCGTTCTTGATGAAATCCACGGCGTAGGCCCCCAGCGGGTCCTCCTTGGCCACCTCCAGACAGGCGCGGCTCAGGTCGCTCTCTACGTCCCTGGTGTAGTTCACCAGACGCACCACGCCGTGCTCCACGCCCTGCTCCACAAAGTAGAGCACCGCATTGACCAGCTCCTGATAGGTCTCCACCCGGATCGCCGAGGAGTTCTCCTCCGTGGCCGGAAACTCCGGGTGGGGACTGACCACCTGATACTCCCGGTTGAGCATGGCCGAGCACCCGGGCAGCAGCAGAAGCGCCGCCAGGGTCAGGGCCGCCATCTGCCGTCTCACGGAACATCCCTCCTGCCATATGTAGGTTAGAAGCCCAGTTCCTCGTCCACCAGCACCACCTCAAAGTGGGGGATGCCGCCGGGCCTGCGCCAGAACACCGTCAGGGCATTACAGATGCGGTCCGGGCTGGCGCAGTCATAGCACTTATCCGCCCGGACGGCGCAGGGCGTCTTTTTATGCAGCCGCTGGGCGTTGCGCGGTCCGGCGATATTCCGGGCCCGCCAGAGAGCGGCGTCATAGCTGGGGGCCAGCTTGTTGCGGCCCACGATCAGGTAGACCGCCTCATGACCGTAGAGGGTGGCGGAGACCCGGTTGCAGGTGCCGTCGATGTTGACGATCTCCCCGGTCTCGGCCAGGCCGTTGGCCGAGGACAAATACACCTGGGCCCGGGCGGCCTCCTCCTTGCTGCCGCCCCGGGCGTGCCAGTGGAGCGTGTTGTGGGCGGCCAGCCGGTCCGCCAGATCCAGCTGCGCCACTGTCCGGCTCCCGCCGGCGCCCACCGTCTTCCCGTCAATGGCGGCGTTCAAATAGTCCGCGGCCTCCGCCGCCGTGGGAAACACCGAGACCGTGAAGCCCCGCTTCTCCAGATTGGCGCGCACCGTGTCAAAGTTTGTCATATCCGTCTTCCTCCTGTCACAGATCGTTCTGCTTGTAGCTGCGGAACCCGTCGCCCAGGACCTCGTGGGCCTCGCAGACAATCAGAAAGGCCGCCGGGTCGATGTCCTGGACCATGCGCTTGAGCGTGACAATCTGACGCTGCTTGAACGCCACCAGCAGCACCTGCTTCTCCGCCCCGGACCAGGCCCCCTCGCCGTGGAGGATGGTGACCCCCCGGTCCATGTCCTGCGTGATGGCCCGGGCGATGTCCTGGTGCCGGTCGCTGATGATATAGGCCACCCGGGCGTTGTCCAGGCCGTAGATCACCCCGTCCATGACGAGGGTGGAGATATAGAGGGACACCAGGCCGTAGAGGGCGCTGGACAGGTTGCGGAAGGCCACCGCCACCGCCACAATGACTGCCAGGTCGATGACCATAACCAGCTTGCCGATAGGCAGCCAGGCCAGCTTGAGCTTGAGGAGCCGGGCCCCCAGGTCGGTGCCCCCGGTGGTGGCGCCGCAGAGGAAGACCACCCCCAGGGAGCCCCCCATGAGCACGCCGCCGAAGATGCACCCCAGAATGGGCTCCATGGGCTGGAAGGTATAGACTGCGTCGATCAGGTCGATGAACAGCGAGGAGATCGCCATGGCATACAGGGAGCTCACCAGCAAATGGCCGCCCAAAAGCTTCCATCCAAACAGGAAGAGGGGGACGTTCAGGATGATTACCACCACGCCGATGGGGATCAGGGGCAGGAAGTGATTGACGATCTGGCCGATGCCGGTAATGCCGCCGAAGCCGATCTGATTGGGCTCGTAGCACCAGCAGAAGCCCAGGGCGTACACGGCCGAGCCCAAGGTGATCCACACATAAGAGAGAATGATTTTCCACGGCGCGGGCTGTTTCATGGGGGGAACCTCCTTAAAAATGCCCTTGGCACACTGCGGGCATGTACTTATTCCTCAGAACCCAGCAGGGAGAGCTGCTCCTCGCCCCGGTCCTCCTCCCGCAGCAGGGCGCCGGCCACGGGGAGGGAGCGGGCCCGGTAGCGGGCGGGATTGACGATGGTGGTCTGCTCCAGGGGCCGGGCCCACTCCACCCGGTACTTGGGCTTTAAGGTCATGACGGCCACCCCCTGGGTGGAGCGGGTAGCCTTGGGGGTCAGGGCGGCGGTGTGGAAGACCAGGCAGCGCCCCTCGGTGGAGGCCACCGCCACCTCCAGGTCCTGGTGGAGCAGCAGGGCGGCGGCCAGGGGAGATTTGTCGCTGAACGCCCCGGTGAGCTTTTTCCGCCGGGTCTGGGTCTGGTAGGCGGAGAGCTCCACCCGGGCCGCCTTGCCGTTTTCAAAGAAAAAGAGCAGGTGTCCGCCGTAGCCGGCGGTGACGCAGGCCCACAGCACACTCTCGCCGGGGTCCATCCCCAGCTTGGTGGGCAGATACTCCCCCAGCAGGCTGGCCTTGGCGTCGTCGAAATCGCTCAGGCGGGTCTTGTAGCACTGCTGGGCGCTGGTGAAGACCAGCAGCTCGTCCCGGTTGGAGCAGTCCCAGCGGAGGAAGGGGCCGTCCCCCTCCTTGTACTTCTGCTCGCCGCTCATGCGCAGGGACTGGGGGGTAATTTTTTTCAGATAGCCCTCCCGGGACAGGAAGACGTGGACGGGGTAGTCGGGGATCTCCTCCGCGGCCTCGGGCTCGGCGGCGGTCTGGTACTCATAGACGATCTCGGTCCGCCGGGGGAGGGCGTATTTCTTCTTCACCGCTTTGAGCTCGGCGGTGATGATCTCCTTGATGCGCTTGGGGCTGCCCACAATATCCTGGAGATCGGCGATCTCCTCCTCCAGCGAGGTGGTCTCCTCCAGGCGGCGGAGGATGTACTCCTTGTTGATATTGCGCAGGCGGATGTCGGCCACGTACTCGGCCTGCACGGTGTCGATGCCGAAGCCGATCATCAGGTTGGGGACCACCTCGGCGTCCTCCTCGGTCTCCCGGATGATTTTGATGGCCCGGTCGATGTCCAGCAGGATTTTTTTCAGGCCCTTCAGAAGGTGCAGTTTCTCCTGCTTCTTCTGCATCACGAAGTAGGTCCGGCGGCGCACGCCGTCCATGCGCCAGGCGCACCACTCTTCCAGGATCTGCCCCACCCCCAGGACCTTGGGCATCCCGGCGATGAGGATGTTAAAGTTGCAGGCGAATGAGTCCTGGAGGGGGGTGGAGCGCATGAGCCGGGCCATGAGCTTGTCCGGGTCTGCGCCCCGCTTGAGGTCGATGGTAAGCTTGAGGCCGTTCAGGTCGGTCTCGTCCCGCATATCGGCGATCTCCTTGATCTTGCCCAGCTTGACCAGCTCGGCCACCTTGTCCATGATGGCCTCCACGGTGGTAGAGTAGGGGATCTCGTAGATCTCAACGACGTTCTCGGCCTTCACATAGCGCCATTTGGCCCGCACCTGGAAGGAGCCCCGGCCGGCGGCGTAGATCTCCCGCAAAACCCGCTCGTCGTAGAGGAGCTCCCCGCCGGTGGGAAAGTCGGGGGCCTTCAGGATGGGGAGCAGGTCCACCTGGGGATTTTTCAGAAAGGCCACGGCCGCATCGCAGACCTCCCCCAGGTTGAAGCCGCACAGGTTGGAGGCCATACCCACCGCGATGCCCTGGTTGGCGCTGACCAGCACGTTGGGGAAGGAGGTGGGCAGCAGCACGGGCTCCTGGAGGGTGCCGTCGTAGTTGTCGGTAAAATCCACCGTGTCCTGGTCGATGCCCCCGAAGAGCTCGGCGCAGATGGGATCCAGGCGCACCTCGGTGTACCGGCTGGCCGCCCAGGCCATGTCCCGGGAGTAGACCTTGCCGAAGTTGCCCTTGGAGTCCACCAGGGGGTGGAGCAGGGCCCCGTAGCCCCGGGAGAGGCGCACCATGGTGTCGTAGATGGCGGCGTCCCCGTGGGGGTTGAGCTTCATGGTCTGGCCCACCACATTGGCGCTCTTGGTGCGGTTCCCCCCCAGCAGCTTCATGGTGTACATGGTGTACAGCAGCTTGCGGTGGCTGGGTTTGAAGCCGTCGATCTCCGGGATGGCCCGGGAGACAATCACGCTCATGGCGTAGGGCATATAGTTGATCTCCAGCGTCTCGGTGATGGGTTGCTCCAGCACCTCGGGCCGCAGGCCCATGACGTTGGGGTTGTGGACCTTCTTGGTCCCCTCCTCAGGGGGCTTCTTCTTTGCCATTGGCGATTCATTCCTTTTCGTTTGGGGGTTTGATGGGGGAGGGCTTCCCGGCCCTCCGGGGGCCGCCTGCGCGGCGGGCGCACCCCTTTTCCCGAAAAGGGGTGGGAAAAGGGCCAGGGCTCGGCCCTGGACCCGGGGGTGGGCGGCGGTGCGGTTTTCGATAGACTCCTTGATCGAGAGCAGTTGCCCGCCGGTTCGGATGCTTCGTTTCGTGACCAACGGCGGCTTTAAGCCGCCCGCCGAGCGATTGTTACCCTGCAAAACTTGTCAGTAGAAGCGTTTTTCTAACTGCACTCGATGCCGCCGCGGACTGCTATGCGCCGTGCTGATGGGTGTTCGGTTGAGTCGGTGCGGAGCTCGCGCTATTGCGCGCCGAATGCCGCCCGGGCGACGTCGATCTGGTCCAGGAGAGCCTCGCACTGCGCAAAATAGTCCTGGACAGCCTGCGCGGTTTCGTCCCCTGCATGGAAATCCTCATGCAGGGCCCAGGCCCAGAGGCCGTAGGAGCTGCCTGACTCCACAACAGACGGATAGCCGGTTATGGGGTCGCCGCGGAGCAGCTCGGGCGCGTTGGGGAAAAGAGCCAGGGCCGAAAGACGGTCAATAAACGCATAGTACCGCTCCGGGTGATACCCCTCCACAAACCACTGGTAATAATCCGGAGGCGGCTCCTCCTCCGGCGCGCTGCCGTCGGGCGGCTGGCTGAGCGACTTTGCAACGCGATCTGCAAAATAGAGATACCTCTGTTTGAGCCCCGCCGTCGCCTGGTTATAGTCCGCCACACCCTGGGCCAGCTCGCCGTCCAGGTAGCGGAGATAGGGCTCCGGCACCACCTGGCGCTCCAGCACCATGTCGCACACCGCGTTGAGCTTCTCCAGCCGGTAGGTGTCCTCCGGACTGAGGCCCTGGGCAGGCTCCGTCCCGGCGGCCACGGGCCGGTCTGCCGGGGCGGCGATCTCCCCGCCCCGCCCCGGCAGGCGGACGGCAATCACGATGGCCGAGGCCAGGATGGCGGCGGCCAGGATATAAACGGGTACGCTCTGCTTGCTCATGGGAACTCCTTTCCAGTGTCAGGCGGTGCGCTCCGGGGCTCAGACCGCGGGGTCCAGGATGGCGGCGGTCCCGGTGAGGCCGTCCCACAGGACCGTATAGCCCAGGGCCTGGGCCACAAACCGGACCGGGACGCAGACGCCGCCGGGGCGCTCATAGGCGGCGCAGTCCATCTCTGCCGTGGCGATCTCCCCGGCCCGCTCCACGGTCAGGACCTGCTCCCCCAGCTTCAAGGTGACCACGGTCTCTCCCAGGGTGCAGATCACGGTCCGGGCTTCGGCGTCGTAGGAGGCCGTTCCGCCCAGGGCCTCCATCAGCGCCTGCGGGCCGGCCATCGTGCGGCCCCGCACCGCCTCCGGCCGAAGCGCCTGAGTCGGGATGTATTGGGCGTTATACAAGACGCCGATCTGGCCGGGAGTCAGGCCGCTCTGCCGCCGCTCCTCCTCCCGGTACAAAAACTCCTCCGCCCGCTCCCGGGCCATCTGCCCGGCAAACTCCTCCTCGGTCAGGCCGTTCTCCTCCAGCCACTGGGCCGCCGAGCCCGTCCACCAGGCGTATTTTTCCCCAAAATAGGTCCAGGCTTCGGCCCGGAACCGGTCAAGCAGACCGGGGTGGAGGATCTCAAAGTCCGCCAGCCACGCCTGCTGCTCCTCCTCGTACAGCTTGCCGTCCACCCAGAGGTTGAGCACCACGGCGCGCACATAGTCCTCGCCGGTCCCCCAGTCCTCCGCTGTGGCGGCGATGGGGGCGTAGCTGTACCGGGCGGCAAAGTCCTCGATCTCCTCCGCCAAAAACCGCTCCACCTCCGCCGGGTGGGCCTCCGCCCAGGCCTGGGCCGCCTCGGGCAGGGCGGCGGGGATGGCGTACTCGTTCCACATGTGCTTAAAAAAGGTCTCCCCGTCCACCTGCCACATCTCCATATAGCCCTCCCGGGTGTTGTACCAGGAGCGCTCCACCCAGGCGTCCGGGTCGAAGGCGGCGTACTCCTCCGGGTGGGCGGCGGCGTAGGCCTCCGCCAGGGGGTACTGGTCCTCCGCGTACTTGATATCCTCCAGCCAGCCCTGGGCCATGTGGGCCTCGAAGGTCTCCCGGTCCGGAATTTCGCCGTAGGCCATGAAGTCCGCTTCCTCGGTCCAATACTCGTAGTGAATTTCAAACCAGAGGTCGGGGTCGAAGGCGGCCCACTTTTCCGGATTGGCCGCGATCCAGCCGTCCTTCCAGGCCAGCCACTCCGGATCGGTGTTCAAGGGCGTGTAGCCCATGTCGGCCAGGGCGGGAGTGGACAGGGCGAAGACCAGCGCCAGGGCAGCCAGCAGGGACAGGAATTTTTTCGTGTGCTTCATTCAAAGGACCTCCCAATTCAATCTGCCCCTATCCTATCATAGCTTCTCCCAAAAAAGAGTTGCAAATCCGTTACGAAAGGGTGACTGCTGCCCCGGAAACCGGCGCCAAAGCGGTTACGAAATGTCGGCCAGCTCCAGGTATTTATAGCCGTTTTCGGCGATGTGGTCCTTTCTCCCCTGGAGGTTGTCCCCCAGCAGCAGGTCGAAGACGGCGGCGGTGCGCGCCACGTCCTCGGGCATGACCTTGATGAGGCGCCGGGTCTCGGGGTTCATGGTGGTGAGCCACATCATATCGGGCTCGTTCTCCCCCAGGCCCTTGGACCGCTGGACACCGGCCTTTTTGCCGGGGCCGATCTCGGCCAGGATGTCGCTCTTCTCCTTGTCGGAGTAGGCGAACCAGGTCTTCTCCTTATAGCTGATTTCGTAGAGGGGGGACTCGGCGATATAGACGTAGCCCCGCTGGATCAGGGTGGGGGTCAGGCGGTAGAGCATGGTGAGGATCAGGGTGCGGATCTGGAAGCCGTCCACGTCGGCGTCGGTGCAGATGACGATCTTGTTCCACCGCAGATTCATGAGATCAAAGGCGGCCATGTCCTTGGCGTGCCTGTCCTGGACCTCCACGCCGCAGCCCAGCACCTTCAGTAGGTCGGTGATGATCTCGCTCTTGAAGATCTTGCCGTAGTCGGCCTTCAGGCAGTTGAGGATCTTGCCCCGCACCGGCATGATGCCCTGAAATTCGGCGTCCCGGCTCAGCTTCACCGCGCCCATGGCCGAGTCGCCCTCCACGATGTAGAGCTCCCGGCGCTCGGTGTCCCTGGTGCGGCAGTCCACGAATTTCTGGACCCGGTTGGAGATGTCCACGCTGCCCGAGAGCTTTTTCTTGATGTTGAGCCGGGCTTTTTCGGCGCTCTCCCGGGCCCGCTTGTTGATCAGAACCTGCTCGGCGATCTTCTGGGCGTCGAAGGGGTTTTCGATGAAGTAGACCTCCATCTGGCTCTTGAGGAACTCGGTCATGGCCTCCTGAACAAACTTGTTGTTGATGGCCTTCTTGGTCTGGTTTTCGTAGGAGGTCATGGTGGAGAAGTTGTTGGACACCAGGATGAGACAGTCCTGCACGTCGTTCCAACTTAACCGGCTCTCATTCTTCTGGTACTTGCCCTGGGCCTTCAGATAGCCGTCGATGGCAGACACGAAGGCGCTGCGCATGGCCTTCTCCGGGGACCCGCCGTGCTCCAGCCAGGAGGAGTTGTGGTAGTGCTCGATGACCTGCACCGCGTTGGAGAAGCAGAAGGACACCGACAGCTTGACCTTGTACTCCGGCTTGTCGGCCCGGTCCCGGCCCTTCCGCTCGGCCTGCCAGAACACGGGGGCGGTGAGGGCCTTCTCCCCCGCCAGTCCGGCCACGTAGTCCACGATGCCGTTTTCATACCGGAAATCGGTGGTCTCAAATTTGCCCCCCACCTGGCTGCGGAAGCGGAAGGTGATCCCCGCGTTGACCACCGCCTGCCGCTTGAGCACATCCAGGTAGTAGTCCACAGGGATGTCGATGTCGGTGAAGACCTCCAGGTCGGGCTTCCAGCGGAAGCGGGAGCCGGTCTTTTTGCCGTCCCAGGGGGCTTTTTGCAGAAACTGCTCCCGGGGGGCGGTGATCTCCCCCTTCTCAAAGTGCAGGGTGTACTCCTGGCCGTCCCGGTGGATCACCGCGTCGAAATACTCGCTGGCGTACTGGGTGGCGCAGGAGCCCAGGCCGTTCAGACCCAGGGAGTACTCGTAGTTGTCCCCGTCGGTGTTGTTGTACTTGCCCCCGGCGTAGAGCTCGCAGAAGACCAGCTCCCAGTTGTACTTCTGCTCCTTCTCATTCCAGTCCACCGGGCAGCCCCGCCCAAAGTCCTCCACCTCAATGGACTTGTCCTCATACCGGGTGACGGTGATCAGATTGCCGTGGCCCTCCCGCGCCTCGTCGATGGCGTTGGAGAGGATCTCAAAAACCGCGTGCTCGCAGCCCTCCAGCCCATCGGAGCCGAAAATAACTCCGGGGCGCTTGCGCACCCGGTCGGCCCCCTTCAGGGCGGAGATGGATTCGTTTCCGTAGCTTTTGCCTGTGTTCGACATGCCGTGCTTCCTCTCAGTCATAATACAAATGTCAGCTGTACCAATTTTAACATCTTATCATAGCGCATAACCGCCCGGGGTGTCAAGCGAAGCGGTTCGATCGGGCGTGTCCAAACGCGGAATGAATGGTGCAATCCACTGTGGTACCAGAAGTAATCACAAATCACACCGGCATAACCATGCGCCTTCACGGCCAAATGCATCCTGGTGCTGAACCCCCTTTTGTGCGGTCCATTGCCTGATTTTCTCCCACACCCCGTGTTGATATCGTGTCATTGACAACACCAACACTATCTAGCGCTCCTCTCCAAGGGCGGCGCTGTCTTGCAAGGGATACTGTGGATTGGTGCCGGCCTCCTGCCACGCAGATGGTTCAAGAAAGGTTCTAACCGCAGCCCTTTGCAGTTTTGCTAAAACAGTTAAATACCACCGCCAGGCGGTCTATGCGGAACAAGGCCGCAAAGGCAGCGTGTTCTGTGGATACAGCATCGCAAATTTGCCGTTAATTTGCCGTTAGAGGTATTGCTATGATTTGCGCTGGACTTGATGGGGCAAAGGATAGGCCCTGTTTGAACATTGGCGGAATGCCCAACGGCGAGGGATTTTTCCGCCGTCTTCCGCTTTCCCTTGGTTCCCCCGGCCGGCACGGCAGGCCGGGCCTGCAACCGTTTTGGGTTCCAGAAGGACCGCTATCGCTCCCTCCATCCGGGGACCGCCGGCCCCTTTTCCCTTTTTGATCTCCTTTCCCTCTACGTTTGGACGCTCCCCGTGCCGCAAAAACCATTGACAACCGGCATTTTTGTGATACAATAGCTAAGCGATTCAAGCGATGACGGAGCCAAGCGCGCCACGCCGTACAAGCGAGGAGGGGACGGTGGAAGCCCTCTGCGGGACGGACGCGCACGCCACTCCCGAGCTGCCCGTGTGGAGCGGGCCGCCTCATCCCCGTTAGCGGATGATTGAGACGCCCCCATGGGGGGATAATCAGGGTGGTACCGTGGAAGCATTTCCGCCCCTGGCCGACGCCGGGGGCGGTTTTTCTCTTTTCCAACAGACGGAGAAGCACCCCGGCGTTTCGCCACAAGGGACAAAACAAAACATATGGAGGTAATTCCCATGAATGAGCCCAAACCCTACGGCCTGAACGAGCTGCGGGAGATGTTCCTGAAGTTCTTCGAGAGTAAGGGCCACCTGCGCCTGCCCAGCTTTTCCCTGGTTCCCCAGAACGACGCCTCGCTGCTGCTGATCAACTCTGGCATGGCCCCCATGAAGCCCTGGTTCACCGGCGAGGAAGAGCCCCCCCGCCATCGGGTGACCACCTGCCAGAAGTGCATCCGCACCGGCGACATTGAGAACATCGGCCACACCGCCCGCCACGGCACCTACTTCGAGATGCTGGGCAATTTCTCCTTCGGCGACTACTTCAAAACGGAGGCCATCCCCTTCGCCTGGGAGTTCCTCACCAGCTCCGAGTGGGTGGGCCTGGACCCGGATCGGCTCTATCCCTCGGTCTTCGCCGGGAACGAGACCACCCCCGCCGACAGCGAGGCCTTCCACATCTGGCACGAGGTGATCGGCATCCCGGAGGAGCGCATCTTCAAGTTCGGCAAGGAGGACAACTTCTGGGAGCACGGCTCCGGCCCCTGCGGCCCCTGCTCCGAGATCTACTACGACCGGGGGGAGCAGTGGGGCTGCGGCAAGCCCGGCTGCACCGTGGGCTGCGACTGCGACCGCTACATTGAGGTGTGGAACGTGGTCTTCTCCCAGTTCGACAACGACGGCGACAACCACTACACCGAGCTTAAGCAGAAGAACATCGACACCGGCATGGGTCTGGAGCGGCTGGCCTGCGTGTGCCAGGGGGTGGCCTCCCTCTTCGACGTGGACACGGTGATGAATATCACCAACAAGGTCTCCGCAATCACCCACGCCCACTACGGCGAGAGCCGGGAGAAGGACGTGTCCCTCCGGGTGATCACCGACCACATCCGCTCGGCCACCTTTATGATCTGCGACGGGGTGCTCCCCTCCAATGAGGGCCGGGGCTATGTGCTGCGCCGCCTCCTCCGCCGGGCCGCCCGCCACGGCAAGCTGCTGGGGGTCAACGAGCCCTTCCTCTATCAGGTCTGCGACACCGTCATCCACGAGAACGAGTGCCACTACCCCGAGCTACGGGAGCGGCAGGACTATATCACCAAGGTCATCCGCACCGAGGAGGAGAACTTCGCCCGCACCATCGACGGCGGCATGCGGATCTACGACGAGATGCTCGCCGGGCACAAGGCCAAGGGGGAGACCGTCTTCTCCGGGGCCGACGCCTTCAAGCTCTACGACACCTACGGCTTCCCCATCGACCTGACTGCGGAGATGGCCCAGGAGCAGGGCCTCACCGTGGACGAGGAGGCCTTCCGCGCCCTGATGCAGGAGCAGAAGGAGCGGGCCCGCAAGGCCCGGGAGGCCCTGGGCGACCTGGGCTGGGCCGGCGTGGAGTTCGGCAAGGACGTGCCCGCCACCGAGTTTGTGGGCTACTGCGATTGGGAACACGCCGTCACGGACGCCAAGGTGGTGGCCATTGTGGTGGAGAACGAGCTGGCCGAAGAGATGATGCCCGGCGTAGAGGGCATTGTCGTGCTGGACCGGTCCCCTTTCTATGCCGAGATGGGCGGCCAGGTGGCCGACCACGGCTCCATCGCCCATGACAGCGGGCGGGGGATGCTCTTTGAGGTTACCGACGTGCAGAAAAATAAGGGCGGCAAGTATATGCACTATGGCAGGCTGATGGAGGGCGTGCTCAAGGTGGGGGACACGGTCTGCGCCCAGATCGACCCGGCCCGCCGCAGGGCCGTCATGCGGGCCCACAGCGCCACCCACCTGCTGGACGCCGCCCTCAAGCGGGTGCTGGGGGACCACGTCCACCAGGCGGGCTCTCTGGTGGAGCCCGACCGGCTGCGCTTCGACTTCACCCACTTCGAGGCGGTCACCCCCGAGCAGCTGGCCGAGGTGGACCGGCTGGTCAACGGCGCCATTCTGGAGGGGCTCCCGGTGGTGACCGAGGTCCTCCCCATTGAGGAGGCCAAGAAGAAGGGGGCCGTGGCCGTCTTCGGCGAGAAGTACGGCGACACCGTCCGGGTGGTGGAGATGGGGGACTTCTCCATGGAGTTCTGCGGCGGCACCCACCTGGACAACACCGCCAAGGCGGGGGTCTTCCACATCGACAGCGAGTTCTCGGTGGCCAGCGGCGTGCGCCGCATCGAGGCCACCACCGGCGCCCTCTCCCTGGAGGTCATGAACCGGAACCAAAAGCTGCTCTTCGAGGCGGCCGCCGTGCTGAAAACCCGGCCCGGCGAGCTGCGGGAGAAGGCCGTCCAGAACATGGAGGAGCTCAAGGAGCTGCGCCGGATGGTGGAGAATTTCAAGGCCAAGGAGGCCGTGGGCGAGGCGGGCCGCTTCCTCATGGGGGCCAAGGACGTGGGCGGCTTGAAGGTTCTCACCGCCGCCCTGAACGACGCCGACGCCGACCGCCTGCGCAAGATGGGCGACTTCCTGCGGGACAGGGATCCTCAGGTGGTGGCGGTGCTCTCCGCCGTCAATGGGGGCAAGATCACCTTCCTGGCGGTCTGCGGCAAGGAGGCCGTGGGCAAGGGGGTCAAGGCCGGGGACATCATCAAGGCCATCACCCCCATCTGCGGCGGCAGGGGGGGCGGCAAGCCCGACTCCGCCATGGGCGGCGGCACCGACCTGCTGAAAATGGACGACGCCCTGGCGGCGGTGGACGACTTCGTGGCCAATAAGCTGGGCGTATGAGCACATCCCGGGACGATTTGGCGCGTTTCCGGGCGCTGGACATCGACTTCGGCGCCATCGGGCTGCTCCAGGACGGCGGGGAGGACTTCGCCTATTTCTGCACCCCGGTAGATGCCGAGTTTTTGGGCCGCATCGGTTGCGACGGCGTTCATTTCGTCCTCCTGCCGGGGGACGAGCGGGTCTTCTGTGTGGACCCCGCCATGGGGGAGATTGGGAGCTATGTCCTTCCGGTGGGGGCGGATTTCCGGGATTTCCTGTCCTACATCCTCTTCTGCCGGGACGCCAACCCCCTCAGCCAGCTCTGGTGGATGGACGAGGCGCGCTTCCGGGAGCTGCTGCGGCAGGATGCGGAGCAGAGCTGGCCCGGCTGTGATATGGAGCCGGACCCGGCGTTTCTGGCCCAAAAGGACGTGGCCCTGCCCGCCATTGCCCGGGAGTTCGGCCTGTCCCCCGCCGATCCCTTTGAAAAAATAAAGGCCCTCCAGGCCGCCTTTGACCCGTCCATTCTGCACTTTTCTGAGGAATACTACCACGTTCTGGGGCTGGATCAGCCCTGATACCCCATCAACAAAGGAGGAAACACCATGAGCGACTGTCTGTTCTGTAAAATCGCCGCGGGGGAGATCCCGTCCAACAAGGTCTATGAGGACGAGCAGTGCCTGGCCTTCCACGACATCGACCCCCAGGCTCCCACCCACTTCCTGGTCATTCCCAAGACCCACATCCCGTCCTGCGGGGCGGTGACGGTGGAGAACGCCCCCGTGGTGGCCCACCTCTTCGAGGTGATCGCCAAGGTCACCGCGCAGCTGGGGCTCACCGACTTCCGGGTGGTCTCCAACTGTGGGGAGCGGGCGGGCCAGAGCGTCCCCCACCTGCACTTCCATGTGCTGGCCGGAAGGGACATGACTTGGCCTCCCGGCTGATTCCGACCCGGCACACCCCCCTCCGGGCCGCCCTGGACCTGATCGCCTGGATCTGCCTGTCCGCCCTGGGGCTGATCCGCCTGTGGGCGGCGGCGGGAGGGCGGGTGTCCGGCTGGCTGCTGCTGGCCGCGGCGCTGGTCCTCTCCGGACTGGCGGTCACGGCGGCCCGGCGGTATCATCTGACCGGGCGGCTCTTCCTCCCCTGGGGGAGGAGCTGGAAGACTGCGGCGGTCTTCGCCGCCGCCGCTGCGCTGGGGGCCCTGTTCGATACCAGCTATGCCATGCTCCCCACCCAGGACCTGCTGCTGGCCCGCTGGCCCTTCCGGCTGGCCTGCGCCCTGGGCAGCGGGCTGGCCTTCGCGGGGATTGTGCTGGCCCTGATCACCGCCGCCCGGCGGTACGGCCCCCTGAGATGCGCCCCCGGCCGCACGATGCTGGTCCTGGCCCTGGCGGTCAACCTGGTTGCCGCCTATTACCTGTCGGGCAGCGCCACGGTCTACGGCTGGGACGGCTCCGGCTACTGGACCATGGCGGGGAACCTGGCCGCCGCGCCCTTCGGGCCGGACCAGCTGCGCCAGGTGGCCGAGAGCGTCATCACCCTGGATTACAACTACCTGCTGGCCTGGCCCATCTCCCTGGTGATGCGGCTGCTGGGGGACAGCCGGTACGTGTTTCTGCTGGCCTCGGTGAATTTCTATGTGCTGCCCGGCCTGTGGGGCCTGTGCGTGCTGGGGCGGCGGATCCGGGGGGGCGGGGTGCTCCTGTTCCTCTTCACCCCCATGCTGCTCTACGCCGCCCTGGTGGGCTTTGTGGATGTGGCCGCCGCCGGGCTGGGCATCTGGGCCTTCGCCCTGTATGCCGATTCCAAGCGGCCCGCCGCCGCCCGGGGCATCCTGGCGGGCGCCCTGCTGGCGGGGACCTTCCTGCTGCGGCGCTACTTCGTCTTCTTCGCGGTCTCCTTCGGCGCCGCCGCCCTGCTGGCCGCCCTGGGCCGGAACAGGCGGGAGTGGCGGGCGTTTTTCGCCCTGTGCGCCTCGGCCGCCGCCGGCGCGCTCTTCTCTACCCAGAGCTTTTTGATGGAAAAGGTCCTGGGCACCGACTATGGGACCCTCTACTCCGCCTATAACCTGGGCCTGCGCAGCGACTGGATGATGCTGGCCCGGTATTTCGGCCTGCTGGTGCTGATCCTGGCCCTGACCCTGGGGGTTTTCCTGCTGATCCGCTGCCCGGAGGCGCGGCGGGGGGCGGTGCTGGCCCTGTGCCAGCTGGGGCTGTGCTTTTTCCTCTTCACCCGGATTCAGACCCACGGGCAGCAGCATATGCTGCTCTATCTGCCCGCTGCGGCCTGGCTGCTGGGCCAGGGGACGGCCGCGCTGCTCCGGACGCAGCGGCCCCGGCGGCCCGCCCTGGCCGCGGGGGTGTGGATTCTGGCCGCCTGCACGACGGTCAGCGCCTGCCTACCCCGGGCGCAGCCCAACACCCCAGTGCTCATCCGGACCCCCGCCGTCCTGCCCTCCTTCACCTACGCGCCCCCCCGGCGGGACGACATCGTGGCCCTCATCGCCCTGCGGTCCTATATGGACGGCCTCTCGGCGGAGGAGCCCAGGACGGTGTCCGTCGTGGCCTCCGGCTTCGACTTCAACGGGGAGATCTATGCCAACGTCCTGCGCTCCCTGAACCTGCCCGAGGGGGACGGTCCCCAAACCCAGGTGATCTATATGGCCACCGTGGACAAGCGGGACCCCTTCTCCTGGAACGTGCTGGCGGCCGACTATCTTCTGGTGGCCGACCCGGTACAGGCCCACCTGGGGGAGGAGAACCAGCAGATTATGGCCCTCCTGGCCCACGACGTGCTGGAGGGCACGGGAGTGGGGCGGGCCTACCGGCCCCTGGACCGGACCTTCCGGCTCACCGGCGGGATGACGGTCCGGATCTATGCGCGCACCCGCAATCTGACCGGCGCGGAGTACTGGTCCATCTCCGACCGGCTGACCGCCCTGTACCCTGACTATGCGGAGCAGTATCTGCCCCCTGAATGGGTGGGCCCCCACCCCGGCTGACAGTCTGATGCAGGCAGCGCCAGGCCCTGTTTGTAAATTGGCGGAATGCCCAACGGCGAGAGATTTTTTCGCCGTATTCCGCTTTCCTTTGGTTCCCCCCGGCCAGCACAGCAGGCCGGGCCTACGCTTCGCCGCCGCAAAGTCCGCTAAGCTCTGTTTCCGCCTGGCGGCGAAAACGCCGCCCGCTCCCTTGCCCCGGCTCTCCCCACAAAGCCATCCGGCTTTGCGGGGGCCCTTTTTCCGCCGGCAAGTTTCCTTCACGCTGCGGTGTATTTCAAGAACTATTCACGCCGTATGGCGGAAAAAATCCGCCGCTTGGGCCTTTTGACATGGTTCAAACAAGGCCTAGGTCCCGGCACGCAGTTAAACTGCGTGCCGGGACCTTTTTGTGATCTGACGCAAAAAATCGGTCTGTATGCGCATACTATGGCCGATCTCAATCATAACAGGAGGAACAGCTATGGACGCACTGAATCCGATTGCCGACCTGCCCATGGGGCTGGGTATGGCCCTGACCCAGGACGCGGCGGCGATGGAGCACTTTTCCGCCCTCTCGCCGGACGAGCAGCGGCAGGTCATCGACCGCACCCGCTCCATCCAGTCCAGGGATGAGATGCAGGCCCTGGTCCGGGCCATCACCGGGGGGCAGTACGACTTTTGACCGGCCCTGTGCGGACAGCTCAAACCCGTATCCACTGCCCGTCCCGCCTCATAGGCTGGAGAGAGGGGGGTGGGACCATGGCCCAGACGGCCAGATGGGAGGGGCCGCCCGGCGAGGTGCTGCTTGCTGCGGCTCTGTTGACCGCAGTGCAGCTGGCGCGGGGCCGTTCGGAGGCGGAGATCGAACTGCTCTCCGCCTTTTTTGACGTGCTGGCAGATAATCTGGGGCTGATCGCCGCCCGGCGGTCCATGCCCGACGGAAACGAGGTAATAGAACCATGAAATGCGGCGTGGTGGATGTGGGCTCCAACACCATCCGGCTCTCCCTCTACCAGTGGGAGAACGGGACGGGGAAGCTCCTCCTCAACAAGAAGGAGACCGCCGGACTGGCAGGTTATATCCGGGACGGCGCTCTGTCGGAGGCGGGGATCCGGACGGCCTGCCGGGCGCTGGCCGGCTTCCGGACCCTGCTGGACAACCTGGAGATTCCGGCCCGGTATGCCTTCGGCACCGCCCCCCTGCGCGGCATCTCCAACGCAGAGGAGGCGGCGGCGGCCATGGAAGAGGCCTTCGGCTTCCGGCTGGAGGTCCTGTCCGGCGCAGAGGAGGCCCAGCTGGCCTTCCGGGGGGCCGCTCTGGGGTGCGGGCCCCTCTCCGGCCTGCTGGCTGATATCGGCGGGGGCTCCACCGAGCTGGTGTCCTGCCGGGACGGGGTCCTCCAGGCCGGGTGCAGTCTGCCGCTGGGCTCCCTCTCCCTCTTCTCCCGGCATGTGGCCGGAGTGCTGCCCGCCAAGGGGGAGCGCAGGGCCATCCGGGCCGCCGTGGAGCGGGCCCTGGAGCAGGCTGCCGGGCCTCTGGAGGCCCAGTGCCTCACCGGGGTGGGGGGCACCATCCGGACGGCCGCCCGCATGTGCAACGTCCGGGCCGGAGCAGATCCGGGCCGCCGGGTGATTCCCGCAGAGGAGATCCGGGACCTGTACCGGCGGCTGAAGCGGGGGGATCACGGGGCCCTGCGGAAGATCCTCCGGGCGTCCCCCGACCGGGTCCACACCCTGATCCCCGGCCTTATCATTCTCACTGCGGTGATGCGGGCCTGCGGCGCAGAGATCGTCCGGGTCAGCCCCTCCGGCGTCCGGGAGGGCTATCTCCTCACCCGGGTCCCGGAGGGACAGCCATGAGCAGGGAGCCGGACACCCGCTATACCCAGGACCGGGAGCTCTCCTGGCTGCGTTTCAACCAGCGGGTGCTGGAGGAGGGCCTCGACGCACGCATTCCGCTCATGGAACGGCTGAACTTTGCCGCCATCTTCACCCGCAACCTGGACGAGTTTTTCATGGTCCGGGTGAGCCGCCTTCTGGATTTGAACCTGATGAAGGGGAGCTGCCGGGACAGCCGCACCGGTCTGACCCCCGCCCAGCAGCTGGCCGCCGTCCTCAAGGCGGCAGTCCCCCTCTACCGGCAGCGGGACAAGCTCCTGGCCCGGCTGGGCCGCGCCCTGCGGGACTGCGGCATCGCCGTCCTCCGCCCGGGGGAGCTGGACGGCCGGGACCGCAGGCGGCTGGAGCGCTGGTTCCGGGATGAGCTGCGCCCCATCCTCTCCCCCATGGTGGTGGACGCCCGGCATCCCTTTCCCCATCTGCCCTCCAAGAGCCTGGCGCTGGCCCTGGTCCTCCGGCGGGGGCGGCGGCGGCAGTTTGGGCTGGTGCTCCTCCCCCGGGCCGTCCCGCCCTGCCTCTTTCTGGACGGCCCCGGCCTGCGCTGCGTCCTCACCGAGCAGATCGCCCTGGCCTGGGCCGCCTCCCTGTTTCCGGGGTATCAGACCGACGAGGCCTGCGTCATCTCGGTCACACGGAGCGCCGATCTCCCCCCAGAGAACGAGGAGGCGGAGCTGGGGGAGGACTTCCGGCAGCACATGAAAAAGGTGCTGAAAAAGCGGGCCCGGCTGGCCCCGGTACGCCTGGAGATCCAGGGGACGGCGGGGGATGGTATGGTGGCGTTCCTCTGCCGCCGCCTGGGCCTGTGCCGGGCCCAGGTCTTCCGGTGCCGGGCTCCGCTGGTGCTGGACTTTGCGGCGGAGCTGGCCCGCAGGCTCCCGCCGGAGCAGGCGGCCGCCCTCTGCTATCCCCCCCACATCCCCCGATGGCCCGCCGGGCTGGACCGGGGCCAGCCGGTGCTCCCCCAGGTGCTCCGGCGGGACGTGCTCCTCCGCTACCCCTACCACAGCATGGACCCCTTTCTCCGGCTCATCCGTGAGGCGGGCCGGGACCCCAAGGTGGTGGCCATCCGGCTGACGGTCTACCGGGTGGCCCCTCAGTCCCGGCTGCTGGCCCTGCTGGCCGACGCCGCAGAGAACGGCAAGGAGGTCACGGTCCTGGTGGAACTGCGGGCCCGGTTCGACGAGCAAAACAACATCGCCTGGGCAGAGCGGCTGGAGGAGGCGGGCTGCACCGTGCTCTACGGCTGCGCGGCGTGCAAGGTCCACGCCAAGCTCTGCCTGATCACCCGGCGGGACCGGGGGCGGATCCAGTATATCACCCAGGTCGGGACGGGAAACTACAACGAAAAGACCGCCCGGCAGTACGCCGACCTGTGCCTGATGACCGCCCACCCGGGCATCGGTGCGGACGCCGCCCTGTTTTTTCAGAATATGGCCACCTCCAACCTGCGGGGAGGCTACCGCTGGCTGCTGGCCTCCCCCGGTGCGCTCAAGCGCCGGCTGCTGGCCCTCATCGATCGGGAGACCGCCCGGGCCCGGGCCGGCCGGGAGGCCCGGATCTTCCTCAAGGTCAACGCCCTCACCGACCGGCAGATCATCGACCGGCTGGTCCGGGCCGGTCAGGCCGGGGTGGAGGTGGTGATGAACATCCGGGGGATCTGCTGCCTGCGGCCCGGCCTGCCCGGACTCACCAGCCACATCCATGTGTTCTCCCTGGTGGGCCGCTGGCTGGAGCATGCCCGGATCTATGTGTTCGGCGCGGGCCGGGACGCCCGGATCTACCTGAGCTCAGCTGACCTGATGACCCGAAATACCGAGCGGAGGTCCGAGCTGGCCTGCCCGGTCCTGGACGAGGGGATCCGGCGGCAGGTGCTCCGGTATGTGGAGCTCCTGTGCCGGGACAACGTCAAGGCCCGCCGGATGGGCCCCGACGGCCGCTATGTCCCTGTCTCCCGGCGGCCGGACGCGCCGCCCCTGGACGCCCAGGCCGCCATGCTGGCCCAGGCCGCCCGGGAGGAGCCCCGCCCCCGCCCTGCGTAGGGAGGGACTCTCTGGGCCGTGCTGGCCCGCCGGCTGAGGCCGGACCCGTGAGGCGGCAAAAAAGAGGCCCGGCGCTTTGGTCAGCGCCGGGCCTCCGCCTGTCAGCGGGAATGCGGCCCCGCTCCGTCCGGCCGGACCCGCCGGTAGGTTACATAGTGAAAGACCAGACCCTCGTGGGTCTGGGGGGGCTCCTCCCCGGCCACGGCCCAGGCC
>CANSQX010000041.1 GCA_947649225.1 uncultured Flavonifractor sp.
GTGGTTCTCCACCAAGGACACCATCTCCAAGCAGTACGACCACACCTTCAAGGACCTGTTCCAGGCGATCTTCGACGCCGAATACCGGACCAAATTCGAGGATCTGGGCATTACCTATTTCTACACCCTCATCGACGACGCGGTGGCCCGGGTCATCCGGTCGAAGGGCGGCTTCATCTGGGCCTGCAAGAACTACGACGGCGACGTGATGAGCGACATGGTGTCCACCGCCTTCGGCTCCCTGGCTATGATGACCTCGGTGCTGGTCTCCCCCGACGGCAACTATGAGTACGAGGCCGCCCACGGCACCGTCACCCGCCACTACTACCGCTATCTGGAGGGAGAGCAGCCCTCCACCAACCCCATGGCTACCCTCTTCGCCTGGACCGGGGCCCTGGGCAAGCGGGGGGAGCTGGACGGCATCGCCGCCCTCCCGGCCTTCGCCCGCAAGCTGGAGCAAGCCGCCGTGGAGACCATCGAGAGCGGCGTCATGACCAAGGATCTGGCCGGGCTGTGGGAGAAGGAGACCCCTGCCGTCTCCGTAACCACCACGGAATTTTTGCAGGCCGTGCGCCGCCGTCTGGACCAGCTGCTGGAGCAGCAGGACGGGTAAGAGCCTGTATTCACAAGCGGGGGGGGGGTACCGGATTGCTGAGGGCCTTTGCCGCCCTGCAAGGCAAAAAACCGCAGGAATACTTGAGATACCTCCAGATTTTTTCGCACCGCAGGGCGTCAAGGAACCCGGTCAAACAGCGTTCAGCGGTTGTGGATACAGGCTCCAAGCGGGGCGGGCCGGAACCCCCGGCGCTGCGGCGCATATACTGGGACTGTGGGGGAAACCCTCCCACAAATTGACGTTTGGGGGATTCTTCGTTATGTGCTGCAATACCAACCATTCCTGCTGCTGCCGCTGTAACTGCGGCTGCCGTTGCGGCTGCGGCTGCGATTCCGGTATCACCACCCTGCCCAGCTTCCCCGATCAGCCCGCCTGGTCCGGCGATCTCTCCGGCTACCCGGTGTATGTCTCCGTGCCTACGTTCCTGTGGAACGGCGCCGGCGACAGCTCCAACGGCGGCTGTGGCTGCGGCTGCGGCTGACCCGCTGCGCTGCCCCCTTCTTTGGGGGCGGCTACTTACAAGAACACCCCCAAAACGGCTCCAGACCGGCCCGCCAGCGGGCCGGTCTGCGTATTTTTATAGGGAAACCGGGGCGTCAAGGGCCGTCTGTCTCCCAGCGGTAGGACCACCGGGCAAAGCGGCGGCGAGGCCGGTGACCCCGCCTGAGCAAGCGGCTGTCCCGGCCCGGAGAGCCCGCCGGAAAGGCGTAGGGATACTGGACGCCGTATTCCCGGACGCTCTCCCCCGGGCGGCCGGACGGTGCGCCGTCTGGAGACAGGGCGGAGGGCAAAAAGCGGAAGATGGGATTGCCCTTTTCCGAAAAAGCGCATATAATAGCCTCATTGGAATGCGAAGGAGGCGGGAACAATGATAATCCACATTCTGGCAGTGGGCGACGTGGTGGGGGATAGCGGGCTGGACTTTCTGACCGCCCATCTGCGGGCCGTGCAGAAGCTGAAGGATGTCCATTTTACGGTGGTGAACGGGGAGAACGCCTCCGGTGTGGGCATTCACCCCCGGCAGGCTGACGCCATCTTCGACGCCGGAGCCGACGTGATCACCCTGGGCAATCACACCTGGAACCGGCTCCAGATCGCCGGTTATCTGGACAGTCACCGGTATATTCTCCGCCCGGCCAACTACACCAGCCGGGTGCCCGGCCGGGGCTGGGGGGTGTACGAGGGCCCCAGGGGCCTGCGCATCGGGGTGCTCAACCTGATCGGCCGGTGCGAGATGGACAGCAACTTTGAAAATCCCTTCACCACGGCGGATCGGGCCCTCAAGAGCATGACGGCCGACGTGGTGCTGGTGGACTTCCACGCAGAGGCCACCAGCGAAAAGGGGGCCATGGGCTGGTACCTGGACGGCCGGGTCCACGCCCTCTGGGGGACCCACACCCACGTTCCCACCGCCGACGCCCAGGTTTTTCCCAAGGGGATGGGCTTTGTCACCGATCTGGGCATGACCGGCCCGGCCCAGAGCGTGCTGGGCATCAAGCCGGAGCAGGCGGTCAACCGCTTCCTGGGGGGGCTCCCCCAGCGGTTCGAGCCCGCCCCCGGTCCCTGCAAGCTGGAGAGCGTCCTCTTCTCCATCGACACGGACTCGGGCCGCTGCACCGGGGCCGAGCGGGTGGATGTGACGGACTGACGGCGCCGCCCGCAGCTTTTTCCCTTAAGACAACGACTGAGACGAAAGGACAAGCCATGCGAAGAATACTCCACGCTGCCGATCTCCACTTGGACGCCCCCTTTTCCGCCCTGAGCGCCGGTCAGGCGGCGGCCCGGCGGGCCGAACAGCGCACCCTGTTGGACCGGCTGGCCGATACGGCCCGGGACAGGGCGGCCGATCTGGTCCTCCTGTCCGGCGATCTGCTGGACGGCGGCGAGACCCGCTATGAGACCATCCAGGCCCTGGCCCGGACCCTGGGCCGGATGGCCGTCCCGGTGTTTCTGGCCCCGGGCAACCACGACTGGTTCCACCCCCGCTCCCCCTACGCCGCCCCCATCTGGCCGGACAACGTACATATCTTCCGGACTGAGGCCATGTCCGCCGTGCCCCTGCCCGAGCTGGGCTGCGTGGTCCACGGCGCGGCCTTTGTGAGCCCCTTCCGGGACGGGGACCCCCTGGCCCGGTTCTCCGCCCCGGTGGACGGACTCCTCCACCTGGGGGTGCTCCACGGGGACATGGGAGGCCGGAGCCGGTACGGCCCCATCTCCCCCGACCACGCGGCGGGAAGCGGACTGCGCTATCTGGCCCTGGGCCATGTCCATACCTGCACCGGCCTGTGCCGGGCGGGGGGGACCTGGTGGGCCTATCCCGGCTGTCCCGAGGGACGGGGCTTTGACGAGACCGGCGACAAGGGGGCCCTGCTCGTCACCCTGGAGGGGGACGGGGCGGAGGCGGAGTTTTTACCCCTGGCCCTGCGGCGCTATGAGCGCCTGACGGTGGATGTGACCGGCCGGGACCCGGCTGCGGCCCTGTTGGACGCCCTCCCCCGGGGGCGGGAGCGGGACGTGTTCCGTATCCTCCTCACCGGAGCGGCCGATGGGGTAGATTTGGCCGCCCTGACAGAGCTGGCCGCCCCCTTCTTCTACGGACTGTCCCTTCGGGACCGTACCCGGCCGGTCCGGGATCTGTGGGACAGGCTGGGGGAGGACACGCTGACCGGCCTGTTCCTGCGGGCCATACGGGCCCGGGCGGAGGCCGCCGGGGACCCGGAGGAGCGCAGCCGCGTGGAGCTGGCCGCCCGCTTCGGACTGGCGGCCCTGGAGAACGGGGAGGACTGCCGCCCATGAGAATCAAAACCATGACCGCCTCCTTCGGGGGGCTGCAAAACAAAACCCTGACGCCCGGCCCCGGCCTCACCATTCTGGAGGCTCCCAACGAGGGGGGCAAGTCCACCTGGGCCGCGTTTCTGCGGGCCATGCTCTACGGATTCCCCCGCCGGGACCGGGACAGCCAGGGGTACATTGCCGAGAAAAACCGCTGGCAGCCCTGGAGCGGCGGGCCCATGGAGGGAGTCCTGGAGCTGGAGCAGGGGGGGCGCGCCCTGGTGATCCGCCGGGGGCCCAAGGGGAGCACGCCCTTCGGGTTCTTTGAGGCGGTAGACGCCGGGGGGACGCCTGTCCCCGGTCTCACCGGGGAGAACTGCGGGGAGAGCCTGACGGGGATCCCCCGGGAGGTCTTCGAGCGCTCCGCCTTCGTGGGACAGGGGGGCTGCGGCCTGGACAGCTCCCCGGTACTGGAGGCCCGGATCGCCGCCCTGGCCTCCTCCGGGGAGGAGGAGGTCTCCTGTACCCAGGTGGAGCGGCGGCTCCGGGACTGGCTCAACCGCCGGAAACACAACAAAACCGGCCTGATCCCCCGGCTGGAGGAGGAGCTGGCCCAGGTGACCGACCTGCTGGACCGGCAGGCCGGGGCCCACCGCCGCGCCGGGGAGGCCCGGCTGGCCATGGAGGGCCTGGAGCAGGAGCGGGATACCCTGCGTCAGACCCTGGACGCCCACCGCCGGGCGGAGGGACTGGCCGCCCAGGCGCAGTACCAGGCAGCCCAAGAGGCCCTGCGTCTGGCCGAGGAGGAGGAGGCCGCCCTGGGCCGGGAGACCGCCCTGTTCCCCTCCGTGCAGCGCCTGCGGGAGGCCCAGGGGGATCTGCGCTATCTGAACACCCTGGACGCCAATCTGAAGCTGGCCGCCCGGCAGGCGGAGGAGGCCGCCGTCCAGGCGGAGGAGGCCCGGGCCGCCGCCGTGGACCCCCTGTTTCCGGAGATGACCGCCGGGGACGCCGTCCGGCGGGCCCAGGTGGACGCAGAGACGGCAGAGCGGCAGTTCCGGATCCTCCCCTGGGCGGTGGGGATGCTGGTGCTGCTGGGCGCAGCTCTGCTGTGCCTGGTGGTGCTGACCAGCCTTTTGGACGGACTGGAGTGGCTCCAGTGGATCGGCGCGGTGGTGGCCGCGGCGGATCTGGGGGTGCTGCTCCGGGGGCTGCGGAGCATCAGCGCCCTCCGCCGCACCCGGGCCGCCCTGCTGGGGCACTACCGGGCCGATTCACCCGCCGGGATCCGGGCCCGGGCCGCCGCCTATCAGGAGAGATGCGCTGCCGCCGAAGAGGCGGAGCGGCAGTATACCGCCGTTCAGGAGGCCCTGCGCCAGCTTACCCTCCAGCGGGAGGAGCTGGTGGCCGGACTGCTGGAGCTGGTCCGGGCCTTTGCCCCCCAGGTGAGCGATGTGTTTGGGATTTCGGCCGCCATCTCCCGGGCCCTGAGCCTGGAGGAGCGGCACAGCGCCGCCCGCGCCCGGCTGGAGGGCGCTCAGGCGCTGGCCGGAAGCCTGAGGGCCCCGGCAGAGCCCCTGCCGGAGGCGTCGGAGGCGATCCCCGCCGGGGCTCCGGCGGAGCTGGCCGCCCGCCTGGGGGCCGTGGAGGGGGAGCTCACCCGCCTGCGCAGCGAGCTCTCCCGGGCCGAGGGGGAGCGGGACGCCCTGGGGGACCCGGACGCCCTGCGCCAGCGGGCCGGGGAGCTGGAGGAGGCGCTGGGCCTCCGGACCGAGGAGCACGCCGCCCTGGCCCTGGCCCTGGAGGGCCTGGAGGAGGCCCACCGGCAGCTTCAGGTCCGCTTTTCCCCTGAACTCAACCGGCAGGCAGGGACCCTGCTGGCCGCCCTCACCGGCGGGAAATACCGCACCGTGGAGCTGGACAGGGCCCTCCGGGCCCAGGCCGGTGGGAGCGGCGAGGCCCTCCTCCGGCGGGATCTGACCCTCTCCCAAGGGACGGCGGAGCAGCTCTATCTGGCGGTGCGCCTGGCGGTGTGCCAGCGGGTCCTCCCGGCGGAGGATCCGGTTCCCCTGATCCTGGACGATGTCCTGGACCCCTTCGACGACAGCCGTATGGCCCTGGCCCTGGAGCTGCTGGCCGATCTGGGCCGGGAACGGCAGATCCTGCTGTTCACCTGCCACAGCCGGGAGGCGGCCTGGGCGGCCGGGAGGCCGGATGTGGAGGTCCGGCGGCTTTAGCCCGCCCGGTTGCCCGCCGCAACCGGCGGTTGCGGGCCTGGAAACCAGAGTAGGTGGCGCGTCATGCCCGCCTGCGCTATGATAAACCGAGGAAAGGGGGCGCGGGCCTTTGAACATTGCAATCGCCGACCGGCTGGTGGAGCTGCGCCGGAGCCGGGGCTACTCCCAGGAGGAGCTGGCCGCTGCTCTGGGCGTGAGCCGCCAGGCGGTCTCCAAATGGGAGCGGGCGGAGTCCTCTCCGGACACCGACAACCTGATCGCCCTGGCCCGGCTCTACGGGATCTCCCTGGACAGTCTGCTGCTACACGCGGCGGAGAACGATGGCTGTGCGGCGGCCGCCGCGCCGGAGGCAGAGTCCCAGGAGGTCCACGAGGACGAGACGGACCGGCTGTTTGCCGCGTCTGCGGCCTGGGACGCCGCAGAGAGGGAGGCCGTCCGCCGGCGCCGCCAGGGCCTCCGGCGGGCCCTGACCCGCTTTCCCTACCCGGTGGCCATTACCCTGCTCTATCTGGCCCTGGGGTTTGCTCTCGGCTGGTGGCACCCGGGCTGGATGCTCTATCTCACCATTCCGCTCTATTATGGCGTTGTCAACAGCCTGTAATATAGGGTTGAAAAAAACCGCCCCGGATTTGCGATCCGGGGCGGTTTTTGGGTGCAGCGTCCGTCGGGGGCCGTTTCTTACGATCTCTGGTAGACGTTGGCGGTGCAGTATGTCTCGGCGGAAGTGCCGTCCGGCAGAGTTACCCGGCAGGTAATCACGGCGGAGCCGGGTTTCAGAGGGGCAAAGCGCACGGCCTGATAGCCGTCTATCTCCTGCTCCTCCAGAGAGACCACCGTGGGGTCGTCTACGCTCCAGGTTACGGTGTAATCCTGACCATAGAATTTACTGGTATTGAATACGTAGAGTTTTGTGGTGCCCCACATGGTGTCCAGGTTCATAAACAGGCTCTGGGTGGAGAGCGTGACCTGATCCCTGGTGGGGACAATATGGACGGTCAGGCGGGCGGTCTGGCCATTGCACTCCGCCGTCACCGTGCCGGTGCCCGACTGGGCCCGGGGGCTGACGGTGACGCGCTGGCCCTGATCGGACAGGCTCAGCAGATCGGGCGTCTCGGTGCTCCAGGTCACTTGGCCTGAGACGGGCTTCCCGTCCGCCAGCGTCACGGAGGCGCTGTAGGAGCTGTTTGGCGCGAGGACAATCTCCCGGGAGCCGAAGGTGATCGCCCCTGGGGAGGCGGGGGGCTCCGGCGTACCGGACGGGCCTGTGCCGGGATTCTGGCTGGGGGTGGGACTGGGAGCAGTGGGACTGGGTGTGGGGCGAGGCGTGGGCGTGGGGCTGGGGGTAGGTGTGGGGGCGGTTACCGTCACCTCGGACACAGCCTCGTAGGTGCGGCCGCGGATGGTGGTCTGGGCGGTAATCTGGGCCGTTCCGGCCTTCACGGCCCTGACGGCGCCCTTTGCGTCCACGGAGGCAATCCGCCGGTCGCTGGACCGGTACGTTACCGCTCCGGCACTGCCGCCGGAGACCACAGCATTGAGCTGGGCGGTCTCCCCCTCCGCCAGGGTCAACGTACCGGGGAGGAGCGTCAGGCTGGTCTCCTGCCCCGCGCTGGCCTGGTTGAGATCGATCTCCAGCTCATAGAGCTTGAGATACCGGGAGGGCCGGACCATATAGCTCCGGGAGGTGTCCAGCTCCGGCCGGGCCCACAGGATGCGGCTGCCAATCACGGTGGGATCGGCGCAGGGGGCCACAAAGCCCTCCTTGGTCACGGTGCTGCCGATCGGATTGCCCTGGCCGTCAAACACGGCGTACTGGAAGGAACCGAAGGAGGGGAAATTCTGTCCGGCGGAGCGCTGTTCGGTCTGCCACATGACCACAAAGGTGTTGTTGTTCATCTGGACCAGATAGACGGCGGCCACATATTCCCGCCCATCGGCGGGGAAATTGGTCAGCCACTGGATCCGGGGCTTGGCGTTGGGGTAGCCGTCCTTGGGCACGACAGCCAGGAATGCGTTGCAGTAGTCCAGGCTGTCGTTCCCTTTCTGCGGGGAGGAGGCCCCGGCAAACAGGTAGCAGTCCGCCGAGACGCCCAGGCCGCCGGGGCGGGCGTTGGTGTCGTTGTCGCCAATGGCCCCATGGAAGGGGAAGAACATATGCTCGGTGCTGTCGCCCTTCGCGCCCTCTACGTTCAGCACAAAGCCCCGGGGATAGCCGTCTCCCTGGTCGGCATAGACCGGCAGGCCGCCGTCAAAGCGGACATACTGGGCGAAGGAGTGGCTCACATGGTTGCTGGGGAATTCCGGGCTGACCGACTGCACGCTCATGTCCGAGGTGCGGATTTTTACGGTGAGATTGGACTGGTGGCGGATGCCGTCGCTGGAGGTATACCGCTGGCGGGCCGTGTGGAGGATCAGGGTGCCGTTTTCCTCCGCCATGGCGGTATGGCTGGTGGACCGATAGGGGACGGTGGTAAAGCTCTGCCTGCCGGTGATGGAGGCCGCCCCCAGGCGGTTCCAATCCTTGTCATATTGGACAATCCGGTAGACCTCCAGGCTGTCGTTCTCGTTCAGATTCTGCTGCCCAAAGGCCAAATAGTAGGCTTCCTCCCCCTCGTAGAAGCTCGTGCAGCAGCTCAGCTCCATCGGAATTTCCCGCACTCCGGCGGAGGTTCCATCGGCGCGGAAGGTCTCCAGCTTCACGGAGGCATCCTCTCCGTACTCCCAATCGCTGGTCCGGAGCACCGAGCGCACGCCGTTGTGCTCCAGCAGATAGAACCGCTCGGCGCTGGCCAGGTAATGAGCGGCGGACAGGTCCATCGCGCTGTGCAGCGTGCCGATGCCCCGGGCCGCGTCCCGCCGGACGGCGGCCTCCTCCGCCGCCTGATAGGAGCGGTCCACAAGGACGCAGGCCTCCTGCCAGGTCAGGCTCTTCTGAGGGTTGAACCGCCCCGCCTGGTCCCCCTGGAACATGCCCAGGGAGGCCGCCCGGGCGGCAGAGTCCGCCGCCCAGGGGCTGATACTCCCGGCGTCTGCAAAGCTCCGGGCCGCCCCGGACGGCTCCGGCGTCACCCCGGCGTAGTGCTCCAGCGCGTCCAGGAGGGCGCACATCATCTTCGCGGCCTGCTCCCGGGTCAGCGCGCCGCCGCAGTCGGCCAGACGCCGGCCGTTCCGGTTGACGCCCTCGGTCAGACCGTAGGCGGCGGCATAGTACATGTCATAGCGCCCGCCGGGGCTGTCCAGCGATACGGTGGAGGCGATGTCCTCGAAATAATCCGCCGGAAGGGGGGACTGCCGCTCCGAAGCCTCCAGGTGAATCAGGTTGACCAGGAGCTGACAGAACTGTCCCCGGGTGATCACGGCGTCCGGCGCAGTTCCGGACAGCCACAGGTTCTGTAACAGCCCCGCATCCTCCAGGCTCTTCACCTGTCCGGCGGCCCAGGCGTCCGGCTCGCGGGAAAAGGCCCCCGCCCATACGCCTCCGGACAGGAGTATGAAGGCGGACAGAAGGGCGCAGAGCGTGCGCCGCCAGGCGGCTGTGGCCCTCCGGCCGCGGGGGGCCGTGTGCTTCGACGGTTCCATACACAGATTCCTCCTCGTTTCTCTGCGGGCACAGAGCGGTCCGCTCCGCAGCCCTGTCTGCGCCCAGTATATACCCCGCCGCCGGGGAATGCAAGGCGGACGGGAAAATCGTGGGGCTCACTCTTGACAAATTCCGGGGTTTGGCCTATGATAGAACATGCAAGGGAGCTCCTGTAAGGGGCTGAGAGGAGGGTTTTACCCTCGACCTTACCTGATTTGGGTAATGCCAACGTAGGGATGCAGCGAAAACTGCCGGTTGATTTGGACCATCCCGGGGCGTGGGCCGCCTGGGGGCGGCCCATAGGCCGGAGGACGCAATCCAGCTGTTTTCACACGGGACATCCTGCGGGATGTCCCGTTTTTTGTCCCTGGACGGCAGAAAGGGAGGAGACGCCGTGAAAAAAGTATTGACCATTGCGGGCTCGGACTCCAGCGGGGGCGCGGGCATTCAGGCCGATCTGAAGACCGTGACCTGCCTGGGGGTGTACGGCATGAGCGCCGTCACCGCTCTCACCGCCCAGAACACCACCGGGGTCTACGGGGTGGTGGAGGCGCCGCCGGAGTTTGTGGCCCTCCAGCTGGACTGCATCTTCCAGGACATCCGGCCCGACGCGGTGAAGATCGGCATGGTGTCCAGCGGGGCCATCATCCGGGTGATCGCCGCCAAGCTGCGGGAGTACGGAGCGGCCCACATTGTGGTGGACCCGGTGATGGCGGCCACCAGCGGCAGCAGCCTGATGCAGGACGAGGCCCTCGCCGCCCTGCGGACGGACCTGTTTCCCCTGGCGGAGGTGATCACCCCCAATCTCCTGGAGGCCGGGCGGCTGTGCGGCTTCGCCGTGGAGGACGAGGCCGGGATGGTCCGGGCCGCCGCCGCCATCGGGGCGGGGATTCCCGGCGGGGTGCTGGTGAAGGGGGGCCACCTGGCCGGGCGGGCCGACGATCTGCTGTGGCTGGACGGCGCGGCCCACTGGCGCCGGGGGGCCCGGGTGGACAACCCCAACAGCCACGGCACCGGCTGCACCCTGTCCTCGGCCATCGCCTGCTTTCTGGCCCTGGGGGAGCCCCTGCCACGGGCGGTGGAGCGGGCCAAGGCCTACCTGACCGCCGCCCTGGCGGCCGGGCTGAACCTGGGGGCGGGCAGCGGCCCCCTTCCGCACAACTACGCCATTTCAGAGGGAGGAAGCACACCATGAACGCAAGCATCGCCATTCAGGTCCTGCCCAAGGTGCCGGGGCGGGAGGAGACCCGCCGCATCGTGGACCGGGTGATCGCCCAGATCGCCGCCGCCGGATATCCCTATGTGGTGGGGCCCTTTGAGACCACCGTGGAGGGGGATCTGGACGGCCTGATGGAGCTGGTGAAGGAGTGCCAGAAGGTCTGTATTGAGGCCGGGTCCCCCAGCGTGATGAGCTACGTGAAGATCAGCTATCAGCCCGGCGGCGTCTGGAGCATCGCGGACAAGACGGGCAAGTACCAAAAGGAGGCCTGAGCCCATGAAATCCACCGTACCCGATCAGCCCCTGGCCCGCACCTCCGTCCTATCGGTCCGCAGGCTGGTCCTCACGGCCATGTTCGCCTGCCTGGGCTATGTGCTGTCCACCTTTGTCTATTTCCCCGCCATGGCCCCCTTCCAGCACTTCGTCAACGTGCTGGCCGCCGTCTTCGTGGGGCCGTGGTACGGCTTCGCCGCCGCCCTGATCACCGGCCTGCTGCGGATGCTCTCCGGCCGGACCATCCAGGCGGTGGTGGGGGCGGTCTTCGGAGCCATGCTCTCCGGCCTGCTCTACCGGAAAACCCGGAAAATCTGGTGCGCCCTGGTGGGCGAGGTCACCGGTACCGGCCTCATCAGCGCCATGGCCGTCTATCCCCTCATGCGGATCTTCTACGGCCTGCCCCCCCACACCCCCTTCTACTATATCCCCTTCTACACCCCCTCTTCCCTGGTGGGGGGCAGCATGGGCTGCGCAGTGCTCTATCTGCTCCAGCGCTCCGGCGTGCTGGCCCGGCTGCTGGGCGGACAGAAGCGGTGAGCGGGGCGGAGTTCTGGCGGGACCTGGCTCCGGAGTACCTCCGGGCGGTGCGGGAGCGGGCCCCGCTGGTCCAGTGCATCACCAATTTTGTCACGGTGAACGACTGCGCCAATGTGATTCTGGCCGCCGGCGGATCCCCCACCATGGCCCACGACCTCCGGGAGGCGGAGGAGGCGGTGGCCGGAGTCCAGGCCCTGGTCCTCAACCTGGGGGCCATCGAGGACGTGCAGGCCATGCTGCTGGCCGGAAAGCGGGCCAACGCCCTGGGGATCCCCGTGGTGCTGGACCCGGTGGCGGCGGGGGTCACGTCGCTGCGCCGGGAGTGGTCCCGCCGCCTGCTCTCGGAGGTCCGCTTCTCGGTGATCCGGGGCAACGCCTCCGAGATCAAGGCCCTGGCCCAGGGCCGGGGGGGCGGCAGCGGCGTGGACGTGAGCGCCGGGGACGCGGTCACGGCGGAGACCCTCCCCCAGGCTGCGGCCCTCACCCGGGCGCTGGCCCGCCGGACCGGGGCGGCGGTGGTCCTCTCCGGGGCGGTGGACGCGGCATCGGACGGACGCCGGACGGTGCTCCTCCGGGGCGGCTGCCCCACCATGGCCCGCATCACCGGCAGCGGCTGTATGCTTACCGCCTTGACGGGGGCCTTCTGCGGGGCGGTCCCCGGAGATCCCCTGGGGTGCGCGGTGGCGGCGGCCGCCGCCATGGGGGTGTGCGGCGAGCGGGCCGAGGCCCTGCGGCTCCAAAACGGCACGGGAAACGCCACCTTCCGCACCGATCTCATCGACGCGGTATTCAATCTCACCGAAGCACAGCTCCGGGAAGGAGGACGCTATGAAGCTTACGAGGGATGACATCCGGCGGGCCATGTGCCTCTACGCCGTCACCGATCGGACCTGGCTGGGGGATCGCACCCTCCTCCGGGTGACCGAGGACATTCTCAGGGGCGGGGCCACCTGCCTCCAGCTCCGGGAGAAGGACCTGGGCCGGGCGGAATTCCTGGCGGAGGCACGGGCGATGCAGGCGCTGGCCTCCGCCTACGGGGTGCCCTTCCTGGTCAACGACAGCGTGGAGATCGCCCTGGCCAGCGGGGCCGGCGGGGTCCATGTGGGCCAGTCCGACTTGAAGGACCGGGACATCCGGGCCCTCATCGGCCCGGACAAAATTCTGGGCATCTCGGCCAACACGGTGGAGACCGCCCTGGCCGCCCAGGCGGCGGGGGCCGACTACATCGGCGCGGGGGCGGTCTTCGGCACGTCCACCAAGCCCGGCGCCAAACCCCTCTCCCAGGCGGAGCTGCGGGCCATTTGCGAGGCGGTGGACATCCCGGTGGTGGCCATCGGGGGGATCACGGCGGACAACCTGCTCCAGCTCCGGGGGAGCGGGGTGGACGGGGCGGCGGTGGTCTCCGCCCTCTACGCCCAGGCCGATCCGGGCCGGGCCGCCGCCCGGCTGCGCGCCCTGGCCGGGGAGCTGGTGGCCGCCCATGGATAAGCGGTACGCGATCTTCGACATGGACGGCACGCTGGCGGACTCCATGCCGGCCTGGGCGGCCCTGGATGACCACTACCTGCGCGCCCAGGGCGTGGAGCCAGACCCCGCCCGCCTCGCCCAGGTCCACACCATGACCATGAGCCAGGGGGCCGCCTATTTTATGGAGGCCTTCGGCCTTCCCGGCCCGCCGGCGCGCATCGTGGCCGGGATGGAGGCCATGATGGAGCGCCGCTACCGGACCGAGATCCCCCTCAAGCCCGGCACGGCGGACTATCTGGCCGCCCTGCGGGAGCGGGGGGTGCGGCTCTGCGTGGCCACCGCCACGGCGGAGCCCCTGGCCCGGGCCTTTTTCACCCGCTTTGGCCTTGCCGGCTGCTTCGACTTCCTCCTCAGCTGTGAGGACGTGGGGGCGGGCAAGACCGATCCCCGCATCTATCTCCGGGCGGCGGAGCTGTTTGGGGCCCCGCCGGGGGAGATCGCCGTCTACGAGGACGCCCCCTATGCCGCCCGGACCGCCAAAAACGCCGGGTTCCATGTGGTGGCGGTGGCCGAGCCCGCCTATGCGCGGGACTGGCCCGCCCTGTGCGCCCTGGCCCACGAGATCATTTCCGATTGGAGGAGCGCTCTGTGAAGGTAAGCGAACGGCTCTATCAGGCGGCGGCCCCCGTCTGGGCGGCCTGTCACGCCCACCCCTTCGTCCGGGGAATCGGGGACGGCACCCTGGATGTGGAAAAATTCCGGTTTTTTCTGCTCCAGGACTACCTGTACCTCCTGGACTATGCCCGGGTGTTTGCCTACGGGGTGGTGAAGGCCCCCACCCCCGCCCTGATGCGCACCTTTTCCGGCAATGTCCACGGGGTGCTGGGGGGCGAGATGGAGCTCCACCGGGCCTATATGGCCCGCCTGGGCATCTCTGAGGAGCAGGTGCTCGCCGCCGCCCCCGCCCTGGCCAACACCTCCTATACCCACTATATGCTGGCCGTGGCCGCCGCCGAGGGCCCGGCGGAGATCGTGGCCGCCATCCTGGCCTGCTCCTGGAGCTACGCCGAGATTGGGACCCGGCTGAGCGCCCTCCCCGGCGCGGCGGAGCACCCCTTCTACGGAGCCTGGATTCAGGGTTACGCGGCCCGGGACTACCAGGACGCCAACGCCGCCCTGGTGGATCTCATGGACGAGCTGGCCGGGGACTGCGCCGGTGCGGCATACCGCCGCCTGGAGGAGATCTTTGTCACATGCAGCCGCTTTGAGCTGGGCTTCTGGGATATGGCCTGGAATTCTTTTTCTTGAAAGAAAAAGAATCAAAAAGAACATTCTGCCCGCTTCCGGCGCCGCCGGCTTCCCGCCGTCTGCCGCCCGGTCACGGCTGCCCGGCTCTGATCCGGCCATGGAAGAAAAGCAAGATGGGAGCATCGTGGAATTATGCTGGAATTTCGTCAGGTATCCTACCAATATCCCGGCGAGGACTTCGACCTCATCGACGGGCTCAGCTTCCGGGTGGCGCCGGGGTCCCTCCACTGCATCCTGGGGGTCAGCGGCTGCGGCAAGAGCACCCTCTTCCGCATGGTCAGCGGTCTTTTGACGCCCAAGGCCGGGGAGATCCGGGTGGGCGGGGCCCCCATCGGGGGACACAGGCGCTGCTGCGGCTACATGCCCCAGCGGGACCTGCTCTTCCCCTGGCGCACGGTGTGGGAGAACGTGGCCCTGCCCCTGGAGATCGCCGGGGGATTTTCCAAGGCGGAGCGCCGGGCCCGGGCCGAGGCCGCCCTGGCGGACGCGGGGCTGGACGGGTGCGGCGATAAGCTGCCCCGGGCCCTCTCCGGCGGAATGCGCCAGCGGGCCGCCTTCGCCCGGACCATGCTGGCCGGGGGGGACCTGCTCCTGCTGGACGAGCCCTTCTCCGCCCTGGACTTTCTCACCCGCATCTCCATGCAGGAGTGGCTGCTGGACCAGTGGCGGCGGACGGGCAAGACCATCCTGTTCATCACCCACGACGTGGAGGAGGCCATCTTCCTCTCCCAGAGTGTGCTGGTGGCGGCCGAGGCCCCCATCCGCGCCCTGGCGGAGATCCTCGTGCCCGCCCCCATGCCCCGGACCCGGGCCTGTCTGGCCGATCCGGCCATGGCCGCCCTGCGGGAGGAGCTGATCGGAAGGCTGAGAAAGCAGGTGGAGCCGTGAAAAAAGCGTGCCGGGGCAATCTGCCCGCCCTGCTCTTTCTCTTCGCCCTGCTCATCCTCTGGCAGCTGGGGGCCATGGAGCTGGACGCCGCCTATATCCTCCCCACGCCGGTCCAGATTCTCCAAAAGCTGTGGGAGCTGCGGGTTCCTCTGTTCACCGTCCACCTGCCCGCCACCATGGGGGTGACGGCAGCAGGGCTGGCCATCTCGGTGGCCCTGGGCCTGCTGCTGTCCGTGGCCATGGACGCCAGCCCCCTGGTCCGGCGGATGATCTACCCGGTGGTGGTGGCCTCCCAGACCATCCCCACCACCGCCATCGCCCCCCTCTTTGTGCTGTGGTTCGGGTACGGGATCTGGAGCAAGGTGCTGGTCACTATCCTGATCACCTTCTTCCCCGTCGCCATCACCGTGTACGATGGCCTGCGCTCCGCCAACCAGGAGATGATCGAGCTGCTCCGGACCTACGGGGCGGGCCGGTGGGCCGCCTTCCGCAGGGTCAAGATTCCCTGCGCCCTGCCCTACTTCTTCTCCGCCCTGAAGATGGCCATCCCCATGAGCGTCATCGGGGCGGCCATCGGCGAGTGGCTGGGGGCCCAGAGCGGCCTGGGCTACTTCTCCCGCCGCATGATGACCCAGCTGGACGGCGCGGGGGTCTTCGCCCCCATCGTGCTGCTGTCCGCCGCGGCTATGCTGGCCGCGGGCCTGGCCGCCCTGGCCGAGCGGCGGCTGATCCGCTGGCGGGGCGAGTCCCTGTGACCGCGCCCCCGGCGGCGCAGCCTTCCATTACCACAAGGAGACAAGCTATGAAACGTAAACGGATCCTATTCCTGTCCGCCGCCCTGCTGCTGGCCTGTACGGCCTGCGGCGGCACGGCCGGGACGGCGCCCTCCGCCGCCCCGGCCTCTCCCGCCGGAGACCTGCGGGAGATCGATGTGGTGCTGGACTGGTACCCCAACGCCCTCCACGCCTTTCTCTACACCGCCATGGAAAAGGGCTATTACGCGGAGGAGGGCCTGAAGGTCAACATCCGCTTCCCCTCCAACGCCAACGACGCCATCTCTCTGGTGGCGGCGGGCCGGGCGGAGATCGGCCTCTACTACCAGCAGGACGTGATTCTGGCCCGGGCCAACCAGAATGTGCCCGTCAAATCCATCGGCGCGGTGGTCCAGGGCCCCCTGAACATCGTCCTGTCCCTGGCGGACCGGGGGATCGCCTCCCCGGAGGACCTGGCGGGCAAGACCGTGGGCTACGCGGGCACCGAGCTCTCCGAGGCCCTGATCCGCAGCATGATGGCCCACGCGGGGGCGGACGCCGGGGATGTCACCATGGTAGACGTGGGCTTTGACCTGATGTCCGCCATGACCACCGGCAACGTGGACGCCACCATCGGCTGCCTGGTCAACCACGAGGTCCCTCAGCTGGAGGAGGAGGGGTTTTCCGTCCAATCCTTCGACCTGGACGATTACGGCGTCCCCACCTATTACGAGGGGGTCTTCCTGGCCGGCGACGCCATGATTGCGGAGGAGCCGGAGGTCCTGGCCGCCTTCCTCCGGGCCAGCGCCCGGGGCTTTGACGATGTCCAGGCCGATCCGGAGGAGGCCCTGCGCATCCTGCTGGCGAACCAGAATGAGGAGAACTTCGCCCTCTCTGAGACCGTGGAGCGTAGCAGCCTGGCGGTCCTGCTCCCCATGATGGAGACAGCGGACGCCCCTTTCCTCTCCCAGTCAGAGGCGGTGTGGCAGGAAAATATCGACTGGCTCCTGGACGAGGGCCTCATCCAGGCGGCCATTGCGCCGGAGGAGGTCTATGCGGACCTCTCCGGGCGGTGATAGACAAAAAACAGGCGGCGCCTTGATGGCGCCGCCTGTTTTCCAGGCAGCTCTCGCTTGGGACGGAGCCTCCATATGCTTCAGAACAGGGATCAGCCCTCGGTCAGTACGCCGGTGAGGTCCACCGGCTTGGCGTCGCTCCAGAGGCGCTCCAGGTCGTAGAACTTCCGGGCCTCGTCGTTGAAGATATGGACCACTACCGCAGAGAAGTCCAGCAGCACCCAGGTGCCGCCCCGGTGGCCCTCGATGTGGTGGGGGGGCTCCCCGGCCTCCTTCAGGGCCTTTTCACAGGCGTCGGAGAGGGCCTTGATCTGGGTGGTGGAGGTGGCGGTGCAGAGGACAAAGTAGTCGGCCAGAGTGGTGAGATCGGCGGTCTCCAGGACCTTGATCTCCAGTCCCTTTTTGCTGTCCAGGGCCTTGGCGGCGCACAAGGCGATTTCCTTCGGTGTCATCGGCAGTTCTCCCTTCTGTTCTGATACCGGCATCCAAACAAGCCTACTCCGTGGGCTCCATGCCGGGGCCTGAGGTGGGGATGGGGTCCTCCGCAGGGGGCGGCTCGGGCTCGGAAGCGGGGGTGGGCGCGGGCTCCGGCGTCCCGGCCGGACTGGTGGGCTCCGGCGTCTCCGTGCCGCCAGGATCGGTGGGCTCCGGAGAGGCCTCCGGCGGAGGCGTGGTCCCGCCGTCTCCCGGTCTGCTGGAGCCAGAGCCGGGGGTGGAGGAGGGCGTGGGCGCGGGCTCCGGCGTGGAATCCGGCCCTATATCGGACACGTCTCCGCCGCCCTCCGGCGTGGGCTGCGGATCGGGATCCGGCGTGGGAGCGGGCGTGGGGGTGGGCCGGGCGCTGGACGAGCCGGAGCCGGAGCTCCCGCTGGGCCGGGCACTGTTGGCCTTGCCGTCCTCCAGGTGGCCGGAGGTGGAGGACAGGCGGCCGCTGCCGTCCACCAGAATGATGTCCAGCTCCTCCATCCGGATGTCGTCCTTGTAGGGGTTGAAGGACGCATTGATGAGCGCCAGCACCTTTTCGGAGTCCGGGGCCACGTAGGAGGGGTAATTGTGATAGGTCCGGCTGTACACGTTGTCGGCCGGGACCCAAGGCATGGTGGTAAAGGACACGTTGTCCATGTCCAGCCCGCCCAGGATGGCCTTTTGGGCGAACCAGGCCAGATTGTTGATGGTCAGCTCGGTGGTGACATTTTCGGTGAAGACCTTGGCCAGCTCGTTGATCCGGCCTACATTCTTGATCTGGAGGCACTGGCTGATAACCGCCTTCAAGAAGTCCTGCTGGACCCGGATACGGCCCAGGTCGCCGTCGGCATAGCCGCTGTTGAGGATGTGGCCGCTGTCGTCGCTGTCGTGGCGGTAGCGGATGAGCTGCATGGCCTGATTGCCGTTGAGCCGCTGGTAGCCCTTTTGCAGGTCGATCTTGAAGTTCTGGGACAGATCGTTGTAGTACATCCGCCGGGGCACGTCGAAGTATACGCCGCCGATGGCGTCCACCAGATCGCCCACCGCCTCCCACTCCACCACAACAGTGAAGTCTGGCTCAAAGCCCACAAACTGGGCGATCTCCTCCTTCAGAAATTCGATGCCGTCCTTATCGTAGTAGGGGGCGTAGTTATACACCGAATTGATCTTCTTGATGTCCCAGGGCACGTTGATGATGGTGTCCCGGGGGATGCTCATCACGTTGAGCTTCTGGTTGGGGATGTCATAGGCGGCCAGCAGGATGGTGTCGGTGTTGCCGCCGCCGTAGGTGTCACGGCCCACCACCAGGAAGGTCCAGAAGTCCTCCTTCCGGTCGCTGTTGACCGGCGTGGGCTCCTTCCCGTCCACGGTAACGCCGCCCTGGCTGGTGGGCTGGGGACGGGGGGTGTGGACGGGGAGCTCCGGCTTGTCGATGAAAATATTCCACAGGATGAAGCCCGCCACCACCAGGGCGGCCAGCACCGTGACCACAATAAAAAGGACGTGCACCAGCTTCTGCCTGGGGGTTCGGGCGGGTTTGGGGGTCTTCGGCCGGGGAGAGCGGCCCGACGGGGCGGGGCCTTTGACGCTCTTTTGCAGCCGTGCGCCCCCCTGGGCCGGTTTTTTCTGATCCTTCGGGTTCATTCACGCCTGTCCTTTCGTGCGCAGCAGCCATTCTCTGGCTTGGATGGTATTGGTATGGACGGGCAGTTTTCGGTCCGTCATCTCCTGGATGCTCAGCTCGCAGCCCATCAGGACGGCGGCGTCCAGGTCCTGGTAAGCCAGAGCCCGCAGCTGCTCCACGCCGGGGAAGCTCCGGGTGGGCTCCATATAGTCGGCCACATAGAGAATCTTGTCCAGCAGGTCCATACCGGCCTTGCCGGTGGTGTGCCGGAAGATGGCCGTGAAGATCTCCTCCGGCGCGCCGAAGATATCCCGGGCGATGGCCGCCCCTGTCTTGGCGTGGAGGAGCTTGACCGCATTCTGCTCCAAATCATCCAAAAGGATACCATATTTTTCGCACAATTTCAACTGCTCCTCCATCTCCAGGTACTTGGTGCAGTCGTGGAGGATGCCTGCCCGGCGGGCCAGGGTCTCGTCCGCGCCCCAGCGGCGGGCCAGACGCACGGCCTCCTCCTCGGTGCCCCGCATGTGGGCGAACCGCTTGGCGCGGATCATGGAGTAGACGCAGCAGCGCAGATCATCGTCGGACAGATGCTTCAAGTCGGCCTGTGTACCGTAGAGATGATGGAGGAGGATGTATCCATAGACGGCGGGGGGCAGACAGGTCCGGCCCTCGCCACGGGCCAGCCCCTCCCGCAGGGCGGTGGAGGAGATCTCCACCGGCTCCGGGATCTGAATGGTACACACCCGGGCCCCGTAATGCCGGTGCAGGTGACCGGCCTGGGTGGACAGCAGATCGCCGCAGCCGGCCTGGGTCCGGGCGAAGGCGCAGATCCCGGCCAGCTCCATAATGGACTCCGGCTCCCGCCAGTCCTGAAGGGTGAGGAACATGTCGGTTCCCATCAGCAGCCAGAGCTCCGCCTCCGGGTACTGCTCCCGAAGGGTACGCAGGGTGTCGGCGGTGTAGCTCCGGCCCGCCCGCTCCAGCTCCAGGGTGCAGACCTCCGTCCGGCCGGGCAGCAGCAGGCCGTCGGCCATGATTTCGGTCATGGCCAGCCGGTCCTCCGCCGTGGGCGGCCCGGGGGGCAGCTCCTTATGGGGCGGCAGGGCCGCCGGGACAAAGAGCAGCTTATCCAGCTCCAGGGCCTCCAGCGCGCAGCGGGCCGCCGCCGCATGGCCCAGGTGGGGCGGGTTAAAGGTGCCCCCGTAGATGCCGAGTTTCATGGTTGTCTCCTCCTCTCCTGCCCGATTCCTCAGGGCTTTACCAGCACAATGCGGTCCTTTTTCTCCTTACTGTGGCTTGGACGATAGAGGACGAATTTTGTTCCAATGACCTGCACCACCTCGGACCGGGTGGCCTTGGCCAGGGCCCCGGCGGCCTCCCGGCTGCTCAGGGGGGCGGTCTCCAGCACCCTGCACTTGATGAGCTCCCGGGCCTCCAGGGCGTCGCCGGCCTGCTTGACCAGGTTGTCCCCCAGGCCGTCCTTGCCGATATGGACGATGGTATCCGCGCCGTTGGCCAGGCCCCGCAGCTGGGCCCGCTGTTTACTGGTCAGTTCCATTCAGATAGCGCTCCAATTCCTCTTTGAATTTCCGCAGGGCGTTTCCCCGGTGGGAGACGGCGTTTTTCTCCTCCGCCGTCAGCTCTGCAAAGGTCTTTTTCAGGGGCGGGCAGAAGAAAATAGGGTCGTAGCCGAAGCCGCTCTCCCCCCGGGGGGCATAGGCCAGGGTTCCGGCGCACTCCCCCCGGGCGGTCACGGTGTCCCCGCCCGGAAAGCAGCAGCAGATGGCCGAGACGAACCGGCACCGGCGGTCCAGCTGGCCCCGCATATTCTCCAGCAGCAGGCGGCAGCGGCCGGGGTCGTCCAGCGCCTCGCCGCCGTACCGGGCGGAGTACACCCCCGGCGCGCCGTTCAGGGCGTCCACGCAGAGCCCCGAGTCGTCGGCCACAGCGGGGAGGCCGGAGGCCCCGCACACCGCCCGGGCCTTCAGGAGGGCGTTCTCCTCGAAGGTGGTCCCGGTCTCCTCCACCTCCACGTCCACCCCGGCCTCGGCCTCGGACAGCACCTCGATCCCCAGCTCCGCCAGGATCTCCCCCAGCTCCCTCAGCTTGTGGGCATTTTTGCTCGCCAATACCAGCTTCACGGCTTCAACCTCCCAGCACGGCCTTCTGAACGGCCTGGACCTGGCGGATTCCCTGGGCGCACAGGTCCACCAGGGTCCGCTGCTCCTCGATGGTGAAGGCCCGGCCCTCGCCGGTGCCCTGGAGCTCCACAATCGCCCCCTCGCCGGTCATCACGCAGTTGAGATCCACCTGGGCGGCGCTGTCCTCCTCATAGCAGAGGTCCAGCATGGGCACGCCGTCCACAATGCCCGCCGAAATGGCGGCCACGCAGGTGGTCAGGGGCATCTCCGCCAGCACCCCGTCCTGCACCAGCTTGTACAGGGCCAGAGAGAGGGCCACAAAGCCCCCCGTCACGCTGGCGGTGCGGGTGCCGCCGTCCCCCTGGAGCACGTCGCAGTCGATGGTGACGGTGCGCTCCCCCAGCTTTTTCATATCCACTGCCGCCCGGAGGGACCGGCCCACCAGCCGCTGGATCTCGGCGGACCGGGGGGAGAGCTTGAGCTTGGATACGTCCCGGCGGGTGCGCTCCCGGTTGGCCCGGGGGAGCATGGAATACTCGGCCGTGACCCAGCCCTCCCCCTCGGGGACGTGGGGCGGGGTGCGCTCCTCCACGCTGGCGGTGCAGAGCACCTGGGTCTGGCCGCAGCGGATGAGGCACGAGCCCTCCGCAAAGCGGTTGAAGTTGGGGATGATCTCAATGGGCCGCAGCTCGTCAAAGGCCCGTCCGTCGATGCGCGTCATAGCAGCACGTCCTTTCTTTTGTGAATTGCTCTAGAGCCTGTTTAAACACCGCCAACATACCCAAACGGCGGATCTTTTTCCACCATACTGCGTGAATCATTCTTGAAATACACAGAGTGTTGCTGTGAATTTTTGTCTTGTCCGGCGAAAAATCTCTCGCCGTTGGGTATTCCGCCGATTTTCAAACAAGGCCTAAATCAGCGCCTCCACAAAGGCCCGGGGCTCGAAGGGCATGAGGTCGTCGATGCCCTCGCCCACCCCGATGTATTTCACCGGGATCTGGAGCTCCTTGGCGATGGCCACCACAATGCCGCCCTTGGCGGAGCCGTCCAGCTTGGTGAGAACGATGCCGGTGATCCCGGCGGCCTCCTTGAACTGCTTGGCCTGGATGAGGCCGTTCTGGCCGGTGGTGGCGTCCAGGACGAGGAGGGTCTCCCGGGCGCAGCCGGGCAGCTCCCGGTCGATGACCCGGGA
>CANSQX010000042.1 GCA_947649225.1 uncultured Flavonifractor sp.
CTGAGCTATGCTCCCCTGTCTGTCTGTTTCCCGTCAGCAGCGAAGACTATTATACTAAAGCCCTCCGGAAATGTCAACACTAAAATTCAAATTTGCCCAATTTTTTTCCGAGGGCTGCCAGGAGCCCCTTGCTGGCCGGTCACATGCCGGCCAGCAGGGTCTCCAGCTCCTGCGCGGAGTATCGGTAGACCGCGTCGCAAAACTGGCAGGTGAGCTCCGCCCCACCCTGCTCTGCAAGCAGCGCCCGCAGCTCCTCCCTGCCCATACTCACCAAGGCCCGGGTCACCCGCTCCCGGGTGCAGCGGCAACGGTACTCCACCGGGGTCTCCTCCAGCACCTCAAGCACAAAGCCAGGCAGCACACTCTGGAGCAGCGCCAGCCCCGATTTCCCACTCTGAAGCGCCGCCGACACCGGACCGGCCCCCAGTACCCCCCGCTCCACCGCAGCGATGACCGACTCCTCCGCGCCGGGCAGCAGCTGGATGAGGTAGCCTCCCGCACTCAGCACCGACTGGTCCGTATCCACCAGTACCCCCAGAGCACAGGCGCTGGGGATCTGCTCGCTCTCCGCAAAGTAGGCGGTCACATCGTCGGCAATCTCACCAGACAGAAGCTCCACACTTCCGATATAGGGCTCTCTGAGTCCCAGGTCTTTGATTACGGTCAGGGAGCCGCTGCTCCCCACCGCACGCCCCACGTCCAGCTTGCCGGGGGCCTTGAGGGGGAGCTCCACCGCCGGGTTCTGGACATAGCCCCGGGCGTTTCCCCCGCTGTCCGACACCACCGTGATCCGCCCCAGCGGCCCACCGCCCTTGATTTGGAGCGTGACGGCTCCGTCCTCCTCCTTAAGCTGGCTGCCCATCAGGGAGCCCGCCATCAGGGCCCGGCCCAGGGCCGCCGTGGCCACCGGCAGGGTTTTGTGGATCCGCCGTGCCCGCTCCACCATGCTCTTAGCTGTAATGGCAGACGCCTTTACAGGTGCGTCCTTAGCCAATACCCGTATGATTCGATCCTCTGTCATCGGTCCAACTCCTATTTTCTCTGTGTTCAGCAGGGGTCCTTGCGGGCTGCGAAAAAAATCCGCCCCTCATCCGGTTGGGGAGGCCGCAGCTTCCGGTCGCCGTACTGCCGGATCTGCCGGAACCCCGCCTGGCGAAGATACTGCTCCAGCTCGGCGGGCTCGTAGGCGTACTCCTCGTGCAGCTCCTCCCCCCTATCCCAGCCTGTCCCGTTCCGGCGGAAAATGTCCATATAATAGGTGCAAATCCGGCGCCGGGGCGCATACTCCGCCCGCCAGACGCAGTAGATATCCTCCGTCTCATCCAGAAAGACCGCGCCGTCCTGACTGCGGAGCTTTTGGGGGGTGTTGCAGTCAAAGAGAAAGAGCCCTCCCGGGTTGAGAAAGAGATGAACCCGCTGGAACGCCTTGGCCAGTTTGCCGGGGCTGGTCACATAGTTGACGCTGTCCAGACAGCAGACACAGGCATCCACCGTGTCGTAGAGGTCCAGCTTTTCCATGCTCTGACAGAGCAGCAGAGGCGGAACACCCGACAAGTTTTCACACTTTACAGCTGCCTGCGCCAGCATATCCGGCGATCGATCTACGCCGATCATCTCATATCCCCGTAAAGTCATTTCCCTTGTCAGACTTCCGGTTCCACAGGCCAGGTCCAGCACCGTGCGCACCGGGCGGCCGCAGCGTGCAAACTGACGTTCGATGTAGTCCGCCCAGCGGGCGTAGCCCACATCACCGGTGAGGGCGTCGTAGCAGCCGGCCAGAAACTCATAGCTTGCCATCGGACCTCTGCCTCTCCTTCACCCGGGGCAGGACGGTCTGATAGCCGTCCGCGCCGTATTGCAGGGAGCGGTTGACCCGGCTGATGGTGGCGCTGGACGCGCCGGTCCGCTCCAGAATATCGTTGTAAATCATCCCGTCTGAGAGGAGGAGGGCCACCTCGAACCGCTGCTCCATGGCGCGCAGCTCGGCCACCGTACACAGATCCTGAAAGAACTTCTTGCACTCGTCCAGATCGCGCAGGGACAGAATGGTCTCATACAGCAGATCGCTCTGGGGCTTCTTCTCATTTTTTGTCATCCGACACGGGCCTCCTGTCATTTTTCTCCTGATAGGGCGGCGGCCTCGTCTGCCACCCTATGGTATTTTACCAAAGTGAAGCAGAGAAGTAAACCTCTTTTCACGCCTTTCCCACCAAAATCATAGACTGGTTCGGAAGAATCAGTCAGAAGGAGGCGGGGTCTGTGATGCAGAAAGCAAAGGAGCAGGAGATCGTCCGGGTGGAGGCCGGAGCCTGGCGCCGGGTGATGAGCTGGGAGGAGGAACCGGTACTCACCCTCTCCCTGCGGTGGCCCAAGCTGCCGGAGGAGCCTCCCGGCCTGCGCCGGGTGGGGCGGTACTACCGGCGCCTCTCGGAGCAGTGGAAGAGCCGCTGGGAGGGCGAGCTCTACCGGCGGGCCTGCAGCGGGGCGGCCGCCGCCCGGGAGGCCTCGCGCCCCTTCCGGCCCTGGACGGCGGCGCTGGACTTCCGCATCACCTGCCAGGAGCCCGGGCTGCTCAGCCTCTGTCTGGACGCCGTGGAGGACCCGGGCGCCGCCCGCCCCGTCACTCTGCGGCAGGGGGACGTGTGGGCTCTCCCCTCGGGTACGATCCGGACGCCGGAGTCCTTCTTCCCGCCCCGCCGCCGGTGGCGACGGCAGGTGCTGGAGGCAGCTGCCGCACAGATCCGGGCCCGGACGGCCTCCGGCGAGGCCCTATTCTGTGCGGACTGGCCTCACCGTTTAGAGCGGGAGTTCTCCCCGAACCGCTTCTACGTGGAGGACGGCAGCCTGGTCTTTTTCTACCCCCTGTGTACCATCGCCCCCTACTTCGAGGGGATTCCCACCTTCTGCATTCCAAAGCCGGAGGTCCTATCCTGAGTTTTTTTGAGCAATTTTTCCACGGCTCATCCTTGCCACGGCGTTTTTGGCGCATTATAATAAATGTGTTGCAGGTCTGTGTTCCCACGCCGGGCCTGCGGCGGTTCGCACGCGGGAAAAGGCCAATGCGCGAATCCCCGCGGCAGGAGGAACACTATGGTCAAAGCAATCGTGGGCGCCAACTGGGGCGACGAGGGAAAGGGAAAAATCACCGACCTGCTCGCCGAGGACTCCGACGTTGTGATCCGCTTCCAGGGCGGTGCCAACGCGGGCCACACCATCATCTGCGGCTATGGAAAATTTGCCCTGCACCAGCTCCCCTCGGGGGTCTTCTACCCCCACACCACCAACATCATCGGCAACGGCGTGGCCCTGGACGTGCCCAAGCTCGCCGAAGAGCTCCGGCGCCTCACCGAGGGCGGCGTCCCCGCCCCCCACGTGATCGTCTCGGAGCGGACCCAGCTGCTCATGCCCTACCACGTCCTGCTGGACGCCTGTGAGGAGGAGCGGCTGGCCGGCAGGGCCTTCGGCTCCACCAAGTCGGGCATCGCCCCCTTCTACTCCGACAAATACGCCAAGTACGGCATTCAGGTGGCCGATCTGTGGGATGAGACCCGTCTGATGGAGCGGCTGGAGGCCATCTGTACCCTGAAAAACATCATGCTGGTCCACCTCTACCACCGGGAGCCCCTGGAGCCCAAGGCCCTCTTTGACACGCTGATGGAGTACCGGGCCATCCTGGCCCCCTATGTGGGGGACGCCCTGACCGTGGTCCACCAGGCCCTGGCCCAGGGCAAGCGCATTCTGCTGGAGGGCCAGCTGGGCTCTATGAAGGACCCCGATCTGGGTATCTGTCCCTTTACCACCTCCTCCCACACCCTGGCGGGCTACGGTACTGTGGGCGCCGGTATCCCCCCAACGGCCATCACCGACGTGGTAGCGGTCACCAAGGCCTACTCCTCCGCCGTGGGCGCGGGGGCCTTTGTCAGCGAGCTGTCCGGCCAGGAGGCCGAGGATCTCCGCCGCCACGGCGGCGACGCGGGCGAGTACGGCGCGACCACCGGACGCCCCCGCCGGGTGGGCTGGTTCGACGCCGTGGCCACCAAGTACGGCTGCATGGTCCAGGGGGCCACCGAGGTGGTCCTCACCGCCATCGACTGCCTCAGCTACCTGGACGAGATCAAGGTCTGCACCGGCTACGAGGTGGATGGGAAAGTGACCAATACCTTCCCAGTCCCCGCCCTGTTGGACCGGGCCAAGCCGGTCTATGAGACCCTCCCCGGCTGGAAATGCGACATCCGCGGCGTCACTGACTACACGAAACTCCCTCAGGCCGCCCGGGACTATGTAGACTTCCTGGAGGCGCACATCGGCGCGCCCATCAAGACGGTCTCAACTGGCCCCAAGCGTCATGAGATCGCCGTTCGGAAGTGAATTTGACCCTAAACAGAGCGCGCCGCCCAAGCCGGGCGGCGCGCTCTGTCGTGCTGCGAGAGGGGAAATTGGGGATGTCAATCTATGTGCGGGCTTGAAAAGGCCTGCGCCGAAACGTCCGGCTCAATAGCCGCGGCCTATCAGACGGAACGCGTGCCAGGGGCTCTGCGGCCAAAAGGCCCGCTTCACCGACTGGGGACAGCCGCCCGCCCAGGGAAGGGCCCCCGTCTTCTCCATCTTCACGGTGTATTCCGTCAAACTATCGTTCTTCCGCATTGCGACCGCTCCTTTCTTTAGATAGACCTTACAGGGCCCGCCGGTACCGGAGCTCCGGGCCCTTGACTTCCTGACAGCCTTATTATACAATACTCCCATCCATGATGCAAACGACAGTTTCTCATAGCTTCCATTCGCTTTTCTCATGAAAGGAGCCCGCCATGGGAGACGCCAAGTATCAGGTCCTGCTGAAAACTATAGAGCTGGGCAGCATGACCCGGGCGGCCGAGGCCCTGGGGTACACCCAGTCGGCGGTCAGCCGGACCATCGCCGAGCTGGAGCACGACTGGGGGCTGCCCCTCCTCACCCGCAGCCGCTCCGGCACAGTCCTTACCGCAGAGGGCGCCCTCCTCCTCCCCTATCTCCAGGGGGTGTGCAATGCGCACCGGCGGCTGGAGGAGCAGATCGGCGAGCTCCACGGCCTCACCCGGGGCACCCTGCGGGTGGGGACCCTGACCAGCATCGCCGTCCACTGGCTGCCCGCGCTGATGAAGGGCTTTCTGGCCCGCTATCCGGGCATCTGCTTCGAACTGCGCAGCAGCATGGAGTACGCCGAGATCGAGGACTGGCTGGAAAAGGGCGCGGTGGATTGCGGCTTTGTCCTGCTGCCCGCCCGGGAGGGGCTGGAGACGGTTTCGCTGGGACGGGATCCGCTGATGGCCCTCCTGCCCCCGGACCACCCCCAGGCCGGGGCTGCCTCCTATCCCCTTAAAAACTTCGCCTCTGAGCCCTTCATCGAGCTGACCGACGGGCGGGATCGGGAGATCGCCGGTATTTTCCAGCGTTATGGCATCCGGCCCCGGGTGGCCTATTCCGTCAACGACGACTATGCCATCATCTCCATGGTGGAGAATGGGCTGGGCGTCAGCCTGCTCCACGAGCTGGTCCTCCGGCGCACCCCCTTCCGGATTGTGGCCAAGCCGTTGGATCCGCCCCAGTTCCGGGAGCTGGGTCTGGCCGCCCGCGGGGGACGGGACGCCTCTCCCCTGGTGCGCCGTTTCCTGGACTATGCGAGGGCCCGGGCGGATGCGGCGCAGCCGGATTTCCTCTAACCTGCAAATTTCTATTTTACAAACCGGGAAAAATCCTGTATAATGATGGCCTGCGGCAAAAGGGCCGCAAAATTTGAATGTTGATTAGGAGTGTTGCTGCATGAGCCGGATGGTAGGTACCGTATCAAGGGGGATCCGCGCTCCCATCATCCGCAGCGGGGACGACCTGGCCGAGATCGTCACCCAATCTGTCTTGGAGGCCGCCGCGGACGACGGCTTCTCCATCCGGGACCGGGACGTGATCGCCATGACCGAGGCTATTGTGGCCCGGGCCCAGGGCAATTACGCCTCCGTGGATGATATCGCTGCGGATGTACGTACCAAGCTGGGCGGCGGGACCATCGGCGTGGTCTTCCCCATCCTCAGCCGGAACCGCTTCGCCATCTGCCTGCGCGGCATCGCCAAGGGCGCAAAGAAGGTCGTCCTCCAGCTCAGCTACCCTGCCGACGAGGTGGGCAACCACCTGGTGGACCTGGACCTGGTGGACGAGAAGGGCATCGATCCCTACCGGGATGTGCTGGATCTGGACCGCTTCCGCGCCCTGTTCGGCAAAATCCTTCACCCCTTCACCGGCGTGGACTACTTGGACTACTACGCGCAGCTCATCCGCGAGAGCGGCGCGGAGGTGGAAGTGATTCTGGCCAACGACCCCCGGGCCGTGCTGAACTACACCAAGGACGTACTGGTGTGCGACATCCACACCCGGGCGCGCTCCAAGCGCCTGCTGAAGGCCGCCGGGGCCAGCCGGGTCTTCGGGCTGGACGAGATCCTCAATGCCCCAGTCAACGGCAGCGGCTGCAACGAGACCTACGGCCTGCTGGGCTCCAACAAGTCCACCGAGGAGAAGGTGAAGCTCTTCCCCCGGGACTGTCAGGGGCTGGTGGAGGAGATCCAGCGGTGCATTCTGGACAAGACCGGCAAGCACGTGGAGGTGATGGTCTACGGCGACGGCGCTTTCAAGGACCCGATAGGAAAAATTTGGGAGCTCGCTGATCCGGTGGTCTCCCCTGCCTACACCGCCGGGCTGGAGGGCACCCCCAACGAGCTCAAGCTCAAGTATCTGGCCGACAACGACTTCTCTGACCTCAGCGGCGAAGCCCTGCGGGAGGCCATCAAGGGGGAGATCCAGAAAAAGGACGGCAACCTCACCGGCAAAATGGCCGCCCAGGGCACCACGCCCCGCCGCCTGACCGACCTCATCGGTTCCCTGTGCGACCTGACCTCGGGCAGCGGCGACAAGGGCACCCCTATCGTCTACATCCAGGGCTATTTCGACAACTATACCACCGAATAACGTAACATAAAAGGCGCTCCCCTCCCGCAGATGGGAGGGGAGCGCTTTTTTCCGGGTTTCGTTCCAACCATACAATTCTTCGACGAAACATGCCATATCATGACTGGGCAGAAATCCGGGAATGACAATGGATTTAGGCCCGAAGCAAAGGCTCTTTTTGAGCTTTTTTCTTGAAAGAAAAGGGATTACGGCTTCCGGCGTTCCATCAGCCGGACCAGATGGTCGGCGGAGGGCAGGGGGTCAACCAGAGGCGCGGCGGCCGGGACTGGAACGAATTTGAGCGCTTGACAGGGGGCTCCACCCACGGCCGCGCCGGCCGCCCTATCCCGGTAGCGGGGCAGGCGCTCCGCCAGGGCGGCGGAGAGGTCCGCCTCGTCCTCATAGGGGAAGTCCAGCTCATAGACCCGGGCGATGGCGGAGGCCACCTGCCAGCTGCGCAGGGGCGCGGCGGGCTCCACGGCGGGCCGGACAGCCTGGACGCGGCCCTCGGTGTTGGTATAGGTGCCGGAGGCACTGGCGAAGCCACTGCCGGGGAATACCACATCGGCTTTTTGGGCAGTTTCAGTCAAGTGGGTGTCACAGACTGCTAAAAACTCCAGGTTTTCCAGATACTTGGGGTCCGGGTCCTCGCCGAAGGTGAGCAGCGCCTTGACCCCCTCCATGGCCTCCGCCCCGGCGGTAACGCCCAGATCCGCCAGGCCCTGGCTGTTGCTCCGGGCCCTGATCCCCACAATACCGTCCCGGGGGGCCCCAATGTGCCCGGAGATCACCGCCAGCTCGCCCAGCAGGGCGGCGGCATCGACGGACAGCACGTTCTGTTGGAATAGGATCATGGCCTTTTTCGCCCCGGCGTAGATGGCGGCGATCTCCCTTGCGGTCTCGCCGGGAGTGACGCCGGACAAGCTCTCGGTGAACGCGCCGAAGCCCTCCGCATCGGAGGTGCGGCCCAGGTCCAGCAAAGCCTTTGCCAGCTCCTTCAGGAAGGACAGGTCGTTTTTTTCATACACCGCCCGATGGAGGAAGGGCAGCTTCTGCTCCATCCCCTCCGGGTTGATCAGAATCACCTTGGCTCCGCTGTCCGCCGCCTGTTTGAGCTTGACCCGCAGCACCGAGGCCGAGGCCGTAAAGCCCACCGCCAGTATGACCTCGGCGGACAGCAGCTCGTCGACGGCGTTGGGGGAGCGATCCGCTCCCAAAACCCGGCTCAGGCCGTTTTCGCGGGCGTCGAAGCTCAAAACCCTGGCCCCCACGGCGCCGGCCAGACGTGTGACAGCAAAGGTCTCCTCGTTTGTGAGGCGCGGGGAAACCGCCACCGCCACCGCGTCCTTTCCATGGCGGGCGGCTATGGACTCCAGAGCCTTAGCGGCCCGGACGGCGGCCTCTTGATAGCCGGATTCCTCCAGCACGCCGCCATTCCTCACCAGCGGGGCGGTGAGGGGGGACTCCAGCCCGGCGCAGTCAAAGCCGAAGCGGCCGTTGACGCACAGGAGGCCCCGGTTCACCGGTCCCTCCTTATCAGGGACGGCCTTGACCAGCATCCCGGCCCCGGTCTCCAGGTACATGGAACAGCCCAGGGAGCAGAAGGAACAGGTGGTCCTGGTGCGCTGTGTCTCCAAGGGCACACTCTTCCGGAGGGAGAGCCGCTCCCCCAAGGCCCCGGTGGGGCATACGCTGACACACTGCCCGCAGGAGATACAGCTGGTCTCCGCCAGCGGGGCCTCCAGGGCGGGCTTGACCACCGTGTCAAAGCCCCGGCGGACCAGCCCCAAGGCCCCTACCCCCATGACCTCGTCACATACCCGGACGCACAGGCCGCAGAGGATGCACTTGTCGGGCTCCTGGAGAAGAAAGGGGTGACTGTCCGCGTGCCCGGTCCGGTTCACATCCCCCGCCAGCCGGCCGGGCTGGACTTGGTACTGGTTGGCGTAGTTGACCAGCTTACATTCGAAGTAGTCGTGGCAGCCGCACTCCAGGCACCGCTGGGCGTCGGCCATGGCCTGCTCGAGGGTGAACCCGGCCACTACCTCAGAGAAATTGTCTTTTCGTGCCTCAGGGCTGAGCTGTTTCATTTTGGGGCGGCACTGGCGCTCCCGATCTTCGAAGGTCTTTTCGGTGATATCATGCCGCTCCACCACAAAGGGCGCCTGATAGGCGGCCGCCCTTCCGTTAAGGTAGGCGTCCACCACCTCGCAGCTCTTGCGGGCGTCCCCGATGGACTCCACGGCGATGGAGATCTTGTCGTTGCCGCAGTCGCCGCCGCAGAACACCCCGGGCAGCGAGGTGCGGAAGGTGGCCGGGTCGTACACAATACCGCCCCTGCGGGTGAGGTCCAGGCCGGGCAGTCCGGCGGCGTCCACTCTCTGGCCGATGGCCAGGATCACCGTATCCACCGCCAGGGTTTCGGTCCTGCCCTCCACCGGGCGGGGGGCGCGGCGGCCTGAGGCGTCTGGCTCCCCCAGCTCCATCACCTGGAGGAGCACCTCATTCACCCGTCCGTCAGGGCCCGCCTTGATCTCCAGGGGGTTGGTCAGATTTTTGAAGATGACTCCCTCCTCCCCGGCTTCTTCGATCTCCAGGGCGTCGGCGGGCATCTCGTCCTTGGTGCGGCGGTAGATGTTATAGACCTTCTTCGCTCCCAAGCGCACAGCGGTGCGGCAGGCGTCCATAGCGGTGTTGCCGCCCCCTACCACAGCTACCCGCTCCCCCAGAGCGATGGGCTCATTGCGCACTACCCGGCGCAAAAAGTCAATGCCCCCGATGACCCCGGACAGGCCCTCGCCGGGGCAGCCGGCACCGGTGGACACCCACGCGCCGATACCAACCAAGACCGCGTCGAACTTTTTGCGCAAGGCCTCAAAGGGGAGATCCGTGCCGATCTTCGTGTTGGGGACCAGTTCCACCCCCATACGGGCGATGGTCTCAATCTCCCCGTCCACCACGGCCTTGGGCAGGCGGTACTCGGGAATCCCATAGCGCAGCATCCCGCCCAGCTTGGGCATAGCCTCGTAGAGAGTCACAGCGTGGCCCTTCTGGCGCAGAAAATAGGCGGCGGACAGGCCATAGGGGCCCCCGCCGATGACAGCCACCCGCTTCCCGGTCTCGGGGGCAATCTCCGGCAGGAAGGGGTCCCCGCTCGACTGGGACCAGTCGGCGGCAAAGCGCTTAATCCAGGCGATGGAGATGGGCTCATCCACCAGGGCCCGGCGGCAGTGGTCCTCACAGGGATGGGGACACACCCGCCCGATGGAGCCGGGCAGGGGGATGCGCTCCTTGATGAGCCTCAACGCCTCGTCAAAGCGGCCGTTGGCCACCAGGCCCACATAGCCCTGGCAGTCGGTGCCTGCCGGACAGTTGAGGGCGCAGGGTGGGCGGCAGTCCCCCACGTGGTTGGAGAGCAGCAGCTCCAGATTGGTCTTCCGGGACTCCCGCACCCGCTCCGTGCTCGTGCGCACCACCATGCCGGGGAGGATCTCGGTGGCGCAGGCCTTCACCAGCTTGGGATTGCCCTCCACCTCTACCACGCACAGGCCGCAGGAGCCGTAGATCTCGGTCCGCTCGTCGTAACAGAGGGTGGGGATGGAGATCCCGTTTTCCCGGGCCGTCTCCAGGATGGTCTGGCCTGGGAGGCCCAGCACCTCCCGCCCGTCGATGTTTAAGCGGTATTGTCTCATGGTCCTTCCCCCTCAGTCCTTCAAAATAGCGGCAAATTTGCAGGAATCCATGCACTTTCCGCACTTGATACAAGCCGTCTGGTCAATCACATGGCGCTCCTTCACGCCGCCGGCGATGGCCCCCACCGGGCAGTGTTTGGCGCACAGCGTACAGCCCTTGCACGCCTCGGTGATCTCGTAGCGGACCAGGGCCTTGCAGGAGTGGGCGGTGCATTTTTTCCTGTAGATGTGGTCCTCGTACTCGCTGCGGAAGTACCGCAGGGTGGTGAGCACCGGGTTGGGGGCGGTCTGCCCCAGGCCGCACAGGGAGCCGTCCTTGATCTTGCCCGCCAGCTCCTCCAGCAGCTCGATGTCCCCGTCCTTCCCCTCGCCCCGGGTGATGCGCTCCAAAATCTCCAGCATCCGCTTGGTTCCGATCCGGCAGTAATTGCACTTACCGCAGGATTCCTTGCGGGTGAAATCCAGGAAAAAACGGGCCATATCCACCATACAGGTGTCCTCGTCCATGACAATCATACCGCCCGAGCCCACGATGGCCCCAGTCCGGGGGATGGACTCATAGTCCACAGCGGTGTCCGCCAGCCCGGCGGGGATACAGCCGCCGGAGGGCCCCCCCATCTGGACGGCCTTAAACGCCTTGCCGTCCTTGATGCCGCCGCCAATGCCAAAGATGACATCCCGGATGGGCAGACCCATGGGGACCTCCACCAGCCCCCCCTTTTGGATCTTACCCGCCAGGGCGAACACCTTGGTACCTGCGCTCTGTCCGGTACCGGTGGCGGCGAAGGCTTTGCCGCCGTTCCGGAGAATCCAGGGCACGTTGGCGAAGGTCTCCACATTGTTGATATTGGTGGGCTTCTGCCAGAAGCCCTTGGCCGCTGGGAAGGGCGGTTTTAAGCGTGGCATCCCCCGCTCTCCCTCAAGGGAGGCAATGAGGGCGGTCTCCTCACCGCAGACGAAGGCCCCCGCCCCCGCCTTGATGCGGATGTCAAAGGAGAAGTCCGTCCCAAAGAGGTTCTGGCCCAAAAAGCCCTCCTCCCTGGCCTGCTCCATGGCGATCTCCAGGCGCTTGATGGCCAGCGGGTACTCGGCCCGGACATAGATGACCCCCTGGCTGGCTCCAATGGCGTAGCCGCCGATGAGCATCCCCTCCAGGACGCTGTGGGGGTCGCCCTCCAGCACTGAGCGGTCCATAAACGCCCCGGGGTCCCCCTCGTCGGCATTGCAGACCATATACTTCTGGCCGGCCTGGCTCTGCCGGGCCGCGTTCCACTTGAACCAGGTGGGAAAGCCCGCGCCCCCCCGGCCCCGGAGGCCCGAGGTTCGGATCTCTTCGATCACCTGGATGGGCGTCAGGGCGGTGATCGCCTTTTTTGCAGCCTCATAGCCTCCGGCCGCTCTGTAGTCCTCAATGCGCTCCGGGTTGATGACACCGCAATTTTGCAGGACAATACGCTTCTGCTGCTTCAAAAAGCGGGCGTCCTCCGGGGAGATAGCCAGTTCCTCCACAATCTCACCGCCCGCCAGGTGCCGCTCCACAATGGCGGCCGCATTGCCCGGCTGAACCCGCACATAGCGGACCTGGAGCGCACCGTCGTCCCCATAGATGTCCACGATGGGCTCCAGATAGCAGGCGCCCACACAGCCGGTCAGGTCCACGCAGACGCTGGACAGCCCTTTTTCTCCGATCAGCCGGGTGAATGCATCCGCAGTCTTTCGGGCCCCGGTGGCGATGCCGCAGCTCCCCTGCCCTACGACGACCCTCATACCTGTCCCTCCTTCGCCCGAATATCCCGCAAAATGGCCCTTACTGTATCCCCGGTGAGATTTCCGTAGGTCTCCTCGCCCTCCCCGGTGCGGATCATCATCACCGGGGCCAGGGAGCAGCAGCCCAGGCAGGCCACGTTATTCAGCGTAAACATGCCGTCCTCCGTGGTCTCCCCGTCTGTGATGCCCAGCTCCTCGGTGATGGCCTCCTCGATCCTGTCCGCGCCGTTGACATGGCAGGCTGTACCCTTACAGAGCATAATCAGGTGCTTTCCCACCGGCTGGAGGCGGAATTGGGTATAAAAGGTAGCCACTCCGTAGATCTTCGCCGCCGGAATGCCGGTGCGCCCGGCGATGTAGCGGATGGACTCCGCCGAGAGATAGCCATAGATGTCCTGCGCCCTTTGCAGGATGGTGATCAGGCTCCCCGGCACAGTCCCATATTGCTCCAGAACAGGAGAAAGCGCCGCGAAGGCCTCCTGGCCGCAGCAGCAGTTGTCTTGTCGCGCCATGACGTCTTCCCTCCCCTTTCGGTCCGGACATGCGCCGTTCGCCGCCGGACACATTTGTCTGAGTATATCAGAGAAGCCCGCCTTTTGCAAGAGATCACAGCTGGAATTGCAGATACAACCTCTGGGCAGCCTTCCGCAGAGCTGGAAGCTCAGGCCGGATCTGGGCAAAAAAAGGGCCGGACACGGCGGTCTTCCCGTGTCCGGCTCCGTTTTTGTTCCCGTCAATGCGCGTGTGTCCCCTCCGGCTGGGGGCCGGCGGTGTGGTGGGCGCTAAGGGGCTTTACATTGAAGTTGGAGCGGTATTCGGTCTCATGCCAGAAGATATCCTCCGCCACCAGGCACTCCGGATTCAGCTCCACCCCCTCCAGGATGATCTCCTTGAATTTTTTGTAGCCCGCCCGGTCAATCAGGTGACCGCCGTGGAGGTACTCGGGCTTGTAGTCCATCACCCAGGCGGAGAACTTCTGCCAGTTGCCCAGCACCCCGGCGATCACGTCCTCGGTGGCCCAGTTCAGGAACATCTTCCCGGTCCGGGGGGTCTGACGGCCCGTGCGCCCGCCCAGAATCACCTTATAGAACTGCTTGGGATTCCGGGTCCAGGCTCCAGCCGGGCAGGCCTTCACGCACTCGCCGCAGCCCACGCAGCAGCAGGGGTCCTTGTCGATCTTCCCGTTCTTCTCGTTGAGAGAGAGCACTCGGGTGGCCCCATGCTCGCACATCTTGGCGCACAGTCCGCAGCCGATGCACCGCTCCGGGTGATAGTCAATCTTAGCGCAGCCGATGATGCCGAAATCGCAGAGATGGGCCTTGTTGCAGTCGTTGGGACAGCCGGAGATGTTGATCTTGATGTGATAGTGGCTGGGGAAGATGAGCTTTTCCAGCCGACGCGCCAGCGCAAAGGTGTTGATGTTGCCGCAGATGCAGTGGTAGTCGCCGATGCAGGCCGAGATGTTCCGGGCGCCGATGGTGGGATAGCCCCCCCTGCGGTCCCACTCCGCCGGGACCCCCGCCACCTGGTCCATGTTGACCTGGCAGAGCTGCTCGTCCACCTCTTCAATGTAGTCCTTCAGGTAGGCGTTGACAGCCGGGATGTTCTCGTAGGGGATCCCGCAGATGTCGAAGGTCTGGCGGGTGCCGAAGTGGAAATTGCCGTCCCCCCAGGTCTCCGAGATGTGGCGGATCATGCTCAGGTACTTGGCCTCCACAAAGCCGCCGGGGACGCGCATCTGAAGCATAAACTTCCCGTCCTCCTTGGACTGGCGGAAGCAGTTCAGGCGCAGCTTTTTGATGTTGATATCGTGATTCATCCTTGCAGCTCCTCCTCAGGCCTTGTTTGAAACTTGGCGGAATGCCCAACGGCGAGAGATTTGTTCCGCCAGGCAAGGCAAAAATTTGCAGGAATACGTTTCGTATTTCAAAAATTTTTAACGCCGCATGGTGGAAAAAGCTCCGCCGTTTGGGCGTTTTGACATGTTTCAAACAAGGCCTAATCCACCAGATATCTGGCCTGGGTGTAGGGGAAGACGGGGCCCTCCAGACAGACATAGGTCTCGTCGATCCGGCAGTGCCCGCACTTGCCCACGGCACAGGACATCTTCCGCTCAAAGGACATCCAGATCCTGTCGTCCGGAACCCCCTGCTTCAGCAGCTCCAGGCCGGTGAATTTCATCATGGGCGGCGGGCCCACCACCACGGCCGCGTAGTTCCTGTCAAAGGTAGTAAAGGGAATCTCCTTGACAAACTCAGTCACAAGGCCAGTGCGCCAGCCCTCCTTCTCGCCCTTGTCCAGAGTGTAGATGGTACGGAAGGGGGTGCGCCACGCCTCCAGCTCCTGCCGGAACACGATGCCGCCCTCGTCCTTAAAGCCAGCCACCAGGGTGACGCTCCGGACCAGCCCAGGCTCTGCGGCAAACCGGCGGAGCATGGAGCGCACAGGGGCCAGACCGGTGCCGCCGGTGATCACCACCATGTGCTTGTCCCTGAACTGCTCCAGCGGCCACCCCTTGCCGTAGGGCCCCCGCAGGAAGAGGAGATCGCCCGGCTCCTTCTGGAAAATCACGTTGGTCACCTTGCCCACCGAGCGGATGGTGAACTCCACCCACCCGTCTCCCTGAGCACTGACCGAGATGGGGGCCTCCCCCACCATGGGGATGGAGAGCTGCATAAATTGGCCGCACTGAGGGCGGACATCGGTCTCCACGCGGAAGGTCCACTCGGTCTCGCTCTCCTGGACGACGCTGAGAATCTTACAGGGTACGGGCTGAACAGGATTTGTCATGGTTCTCATCCCCCTTACTGGCCCAGCGCACCGCGGATCTCCGCGACGGCGGCGTTTACCTTGGCGACGGTGGCGGTCACCGATATGTAAGCCGGACAGCGGGACGTACAGCGCCCGCAGCCCACGCACATGTGCATATCCCCAAACCGCGCCTTGTAGTCGTGGAATTTGTGCAGGATTTTATAGCGCATCCTGTCTCCCGCCGTGGGCCGGAAGGAGTGTCCGCCTGCCATGTCGGAGAAGCCCTCCACCTGGCAGGAAGCGCTGACCCGGCGGCGCTCTCCCACCTCCGGGTTGTCCCCGTAGACCACATCCCGGGTGGTGAAGCAGGTACAGGTGGAGCAGGCCAGCGTACACGCGCCGCAGCTGATACAGCGGCCGTTGAACTCCTGCCAAACCGGGTGGGCCTTCAGCTTGAGCAGGGTCTCCTTGTCGGGGATCTCCGGCGGGGTGACGGCTGTCTCGTTCTCCGTCACAAAGGCGGGGGTGAAGTCCGCCGCCGGGGCCTGGGAGAAGTACGGGAGCAGTTCCTCGTCCCGCACCTCAGCCAGCAGGCCGCCCGCGCCGTCGGGCCGGACAGCCATCCCATAGTCGTCGGTCCGGTTGGTCCCCATGCTGGCGCAGAAGCAGGTGTCGTCCCCGCCGGGGCACTCCATCAGCACGAATTTGACCCGCTCCCGCATCCGGGTATAGTAGAGGTCCTCATATCCGCCGTTGCCCGCATAGATCTTGGCCTGTACCCGCTGGGCGTTGATGTCGCAGGGGCGGGCAAAGAGCAGAATGGGCTTGCTCTTGCCCCGGCTGGCCCGGTACTCCTCCTCCGTGAAGTAAAAAATCGCCTGCTGGATGGGGGTGATGACCTCCTTAGCTGGATAGTCCGACTTCTCGTCGAACACAATCTCCGACAGGGCGCTCACCTCGTCGTAGCGGATCAAATCCGTCTCCGCAAAACGCCCCTGTCCGGGAAAGCGCTTGGGGGCGTAGATCTGATAGCTCTTTTTCAGCTCGCGCAGAATTTCGTCAGCCAGCCCGGCCTCAATGCGGAATCCCATCTGACATCCTCCTTATCTCTTCCTTGACCGGCAGGGCCCGCCCGGCGGAACCCCGTGCGCGCCTCCGATCATCTTTACCAAAATAACTATAGCATTGCAGCTGTTTTCCGTCAACCTGACTCCTTCATTTATAAAATACGAATCTTATTAAGTTTTTAATAATTAAATACTTATATTTTATCCGGCAGACCGTCCGTCGCGGTACACAGGTCCATCAAACGCCGCATGCTGCCAGTGATCACCTTGTTCTGTGGCACCACCAGATGGAAAAAACGGCCGCAGACCAGGTCCTGAACCGTACAGGCCCACAGCCGCCCATCCGCGCACTCCTCCCGGACCAGCCGCTCCGAAATCAGCGTGACCCCGTAGCTGCCGATGACGGCGGCCTTGACGGTCTCCGTGTTGTAGCAGGTCCAGGGGGCCTGGAAGGGGATCCGGCGCAGCTTCAGCTGGTCCTCCAGCTGGGCCCGGGTACCGCTCCCCACCTCCCGCAGGATCAGACGCTGGTGGGACAGCTCCTCCAGCGCCACCGCGTTCCGGCCATAAAAGGGGTGGCCCCGGCCGCAGACCAGAACCATGCGGTCCTCTATGGCGTGCCGGACGGTCAGTTGGGGGTCGCTCACCTTTCCCTCTACCAGGGCCAGATCCAAATCGTCCCTCAGCAGCTTTTCCTCTAAAATATGGGTATTGGCCACCAGGACCTCCGGCACAATCTCCGGGTCTTGGGCGCTCAGCCTGTCCAACAGCGGTACCAGCACGCTGGTGCCCACGGTCAGCGACGCGCCGATGCGGATGATTTTCCGGTCGGCTGCCTGCTCCAGCCACTGGTCCATGGCGTCCCGGGCCATCAGCAGCCGCCGCACGTGCTGTAACAGCTCCCGCCCGGCCGGCGTCAGGCACAGCCGCCTGCCCAGCCGCTCAAAGAGCCGGATCCCGTAGGTCCGCTCGATCTCAGCCACCGCCTGGCTCACGGAAGACTGGGAGATATACAGCCGCCGGGCGGCCTCGTTCATCTTCCCGCACTCCGCCACCTGGGCGAAAACCTCAAAATTCCGAATGGTCATCCCAATTTCCTCCCGTCGATCAGGGATTACACGTTCCGTCTCTATTTTATGTCAGAATGCGGGAGAGATCAACCGGATTTCCGCCGCCTGCCGGGACCAAAACAAGCGGCAGCTCCGCCGGGAGCTGCCGCTTGTTTTGGCTGTCACGCCTATTTCTTCTTGCCCATGGCGGAGAAAATCCCCGCGCATACGCCGAACAGGCACATCATAGCCATGATGCCGAACATCCAATATTCTGTTGCGCCAAAGGTCATTGCTCTTGCCTCCTTCCGGTGCTCCCCCTTTTTCTAAAGAAAAATAGGGAAAAAGAACTTCCGGTGCTCCCCTAATCCGCTGTTTGGGATGCGCCTCGGTGACAATCGTCCGGGCTTACTCGTCCTTGCCGCGGCTCAGAGCCTTGGACAGCAGGAAGCCCACAATGGTAATGCCGAAGACCATGGCCGCCCCCTGGAGGATGATCTGTATAACCATGTGAAATTGCTCCTTTCTTTCCTTACCGCTTGGCTTTCTGCTCTTTGAAATAGCCGGGCTTGCCGGGGAGCACAGCCGTCAGGATGATGCCCAGCACCAGGGAAATGGCCAGGGAGATATACGCGCCGTGGACGGCGTTCGCCCCCAGACGGGCCTGGAGCCCGAAGGTAGTCCAGATGATGATGCCCACCCAGGCGGCGAACATGGTGATCACGGTGGCGGTGGCGCTGCGCTTCCAGAACAGACCCAGGATGCACATGACGAACATGGGGAACGCCCAGGTGAAGATCCAGTTGATGGTAGTGACCACCTGGGGCTGGAAGTTGGACAGGCAGATGGCGATAACGCCCACCACCACGATGCCGATGCGGGTCACCAGGGTCTTCTCCTTCTCGCTGGCGTTGGGCTTGTAGAGCCCGCCGTAGAGGTCGTGAGCGAAGATGGTGGCGGGACACAGGGAGGTCATGGCGAAGGTAGACAGCAGCACGCCCAGGAAGGATGCCATCACCAGCCACACTACCCAGGAGGGCATGTACTGGACAATCAGGGCTGGGGTGGCCAGCATGGCCCCCAGGGGGCTCCCCTGGAGCACGCCGGTGGTGTCCAGCACCAGGGCCGCGATGCCCAGCAGAGCGGGGATGATGCAGAACAGACCGTTAACCGGGCCGGCCAGCCACAGGGACTTCTTCACCGACTTCACATCCCGGGCTGCGATGCAGGTCTGAAGGCCCATCTGACTGATGCCCTGGAACAGGGTGCAGCACAGAATCGAGGGGATGGCAAAGCCGATGATGAGGTCGGTGTTGCCGAAGATGCTGGTCATCCAGCCGTTGCCGGAGGAGACCACAGTGGCCTCGATCTCGCTCCAGTTGGCGGGCAGATAGAAGAAGGAGGCTACAAAGACCACAATCAGGCCGATGTACATAAGAACCGCGTTAATCATGTTCAGCCAGGAGACCTCCTTCATCCCGGCCAGCAGGACATAGAGGATGCCGAAGATGCCGCCCACAATGGCTCCGGCGGTGTAGGACCAGCCGGTGAGGGCCTGGAAGGTGACGGCCACGCACTGGGTCTCCAGACAGAGGCAGCCGAAGATCAGCGGGGCCATGATGCAGGCCACCAGGGTGCGGGTTCGGGGGCCGTAGAGCACGCCAAATAGGTCGGGTACGGTGGTAACGCCAATCTTGCGGATCCAGGGGCCGGTACACTGGGTGATGACCACCATCATCACCGTACAGGCAATGCCGAACCACACCGCCACACCGCCCATGGAATAGGCGTTCTCGGTGGTGCCCCAGATATGGGCCGAGCCCAGCATGGTGAGCGCCAGGGTGACGCCCACGTGGGCGGTGCCCAGGCCGCGCCCGGCCAGGGCGAAGCTCTCCTCCTGCACCGTCTGCTTCCTTGCCTTGCGGGATAGGACCAGACCCACGCCCACAATGGTCACGATCTCATAGATAATGACCGCGAACAGAATTCCAAAATGCACACGCTTCATCCTCTCTTTAATGGTATGATTTATCAGTCCCCCGGCCGACGGCTCTATTATAGTGCAAAGCCCACTGGGAAATAAAATGCGGATTCCCGATAGTGCCATACACTTTGGTAATCCTTTTTTCTGAACTTTTTCCATAACAAAAACCGATGGCAGCACACAAAAACGCTATGGGACATTTCTCTCCCTGTCTGTTAGAATGGAGGTACAGGGAACCACCCCAATGAAAAAAGGAGGAACGGAACTTATGAGTGAACAGCTTTACGAACAGCGTCTGGAGCGGATCCGGAAGGCGGTCCGGTGCGAGCCGGTGGACCAGATCCCGGTGGCCCCCTGCGGCAACGGCTATTTTGCCCGCCAGGGAAAGGTGGTTATGAAGGACTACATCACCGACTTTGATAAGGCGTGTACCGCCAACCTCAACGAGCTTATCCGGCTGGAGGCCGACGCCACCCAGAACGTCATTTTCTCCCCCTACCTGCTGGGGACCCAGTGGCTGTCCAAGGCCGCCCTGCCCGGCCTCGAGCTGGGGGACGACGACATGTGGCAGATCACCGAGTGCGAGAATATGAAGTTCGAGGAGTACGAGGACATCAAGCGTATGGGCTGGGACGCCTGGCAGCAGAAATTCATCGCCGAGCGGTGCAACAACAACTGGGAGAATCTGAAGCCCTTCTTTGCCGCCAACCCCAAGGCCTACCAGCGGTTCCACGAGGCCGGCATCCCCTGCATCTGCGACTTCCTCATGATCACCCCCTTCGAGTACTTCTGCGGGGGCCGCAGCCTGGAGAACTTCTTCGCCGACGACCTGATGGAGGAGCCAGAGCTCATCCACGAGATCTTCGACATGGTGCTGGAGCACAACCTGAAGGCCTACCGGCAGCAGATTCAGGACACCCACGCCCTGGGCGTGTGGATCGGCGGCTGGCGCACCGGCCCCGAGCTCCTCTCCCCCGCTATGATCGACGAGTTCGTCTGGCCCGCTTTTCGTGCCTACTACGACCTGTGCATCGAGACCGGCGTGATTCCCATGTTCCACCTGGACTCCAACTGGACCCTCTATCTGGACCGCTTCCAAGAGCTGGAGGAGAAGACCTTCGTGATGGCCCTGGACTCCAAGACCGACATCCGGAAGGCCCGGGAGGTGCTGGGCCCTAACGTGTGCATCCTGGGGGACGTGCCCTGCGAGCTGATGACCTTCGGCGCCCCCGAGGAGGTGGCGGAGTATGTCACCAAGCTCCTGGACGACATCGGGCCCTGGGGCTGTATCATCGCCACGGGCTGCGACGTACCCTCCGACGCCAGGCCGGAGAATGTGAAGGCCATGTGCGACGCCGCCCACCGCTATCTGGAGCAGCATCAGAAATAAATTAAGGACGGCAGGCGATCCGTATGGCACGGACCGTCTGCCGTCTTTTGCGCCGCTGCTCCGGGGTTGCCAAGGGCCCGGCGGGATGGTATGATACCGGAGGAGGGATTTTTTGTGAATATGCTGCAAATCAAGTACTTCATCACCGCCGCCAACTGCCTGAACTTCACCCAGGCGGCCGACCTGCTGTATATCACCCAGCCCGCCCTGAGCCGCCAGATCTCCGCCATGGAGAAGGAGCTCAACCTCCAGCTCTTCATCCGGAGCAACCGCTCGGTCCGGCTGACCCCGGCGGGCAAGGTGCTCTTTAAGGACCTCCGGAACCTCCACTCCGGCTATGAGCGGGCGGTGGAGCGGGCCAAAAACGCCCAGCAGGGCCTCTCTGGGCAGCTCCGGGTGGGGATCCTGGACGGCACACAGGTGGACGACCTGCTCCCCCCGGTCATCACATTTTTCTCTAAAACCTATCCCTATATGGAGATCTCCCTGGAGTACCACAGCTTTAACGCTCTGGCCGCCCTCCTCTACGACGGTGGGTTGGACCTGGCGATCACCCTGTTCTTTGACATACAGGACCGGTTCAACCTCCGCTTTCAGGTGCTGGAGAAGGGACGCGACCACATTGCCGTGCTTCGCAGCCATCCCCTGGCCGCCCGGGACGCCATCCACCTGTCCGATCTGCGGGACGAGACCCTGATCATCGTGGCCTACAACGACTCGGCCATCTCCCCCAAGCTGATCCTGGACGCCTGTCAGGCCCAGGGCTTCACGCCCAAGGTACGCTTCTCCCCCTCCATCCAGACCAGTATGCTCTGGGTCCAGTCGGGTCTGGGGGTGGCCATGTTGGACTCCCGTAACATGCTCCGCAGCTACCCCTACATCAAATTCCTGGACGTGGACCAGGTCAGCGACCCCAGCCTCACCGCCGCCTGGCATCAGGACAACGCCAACCCCGCCCTCCCCATCTTCCTGGAGGCCCTCAGCCGCTCCTGTGCGGCCCCCTGAGCGCACGGGACAGGCCGAAAAAGGAGCCCGGATTCTCACCGTGAGA
>CANSQX010000043.1 GCA_947649225.1 uncultured Flavonifractor sp.
GGCCTACGCTAAAAACTTGCCACTGGCAAGTTTTCTTAACGCTGCGGCGGCAGCGCTGCCGCGCTCGGGTGGCCCGCGTCGATTATGACACCCAGACTTGACAGATTTTGCAATTCAAGTTCGGTGTCTGACGGCCGCCACGCAGTACCCGCGCCGCGTGGTTAGACATTTGGTTGAATGGGTGCGGAGCCCGGCTCTGCACCGGCGCAGCTGGTAGACTATCTACGCGGCGCATAGGCAGCCCGCGGCGGCATTGAACGCACTGATTAAAACGCTTCTGTTGACAGGTCTTGCGGGGTAACAATCGCCCGGCGGGCGGCTTAAAGCCGCCGTTGGTAACGATACGAAACATCTAAACCGGCGGGTAACTACTTTCGATCAAGGAGGCCCCGTAACCCGCGCCGCCCAACTCCAGGTCCAGGTCCAGGGCCGGAGCCCTGGTTTCTCTTTGTTACTTTCTCTAAACAGAGAAAGTAAGCCCCCGCGGCAGCGGTGTCCCGCAGGGGGAGTCCCCTGCAAAGCCCCCCGGGGGCGCCGCCCCCTTAAAACTCCACTGTCAGGAGGAGGGCGTCCTCGGTGGGTTCACGGTAATAGTTTCTACGCCGCCCCACCTCCTGAAAGCCCAGCTTCTGGTAGAGCGCCACAGCAGGGGTATTGGAGGCCCGGACCTCCAGGGTCAAGAAGGCCAGATGGGCCCGCCCGAACCGGAGAAACGCGGCGAGCAGCTCCGCCGCAACCCCCTGCCTCCGCCAGGCCGGATCCACGGCGATCTTCTCCAGGCACCCCTCGTCCAAAACCGCCCGGACCAGGCCGTAGCCCAGAACCGTGCCGTCCTCCCCCTCGGCCACCACCAGGGAGGCGCTGTCGTTGTAGAGCTCCTCCGCCAGCAGGGACTCGCTCCAGGGGGGCGAAAAGCAACGCCGCTCCAGCGCGGCGATCTGGGGCAGATGGGAGCGGTCGGCGGGAACCAGCTGATATTCCATGGGATCCCCTCTCTCCTTCCTGTACAGGTGCTTACCCCTTGGCCTCGGCCCAGGTACGTCCGGCGTGGGCCTCAGCGGTGAGGGGGACGGCCAGCTCCATCACTGACTCCATCTCTTCGGTGAGCAAGGCTTTTACAGACTCCTCCTCGGCCTTGGGGCACTCCACAATGAGCTCGTCGTGGACCTGGAGCACCAGCCGCCCCCGAAGGCCCCCGGCCCGCAACCGGCCGTCCACCCGGATCATGGCCAGCTTGATGATATCGGCGGCGGTACCCTGGATGGGCATGTTCAGGGCCACCCGCTCCCCGAAGGAGCGCAGGTTGTGGTTGGAGGATTTCAGCTCGGGCAGCCAGCGGCGGCGGCCCAGCAGCGTGGCCACATAGCCGCGCTCCTTGGCCTGCTCCACCACCCCGGACATATAGGCCCGGACCCCGGCGTACTTTTCAAAATAGCGGTCCATATAGTCCTTGGCCTCAAAGGTGGAGACCCCGATGTCCTGGGACAGGGAGAAGGCCGAAATGCCATAGACAATGCCGAAGTTGACCGCCTTGGCCCGGCGGCGCATCTCGTGGGTGACCGCCTCAGGCGCCACGCCGAACACCTGGGCGGCGGTCACCGTGTGGATATCCTCGCCGGAGCGGAAGGCGGCGATCATCCGCTCGTCCCCGGCGATATGGGCCAGCAGGCGCAGCTCGATCTGGGAGTAGTCGGCATCCACCAGCACGCTGCCCGGCGGGGCCACAAACATCCGGCGCAGCTCGGCCCCCAGCTCGGTGCGCACCGGGATATTTTGCAGATTGGGCTCGGTGGAGGAGAGCCGCCCGGTGGCGGTGACGGTATTCTGGAAGCAGGTGTGGATCCGCCCGTCGGGGGCGATCACCTTGCCCAGACCCTCCACATAGGTGGAGTTGAGCTTGGTATACTGCCGGTACTCCAGTATGGCGTCGATGATGGCGTGCTGGCCCCGCAGCTTCTCCAGCACGTCGGCATTGGTGGAGTACCCCGTCTTGGTCTTCTTCACCGGCGGCAGGCCCAGCTGATCAAAGAGGATATGGCCCAGCTGCTGGGTGGAGTTGATGTTGAAGGTCTCCCCCGCCAGCTCGTAGATGGCGGCCTGGGCGGTATCGATGTGGGTTTTCAGCATCTCGCCGTAGCGGGCCAGGGCCCGCCGGTCCACCAGGAAGCCCGCCGCCTCCATACCGGCCAGGACGGGACACAGGGGAAGCTCTGCCTCCCGATATACCCGGTCCAGGTCCAGCTCCTCCAGCCGGGGGGCCAAAGTGCGCCCGAGCAGGCCGGTGAGGACAGCGTGCTCCGCCATGGCAGCCAGAGGGGCCGCCGGATCGGACAGGGGGCTGAATGCCTCCGGGTCCAGGTAGGTCTTTGCCTTGGCAGTCTCCACATTAAAATAAGTGACAGCCAGCTTTTCCAGGTCATAGCTGCCGTCGGTGGGAGCCAGCAGGTAGGCGGCCAGGGCCGTGTCGAAGCAGAGCCCCCGGGCCGTAATCCCCTCGTCCAGCAGAGCCCGGCTCAGGTCCTTCCCATTGTGGACCGTCTTACAGATGTCCTCCGCCTCAAAGAGGGCCTGCAGGAAGCGGTTATAGTCCTCCAGCCGGCCGGACAGCAGCAGCGCGGCCCGCCCGGCCTCCGGCGGCCCCCAGGCCACGCATACCGCGTTCAGAGAGGGCAGGGCCAGCACGCTCACCCAGTCCTCCTGCCGCCAGAGGGACAGCAGCTCCTCCGCCCGGGCGGGGCTGTCCACCAGCTCCCGCTCGCAGGGCTCCAGCCGGACGCCCCCCGCCGCAGGCGCGTCCCCCTGAGGGGCCTTCAGGCCCAGTTTGTCAATGAGTTTGGAGAACTCCAGCCGGAGAAACAGGCGGTAGAGAGCCGGGCCGTCCGGCTCCTGCCGCAGGTTCTCCTGGGGCTGAAAGTCCAGGGGGGCGTTGGTGCGGATGGTGGCCAGATCGTAGGACATGCGGGCCATCTCCAGCCCCTCGGCCAGCTTTTTGACCACGTTGGGCTTGGCCGGGGCGTCCGGCGCGGTGACGATATCGGGCATATGGTCATAGAGGTGATCGATGGAGCCGTACATCTGCACCAGGCCCATGGCGGTCTTCTCCCCGATTCCCTTGACCCCGGGGATGTTGTCGGAGGTATCCCCCATCAGGGCCTTCAGGTCGATGATGTGGATGGGATCGAAGCCGTAGGCCGCCCGGAAGGTGTCAGGGGTCATCTCCTTGGTGGTGGTCTGGCCCATGCGGGTGGAGACCAGCTTTACCCGCACCGTGTCCGTCACCAGCTGGAGGGCGTCCTTGTCCCCGGTGACGGCCACCGTGTCCCACCCGGCGGCGGTGTCCCGGGCCGCGATGGTGCCGATGAGATCGTCGGCCTCCCAGCCGTCCAGCTCATAGCGGGGGATGCGCATGGCGTCCAGTGCCTCCTTCAGGATCGGAAGCTGGGCGGCCAGCTCGTCGGGCATCCCCTTGCGCTGGGCCTTGTAGCCCTCATAGGCCAGATGCCGGAAGGTGGGGGCCTTCCGGTCGAAGGTGACGCAGAGGGCCTCCGGCTTCTCCTCCTCCAGCAGCTTGAGCAGGATGTTGAGAAAGCCGTAGACCGCGTTGGTGGGGGTACCGTCCCGGGTCGTGAGCAGCCGGATGCCATAGAACGCCCGGTTGATCAGAGAGTTTCCATCTATTACCATGAGCTTCAATGCTTGCTCCACCTCGTCTTTTTCAGATTACAGGCCGGTCATATAGGGATATTATACTTCCATTGGGCGCAATCGGCAAGGAAAACTTCCCCCCATCCAGGCCGCCGCCCCGCGCCGGACTTGCCCGGGTCCGGTTTCTGTGGTAAACTAGAGGGTGTCTTCAGATTTTTGTAAGATTCCCCGCCAGGCGGCTGTCAGAAATTCCTGTTATCCTTACGGCAGGTTCAAAAAGGGGATGGGCTCGATGAACGAATGTGTGCTTGTGGTGGACGACGACCCCGAGATTGTCCGCGCCATTGCCATTGTGCTGGAGAAGGAGGGCTACCGGGTGTTGCGGGCCTATAACGGCCTGGAGGCCCTGGAGCTGGCCGTCTCCCCCGAGCTGCGGCTGATCATCATGGATGTGATGATGCCAAAGCTGGACGGGCTCTCGGCGGTACTGAAAATCCGGGAAAAGCGGAATCTGCCCATCATTGTCCTGTCGGCCAAGAGCGAGGACTCGGACAAGATCCTGGGGCTGTCCATGGGGGCGGACGACTACGTGGCGAAGCCCTTCAACCCCCAGGAGCTGGCCGCCCGGGTGCGCAGCCAGCTCCGGCGGTACACCCTGCTGGGGGACGTGAACGCCGCCGGACGCCGGGAGGACATCCGTACCGGACGGCTCTGGTATTCCCCGGAGGAGATGGTCCTCCGGGCCGACGGGGAGCCGGTGCGGCTCACCGCCACCGAGCTCAAAATCGTGGATCTGCTCATGCGCAACCTGGGCCGGGTCTTCCCCGCCGAGGAGATCTACCGCCGGGTGTGGAACGAGGAGGCCTACGCCACCGAGAACACGGTGATGGTCCATATCCGCCGCATTCGGGAGAAGATCGAGCTCAACCCCAAGGAGCCGGAATATTTGAAGGTGGTGTGGGGCATTGGCTACAAAATGGAAAAAATCGAAGTGCGCCGTTAGCTTTCTCTGCTTTGTCCTGGGGGTGAGCCTGCTGATCACCAGCGGGGCCCTGATCCTGCGGGGGACGTTCATGGGCGGCTGGAGCCTCGTCCGGGAGGCCCTGACAAGTGATTATCGGGACACCGGACGGTTCCGGGGCGTGCTCTCCTACCGGCTCTGGTACTGCCTGAACAGCGCAGCCGGCCTGGAGGAGGACATGGAGGAAATGCGGACCCTGTTTGGCGGGCGCAACCTGCTCTACCGGATTGACCGGGACGGGCGGACACTGGCCGCCAACGAGCCGGGGCTCGCCCCGGGCCGGGAACTGCCCAAGGGCTATCATTTCCTGCTCTGGTTCGACGGGGAGACGGTGCAGATCTGGAAGGACGGCCAGGAGATCGATGTCTACGGCGACGGCTACTACCGCCCAGAAAAGGGGAATTGGTATCTCCCCGGCTACACCAACATCCCCCTGGAGGATTTCGTGGGAAATAACTGGCAGGCGGATTTCAGCACCGGCGCACCATTGGCGCACTCCACCGCGCCGGGCACCGGCAGCGCCTCCGCTGGTACGGCTGATGTGTCCGGCGTCACCATCTGTCTGGCGGCGGCGGAGGAGCCGGTCTATTACGCGGACACCGGCTGGGGGGACCCCCTCTACAGCATAGTACAGGACCGGAGGGACAGCCGGATTGTCCTCCTGCTGCTGGCCCTGATCCCGGCGGCAGGGGTTGTGCTGGCCGTCCTCTATGTGGTCTGGCGGAAACCCAAGGCCCAGGCCGACCGGGGCATCGCCTGGGTATGCGGGAAAATCTGGCTGGAGATCAAGCTGGCGCTTCTGGTTCCTCTGTGCATCCTGCTTTGGCAGAGCTCTCTGGGCCTCTTCTCCCTGATATTCGCCTATCACAGCGTCCATTTCGAGGTTGTCTTCCTGTTCCCGGCCGTCTGGTGCTGCTATCTCTACGTCAACGACCTGCGCTATAACGGCCTGGACTTCTTCCGCAGCAGCTTCTGCGCCGCCTGCGCCCGGCTGTTCCGGAGTCAGGGCCTGAAATACCCCGTCCAGCAGCGGCTGGAGCGGCAGGCCAGATGGCAGTTCCTCGCCGCCATCCCCTTTATGGCGGGGTCGGGGGTGTTCGCCCTGCTCCTCCCCACCCTGTTCGGCGTGTTCCGCCGGTCCGGGTGGCCCTGGCTGATTTTCTGGGTGCTCCTCTGTCTGGCGGGGCTGGCCCTCATCGCCGTGCAGGTGCTCTTTTTGAGAAAAAGCCGCCAGAACGCCGCCGATCTGGGGGTGCTGCTGGACCGCATCCAGGCCGCCCGGGACGGAGACCTCAGCAAAGCCGCCCCTCTCCCCCGGGACTCCGACCTGCTCCTGGCTGCGGACGCCCTGGACGGCCTGGAGGCCGGGATGCGGGCGGCGGTGGCGGAGCAAACCCGCAGCGAGCGGATGAAGGTGGAGCTCATCTCCAACGTGTCCCACGACCTGAAAACCCCTCTCACCTCCATCATCAGCTACACCGAGCTTTTGAGTCAGGAGGAGGACCTGCCGGAGCACGTGAAGGACTATATCCGCATTTTATCGAAAAAAGCCCAGCGGCTGAGCGCCATGGTCAGGGACGTGTTTGAGGTGAGCAAGGCCGCGTCGGGGAGCCTGAGCGTCAGGCTGGAGCGGCTGGATCTGGGTAAGCTTCTGCGCCAGACCCTGGCCGACATGGGCGAGGCCATCGACCGCAGCGGCCTGTCCCTGAAAACCCAGCTCCCCGAGGAGGCCGTCCCCGTGACCGCCGACGGGGACCGGCTCTACCGGGTCTTCCAGAACCTGATTCAGAACGCTCTGCAATACGCCCTGCCCGGCTCCCGGGTCTATCTGACCCTCCGGGCCGTGGACGGAATGGCGGCGGCCAGTCTGAAAAACATCTCCCGGGACGAGCTGGCCCCCGGGGTGGACTTCACCGAGCGGTTCGTCCGGGGAGACGAGAGCCGCACCGACGGGGGCAGCGGCCTGGGCCTCTCCATCGCCCGCACCTTCACCGAGGCCTGCGGCGGGACCTTTTCGGTGGAGACCGACGCCGACCTCTTTACCGCTGTGGTGGCCCTCCCCCTGGCCCCGGCGGAGACGGAGAGGAGGGACGCGGAGTGAAACGTGCGCTGCTTCCCGCGCTGCTGCTGGCCCTGGCCGGTCTGATCGCCGGGTGCGGCAAAGCGGGCAGCCTCCTCAGCCAATATGACACGGACGGCGTTGCCTATCTGGCCTACACGGACATCGACACGGTATGCGACACCCCCGAGCTGGCGGAGGCGGGCGGGGACCTGCTGGCCTCCCTGGAGGACAGCCTCCTGCTCTCCTTTGTGGTAGACAGCTCCATTGAGCTGAACGGGGAGCTGGGCGGCTATGACCATCTGGTGATCACCAACCCCCGGTGGGTAGAGCGGTTTGCCGATCCCGGGCAGCTGAAGCCGGTGTCCTTTGACAGCCTGCCGGAGGACATGCGGGACTTTCTGTGCGCACAGATGCCCGTCCTCACGGTGGACGGGAGCGTCCTGCCCGAAGGGACGGGCCTGTATGAATACGGGGGCGGCGCATTCCCGGCCTTCCCGGTCAATGTGACGCTGGGCTGGGCGGAGCCGGTGGAGGCGGAGCGTCCGCTCATTCTGCTGGCGGACCGTCCGGCGGAGGTGTTCCGGCCCGAGAGCTGCCTACTGCCGCTGACCTCCAGCGGAAATGTCCTGTTCTCCGGCGGGGAGGACGCCCTCCGGACGGCCCTCGCGGAGAGTAGGCTCCCGGACTATGGCGCGGCTTATTCCCTGAACGCAACCTTACAAGAGGAGACGAACCCATGAGACGTTTAATATCCCTGCTTCTCTTCTGCACGGTCACACTGGCGGGACTGCCGGCCTGCAACTCGCAGGCCGGCCTCACCGATCTCTCCGCCGCCGAGATCGGCGACCGGATTGCAGAAACCCAGCCGGAGGGCTTTGCCGAGCCCCTGGTCCCCCTGACCGCCTCGGACCATGCCGAGGAGTTCCGCACCTATGTGACCGCCGCCTACGGCCTGGAGGACGGGAGCTGGGCGGACGGGGTGCTGGCCTACCACTCCGGCGTGGGGGCGGCCGAGATCGCGGTGCTCCAGATGAAGGACGCCGGTGGGGCTGAGGCCGCCGCGGAGGCCCTCGCCCAGTATGCCCAGGATCGGGCCGGAGACTTCTTCGGCTACGCCCCGGAGGAGTATGCGCTGCTGGAAGAGGCCCTGGTGCTCCGGCGGGGACTCCACGTGGCCCTGGTGGTCTGCCCCGATCCGGCGGCGGCGGCCGGGGCCTTTGACGGGTGCTTCTCCTCCGGGACACCGGCGGACGGCCGCCCGGCGGTTCAGAGGGAGGAGGGCTCCGCCCTGGACGGGCGGGGCTATGTGGTCTTTGATCCGCCCAATCAGTACGACATGACCCCCTACGACGGCGCCGCGATCGTCGAGGCCCACCACACCGGGGACCGGAGCGCCCTCTCGAAGGAGGAGGACGAGCTGTTGGTCCGGTGTGAGGAGGCCCTGGCGGCCTGTGTCACCGGGGATATGACCAGCTACGAAAAAGAGCTGGCTGTCCATGACTGGATGGCGAAGTGGGCGGACTACGACCACAGCCACGCCCCGGAATCCCTCTCCCCCCTCACCTTCCTGCGGGATAAGAAGGGCATCTGTCTGGGCTATGCCAACACCTTTCAGCTCCTTATGGACCTGCTGGACATCGAGTGCGTCACCGTCATCGGGGCCGCTTTCGGTTCCACCGAGGACCACGCCTGGAACATGGTGCGCCTGGACGGGGACTGGTACTGTGTGGACGTGACCTGGGACGATACAGGCGGCTCTGTGAGCCACGGCTTCTTCAATGTGACCAGCAGCTATATGCGCCAGACCAACCACCAGTGGGACTACGATACCGTGCCCGAGGCGGAAGGCCTCGCCTATGCCTACCGGGGATAAACCCATCTCTTGACAGTCTTCCTCTTTCGTATTAAACTATTTTTATATAAAATACGAACCTTTACAGGGAAGAAAGAGAGATGACCCCCATGCCCCAGTCTGTTCCGGCGGCCTCCCCGCTGGGCTCCCAGCCTATCGGCAGGCTGCTGGCCCGGTTTGCCATCCCCTCCATCATCAGCTTTCTGGTCAGCGCCCTTTATAATATTGTCGATCAGATCTTCATCGGCCAGGGGGTCGGAATGCTGGGGAACGCCGCCACCAATGTGGCTTTTCCCCTCACCACCATCAGCGTCTCCCTGGCCCTGCTGTTCGGAGTCGGCACGGCGGCTAACTTCAACCTGTCCATGGGGGCCGGGGACCGGGAGCGGGCCGCCCGGATTCTGGGCACCGGCGTGACCTGTCTGGCCCTCTCCGGGCTGACCCTGGGCGCAGTCGTACTGATCTTCCTCCACCCCCTGCTGCGGGCTTTCGGCGCCGCGGGGGAGGTCCTCCCCTATGCCCAGACCTATACCGCCATCACCGCTTTCGGTCTCCCCCTGGTGGTCTTCACCAGCGGCAGCAGCCACCTGATCCGTGCCGACGGCAGCCCCACCTACTCCATGCTGTGCATGGTCTCCGGGGCGGTGGTCAACACCATCCTGGACCCCCTCTTTATCTTCCGCTTTGAGATGGGTATCCAGGGGGCCGCCCTGGCCACCGTGCTGGGCCAGCTTCTCTCGGCCTCTCTGGCGATCCGCTACACCTTCCGCTACCAGACGGTGCGCCTCACCCGCCGCCATCTGCGCCTCAGCCGGTCCATGGTGCAGAATATCGCCTCCCTGGGCATGGCCTCCTGCTTCAACCAGCTGGCCATGACGGCCGCCCAGATCGCCATGAACAACACCCTCACCTACTACGGCGCCCGCTCGGCCTACGGCAGCGACATCCCCCTGGCCTGCGTGGGGGTGATTATGAAGGTCAACATGCTGTTCCTCAGCTTTATCCTGGGGATCTCCCAGGGCGCGCAGCCTATTATCAGCTTCAACTATGGGGCGCGGCAGTACGGACGGGTCCGCAGGACGTACCTCACCGCCCTGGCTGCGGCCAGCGTGTTTTCCCTGGCCGCTTTCCTCTCCTTCCAGATCTTCCCCCGGCAGATCACCGCCCTGTTCGGGGACGGCAGCGAGGCCTATTTTCTCTTCTCGGTCCGCTTCTTCCGCACCTTCCTCTTTTTAACCATCGCCAACTCCCTTAACCCGGTCTCGGCCAACTTCTTCACCGCCATCGGCAAAGCAAAATTGGGGATCTGGGTCTCCCTGACCCGTCAGGTGCTCTTTTTGATTCCTCTGGTGCTCCTCTTCCCCCTGATCTGGGGGGTGGAGGGCGTCATGTACGCCGGTCCCATCGCCGACGGCGCCGCCGCCCTGGTGGCGGCCCTGCTGGCCGTCCGGGAGCTGCGCCGTATGAGGGCCCTGCCGGAGTCAGTCCCGGATCCGTCCACATAAAACCCGCTATTTTATCAGGAGGTGCCATTCCTAATGCCCACCATACAGGTACAATTTCTGGGAGAAACGAAGCCGATCCCGGCCCATTCTGACGAAACCCTGCTCTCCGCCCTCCAGCGGGCGGGGTACCGCGCCCCCGAGGCCCCCTGCGGCGGCAACGCCACCTGCGGCAAGTGCCTGGTGGAGGCGGAGGGCGCCCTCTCCGATCCTGACGAACACGAGCAAGAGCTCCTGAACGGCTCGGACAAGCGGCTGGCCTGCTGCGCCAAGGTACGGGGAGACTGCACTGTCCGGCTGGAGGAGGCCGGGGCCGGGGCGGTCATCGCCCTGGAGGGCGCCTGCGTCTCCTATCCGCTGGATCCCCCCGCCGGACGGGCCGGGCTGGGAGTGGCCATCGACATCGGCACCACCACCGTGGTGGCCCACCTGTACGATCTTTCCACCGGCGTCCGCCTGGGCACTGAGAGCGGCATGAACAGCCAGCGTGTCTTTGGGGCCGACGTCATCTCCCGGGTCAACCACGCCAACACTGCCGGACACGGGCTGGACCAGCTCACCGCCGCCATCCGGGAGCAGCTGGCCGGGTATGCGCAGGCCCTGTGCCGCCGGGCCGGACGGGAGACCGGGGAGATCCGCGCCTATACCGTGGCGGGCAACACCATCATGGAGCACCTGCTGGCGGGCCTCTCCCCTGCCTCCATCGCCGTAGCCCCCTTTACTCCCCTCTCCCTCTTCGGGGACACCCGGCCCGCCGCTGATCTGAGCCTGCCGGGCGCTCCGGAGGCCGCCGTCTACCTGACTCCCTCCGTGGCGGGCTATGTGGGGGGCGACATCACCGCCGGAATCCTGGCCTCCGGGGCGGGGAGCGCGGAGCAGCCCGTCCTCCTTCTAGACATCGGCACCAACGGGGAGATGGCTCTGGGCGCCCGGTCCGGCTTTACCACCTGCGCCACCGCCGCCGGTCCCGCCTTCGAGGGGGCCGAGATCACCTGGGGCATGTCCGGGGTCACCGGCGCCATCAGCAAGGTGTGGCTGGAGGAGGGCGTCCCCTGCTTCTCGGTCATCGGGGGCGGCGCGCCCCAGGGGATCTGCGGCTCCGGCCTGGTGGACGCCCTGGCGGTCCTGCTGGAGCTGGGCGCGGTGGACGAGACCGGCCGCCTGCTGGACGCAGACGAAGCCCCGGAAGGCGTCCTCCCCTACCTGGACGAGGACGGGGACGGCCCCCTGTTCCGGCTGGACGCGGCCTCCGGCGTGGCCGTTACCGCCGGGGATGTGCGCAAGCTCCAGCTGGCCAAAGCCGCCATCGCCGCCGGAATCCGCACTCTGCTGGAGGACCGGGGTATCTCAGAGCGCGAGGTCTCCGTCCTGTACCTGGCCGGGGGCTTCGGGAGCTATATCGACCGGGAGAGCGCCGGGGCCATCGGCCTGCTGCCCCCCTCCCTGCTCCCCCGCACCGTCAGCGTGGGCAACAGCGCCGGGGCCGGGGCGGCCGCCGTGCTCCTGTCCAGGGCCGCCCGGGCAGAGCTGTCTGCTATTCAGAAAAAATGCGGCTATCTGGAGCTCTCCTCCCACGCCGCCTTCACCAACCACTACATCGACTGCATGTCCTTTGAGTAAATACGCCAAAAGGGGGCAGAGCTTATGGCTCTGCCCCCTTTTTTGCCTGTTCGGCTATGTTCTGTCTGCCCGGCAGTCTGCTTTGTTCTCAAAAGCAGCAAAGGAAACGTATTTTGGGGACTCCGGTCCCGTATCAGCAGCAGCTGCAGCCGCAGCCGTTGTTGCAGCCGTTATTGCAGCAGCAGCAACCGCCGCTGTTTCCGCCCCAACTCCCGCCACAGCAGCAGCACAGCACGATGATGATCAGGATGATCCACAGACACCCGCCGCCAAAACCGCCAGAACCGCAACCGTTGTTTCCACACATGGTAAATACCTCCTGATTTGAAAGTGGAGCCCGGCTGCCGTTTCTGCCGGGTTCAGTTCATACTATGCCGCGGCGGGTCATCTGTGCAGAATCAGGCCCTGTTTGATCCATAGCAGAATGCGCGGCGGCGATAGATTTTTTCACCGGACCAGAAAAAAATCGCAGAAATGCTTGGTGCATTTCCGTTTTTTAACGCAAAATAGAGAAAAAAGGTTTTCCGCTCGGGCGTTTCGAAATTTTTCAAACAAGGCCCGGCGCAAAAAAGACCCGGCGTCCCAAAACGGACGCCGGGAATGCCGGAGAAGCGCTATGTATACAGTCCCGCCGGATCCACCTGCTCCAGGCGCATCACGGAGATCTCATAGGCGGTGCGGGCCTGACTGACGCCCCCCTCCACCTTGGTATACCCCCGGCTCTGCAGGCGGCCCTCCAGGCGCACCCCGTCCCCCACCGTCAGGTCCCCGCAGCGCTGGGCCAGGCTCCCCCATGCGATGCAGGGCAGGTAGTCGGCCCGGCCGTACCGGCGGTTGACCGCCAGCATCAGATCGCAGATCTCCCGGCCCAGGGGGGTGCGCCGGAGCACCGGCGGCTTACACAGCACGCCAGCCAGCGCCAGGTCGTTGGCGTCCTCCCCCTCCCCCGTCCGGAGGGCCTTGGCGTACAGCGTGATCACCAGGCGGCTGCCCCGTCCGCTCTTGTTATTGAAGGAGCGCACCTCGCCCTCCACCTCCACCGCCATACCGGCCGTCACAGACAGGGCCTCCAGCAGAGGGCGGGCGGCCACCACGTTCAGGGTGTCCTCCGACCCGGACAGCCGCCGGACCGTCAGCGGAAAGGTGTCGTAGCGCGTCCCGTGGTTTTCGTGGGAGAACACCGGCGCGGCGGCCGCACGGCCCCGCAGCACAGCCCTGTTCTCATTCCATCCTGTCTGCATATCCATCCACACTCCATCCTCTTATCCTGGCGCCGCCCGCAGCAGGCTCCTGTCTCGCGGTCAGGTTCTGCGGCCGCCCGGCAGCGAGCCAAAGGTTCCGTCTGATTCTTTATCCCTGTGGAGGAAAGAATCATGTGGCATGTATATGCAGGCCCGTCCCGCCATATGCACCGGCCTGGCCCAGAATTTTACAAACGATCTTTACGCTCCCCCTCTGCTTTGTCCATTCTGCACAAAATAGCCCGGCGCTTTTTTACCTCCCGGCCCACAACTTCCCCTTGCATCCCAGAGAAAAATGAGCTATAGTTGACTTAACCAAAATTTTATATTGGGCTAAAAAAATTTTGTGAGGTAAGTGTGATGAAACCAGAACGCTCTCCTGCCCCCGCCTCGGTCTTCACCCTCCACGGCATCCCCCCGGCCGGACAGCTGGTCCCCCTGGGCCTCCAGCATGTGGTGGCCGCCATTGTGGGCATCATCACCCCGGCCATCATGGTGGCCAACACCTGCGGCCTGTCCGGCGGGGACCGCACCCTGTTGATCCAGGTCTCCCTGCTGGTCACCGCCATCGCCACCCTGGTCCAGCTCTACACCATCGTCCACCGCATCGGCTCGGGCCTGCCAGTGGTCATGGGTATCAGCTTCGCCTACGTGCCCACCCTGCTGGCCATCGGCGGGCAGTTCGACCTCCCCACTATCCTGGGCGCGGAGATTGTGGGCGGCGTGGTGGCCATCCTCTTCGGCATCTTCGTGCGGCAGATCCGCCGTCTCTTCCCGCCTCTGGTCACCGGCACCGTCATCTTCACCATCGGCCTGTCCCTCTACCCCACCGCTGTGCGCTACATGGCCGGAGGCGCGGGCAGCGAGGGCTTCGGCGGCGCGAAAAACTGGCTGGTGGCTCTGGTCACCTTGGCAGTGGTGATTGTCCTCCAGAACTTCGGCAGGGGGGTCCTCAAGCTGGGGGCCATCCTGTGGGGCATGATCGTGGGCTATGTGCTGGCCCTGTGCCTGGGTATGGTGGACTTCTCCTCGGTGGGGCCTGCGGGCTGGTTCCAGATGGCCGCCCCCCTCCACTTCAGCATCCGGTTTGAGGCCAGCGCCTGCATCTCCCTGGCCGTGGTCTACCTCATCAACGCGGTGCAGACCATCGGGGACCTGTCCTCCACCACCATGGGCGGCATGGACCGGCTGCCCACCGACCGGGAGCTCTCCGGCGGTATCATCGCCCAGGGCGCGGTCAGTATCGCGGGGGCCCTGTTCGGCGGCCTGCCCGCCGCCACCTACAGCCAGAACGTGGGGATCGTCACCGTCAACCGGGTGATCAACAAGGCGGTGTTCGCCTTTGCCGCCCTTGTCCTCCTGATCGCCGGGCTGGTACCCAAATTCGCCGCCATCCTCACCACCATTCCCCAGGCCGTCATCGGCGGGGCCACCATCTCGGTCTTCGCCACCATCACCATGACCGGTATGCGCATGATCACCGCCGGCTCCTTCTCCATGCGCTCCAGCTCCATCGTGGGGCTGGCGGTGGCCCTGGGCGTGGGCATCACCCAGGTGAGCGGCTCCCTCCAAGGCCCCGGCTTCCCCGCCTGGGTCAACACCGTGTTCGGCTCCTCCCCCATCGTGGTGACCGCCATTGTGGCCGTGATCCTCAACCTCGTCCTCCCCAGGGAGAAGGCGGCCGCCGGGGCGGACAGCCAGGCCCCGGCCTGATGTTCTGGTCAGATATGGACATAAAAACGGCCCGGACCGCCGCAAATCCGGCAGTCCGGGCCCTGGGGCTCCCCTATTCCTTGGCCTCGTCGATATAGCTGTACAGGGTGTACTTGGAGATGCCGAAGAACTTGCACACCTTGTCCCCCGACTTGGTAATCAGAAAGGCCCCCGTGTCGTTGAGGAACTGGATGGCCTTCACCTTGTCCTCCTTGTTCATCAGGGCCACCGGCTTGCCCACCAGCTTAACGCTCTGCTCAATGAGCTCCCCCAGCAGATCGGCCACGTTGCGGGCGATGGGCTCAGGCTCCCGCTCCTCCTGCTCGGCGGCGGTGAACTGCCGCAGGGTCTCCTCCATGGCCAGCATGAGGGTGATATCGTAGTTGATGCTGAAAATGCCCAGGGCTTCCCCGTCGTCGTCCCGGATATAGATGGTGGTGGACTTCAGGATTTTTCCGTCCTTGGTCTTAGTCAGGTAGCTCAGATGATCTCCCTTCTCCTTCCCACCGTTCAGGGCCTCCAGCACCACGTGGGAGGGGCCGTCCCCCACCTTCCGCCCGGTCACATGGCCATTCTCGATGGCCACGATGGAGCTGTTAGGGTCGTTGGTGCCCAGGTCGTGGACCACCACCTCGCAGTTAGGCCCGAACTGTTTGGCGATCCCCTTGGCCAGCTTGAATAAAAATTGGAGCGTGGATGCCTCCAGCATAGTCATTCCCCCTGTTGTTCTGGTTGGCTGTTCCATTCTATCATAAATTCTATGGATTTCAAGAAAAATTGTGCGCACTAAAAACTTTTCGTTTTTTTCCTGTCCGGTTTCATGTATAATAGAAAAAAAGAGGAGGAACCACCCATGCTGCTGATTGGAAATGGAAAACTGATCACCCGGAGCGAGGCGCTCCCCTATGTAGAGAACGGCGCGGTGGCCCTGGAGGGGGACGCCGTCCTGGAGGTGGGCGCCCTGGACGCGCTGCGGGCCAAATACCCCCAGGCGGAGTTTGTGGACGCCCGGGGCGGCGTGATTATGCCCGGCCTCATCAACGTCCACACCCACATCTACTCCGGGCTGGCCCGGGGACTGTCCATCGACGGCTTCCAGCCCACCAATTTCTTCGAGGTGCTGGACGGCCAGTGGTGGAACATCGACCGTCATCTCACCCTGGACGGCACCCGTGCCTGCGCCTACGCCACCGTGCTGGACTGCATCCGGGACGGCGTCACCACCATCTTCGACCACCACGCCTCCTTTGGGGAGATCCCCGGCTCCCTCTTCGCCATCAAGGACGTGTGCGCGGAGCTGGGCATCCGGGCCAATCTGTGCTATGAGGTCTCCGAGCGGGACGGGGCGGAGAAGTGCGGCCAGGCCATCCGGGAGAACGCCGAATTCGCCCGGTGGGCCGCCAGAGAGGACAGCGACATGATCAAGGCCATGTTCGGCGGCCACGCCCTCTTTACCATCTCGGATAAGACCTTCGAAGAGATGGTGAAGGCCAACGGCGGCCTCACCGGCTTCCACATCCACGTGGCCGAGGGGATGAACGACGTATACGACGCCCTGCGCAATTACGGCTGCCGCCCGGTGAACCGCCTGCTCTACAACGGCATTCTGGGCGAAAAGACCATGCTGGGCCACTGCATCCACATCTCTCCCGCCGAGCTGGACATCATCAAGGAGACCGGCACCATGGTGTGCCACAACCCGGAGTCCAATATGGGCAACGCAGTGGGCTGCTCTCCGGTGCTGCAAATGTGCAAAAGGGATATTCTCATCGGCCTGGGCACCGACGCGTACACCCACGACATGCTGGAGTCCCTGAAGGTTCTGCTGCCCATGCAGCGGCACAACGCCTGCGACCCGGCGGTGGGCTGGTGCGAGGCCACCGGGATGCTCTTCCGGAACAACCCCGCCATCTGCGCCCGGTATTTCAAGAAAAAGCTGGGCGTGCTGGAGCCCGGCGCAGCCGCCGACGTGATTGTGATGGACTACAAGCCCTTCACCCCCTTCTCCGCCGAAAACATCGACGGCCATATGCTCTTCGGCATGATGGGCAAGAACTGCCGCACCACCATCATCAACGGCAAGGTGGTCTATAAGGATCGGGAATTCGTGGGGATCGACGAAGACGCCATCAACGCCTGGTGTATGGAACAATCCAAAAAGCTCTGGGGCACGCTCAATCACCGCACCTACTGACCGTTATGGTGTGGATGGCGTCTTCCCCAAGCGTTTTGCGCAGCAAAACCTTGATGCCGGGCAAATTCACTTTGCCCGCGCAGATAAAAATACCAGGGCCCCCACACGGCGCAAGCCGTGCGGGGAACGCCATCAATGCCTGGTGTATGGAGCAGTCCAAAAAGCTCCGGGGCACGCTCAATCACCGCACCTACTAAGCGCCGCCCTTCCCGTCCTCGATATCAGAATCCACCCAACAACTTTATGGAGGTTTTCCGTCATGAGCGACATCATGCGCCCCATGCCCTTTTCCCAGCTGATGACCTGGGCTCTGGAGGAGTACAAGCAGTCCGGCAGCATCTTCGGGGTCTCCAAGCTGCCCCGTCACACCGGCGGCAGGGCCCTGACCATCTTCGGCGAGAAGCTGGAGGCCCCCTTCGGCCCCGCCGCCGGGCCCAACACCCAGCTGGCCCAGAACATCATCGCCGCCTATGCCGCCGGGAGCCGGTTCTTCGAGCTGAAGACCGTCCAGATCATGGACGGCGAGGAGCTGTCCAAATGCGTCAACAAGCCCTGTATCGCCGCAGACGACGAGTGCTACAACTGTGAGTGGTCCACCGAGCTCACCGTCCCCCAGGCCTACGGCGAGTATGTGAAGGCCTGGTTCGCCTGCAAGCTGCTGGCGAAGGAGCTCTCTCTGGGCGACCCGGAGGCCCTGGTCTTTAACATGTCGGTGGGCTACGACCTGGCCGGCATCAAAAGCGAGAAGATTGACCGCTACATCGAGGGGATGAAGGACGCCTCGGCCAGCCCCGTGTGGAAGGACTGCACGGACTGGACCCTGGCCCATCTGGACCTGCTCCGGCAGGTGGACGCGGCCTATGTGCAGGGAATCTCCCCCAAAATCAGCCGCTCTATCACCGAGTCCACCCTCCACGGCTGCCCTCCGGACGAGATCGAGCGCATCGCCTCCTACCTCATCACCGAAAAGGGCCTGAACACCTATGTGAAGTGCAACCCCACCCTTCTGGGGTACGAATTCGCCCGCAGGACCCTGGATTCCCTGGGCTACGGCTATATCCAGTTTGACGACCACCACTTCAAGGAGGATCTCCAGAAGGAGGACGCCATCCCCATGTTCCGCCGCCTGATGGCCCTCACGGCAGAGCGGGGCCTGGAGTTCGGCGTGAAGCTGACCAACACCTTCCCTGTGGACGTGGCCGCCGGGGAGCTGCCCAGCGAGGAGATGTACATGTCGGGCAAATCCCTCTATCCCCTCTCCCTCTCCCTGGCCTCCCAGCTGACCCACGCATTTGACGGAGCCCTGCGCATCTCCTACTCGGGCGGCGCGGACATCTTCTCCGTGAAGGACCTGTTCGCCGCCGGGGTGTGGCCCATCACCATGGCCACCACCGTGCTCAAGCCGGGCGGCTACGAGCGCTTCGCCCAGATCGCGGCCGATCTCATGGACGCGGACGCGGCCTGGACCGGCGTGGACGCGGCGTCCCTGGACGCCCTGGCGGAGCAGGCGGTGAACGGCTCCCGCTGCCGCAAGCCCTTAAAGCCCATCCCCAGCAAAAAGCTGGCGGAACAGGTCCCCCTGCTGGACTGCTTCACCGCCCCCTGCCGGGAGGGCTGTCCCATCCACCAGGACATCCCCGCCTATCTGTCCCTGGTGGGCGAGGGGAAGTACGAGGAGGCCCTCCGGGTGATCACCCAGCGCAACCCCCTGCCCTTCATCACCGGCACCATCTGCTCCCACCGCTGTCAGGAGAAGTGTATGCGCGGACACTACGAGGAGCCGGTCCATATCCGCGCCGCCAAGCTGAAGGCCGCGGAAAACGGCTTCGCCGCCCTGCTGCCCCAGCTGAAGGCCGCCGCCCCTATGGACGGCAAGCGGGTGGCCGTAGTGGGCGGCGGCCCCGCCGGTCTGTCGGCCGCCTTCTTCCTGGGCCGCGCCGGGGTGCCGGTCACCCTCTTCGAGCGCCGGGACGCCCTGGGCGGCATCGTCCGCCACGTGATCCCCGCCTTCCGCATTGAGGATACGGCCATTGAGCACGACGCGGCCCTCTGCCGGGCCATGGGAGTCCAGGTAGAGCTGAACAGTACCGTTACCAGCGTCCAGTCCCTCTTCGACCAGGGGTATACCCAGGTGATTCTGGCCACCGGCGCCTGGCAGAAGGGCGACCCCGGCCTGCGCAGCGGCAGCTCCCTGAACGTGATCGAATTCCTGGAGCAGGCCAAGCGGGATCCCGCCGGGCTGAACCTGGGGGCCCATGTGGTGGTGATCGGCGGCGGCAACACCGCCATGGACGCCGCCCGGGCGGCCAAGCGCATCCCCGGCGTGGAGACCGTCACCCTGGTCTACCGCCGCACCAGCCGCTACATGCCCGCCGACCAAGAGGAGCTGGAGCTGGCCCTGGCCGACGGCGTGGAATTCCGGGAGCTGCTCTCCCCGGTGGAGGTGCAGGACGGGGTGCTCACCTGCCAGGTCATGGAGCTGGGGGCCCCCGACGCCTCGGGCCGCCGGAGCCCGGTGGACACCGGCAAAACCGTGGCGCTGCCCGCCAGCGCGGTGATCGCCGCCGTGGGCGAGAAGGTGGACACCGCCTTCTATCAGGCCAACGGCCTGGCGGTGGACGGCCGGGGCCGGGCCCTGGTGAACCCGGAGACGTTGGAGAGCAGCGTGCCCGGGGTCTATGTGGCGGGCGACGGCCAGAAGGGCCCCGGCACCGTGGTGGAGGCCATCGCAGGGGCCGCCAAGGCGGCGGAGGCCATCGTATCCCTGGACCTGGACCGCTATGCCGGCCAGAACCAGAAGCCCGAGCGCTATCCCGCCCTGCTGGAGAAGCGGGGGAGCCTCTGTACCGACTGCGATTCCTGTACCGACAGCCGCTGTCTGGGCTGCGCCACCGTGTGCGAGACCTGCGCCTCGGTCTGCCCCAACCGGGCCAATGTGGCGGTCAAGGTCCCCGGCATGGCCATGCGGCAGATCGTCCATGTGGACGGCATGTGCAACGAGTGCGGCAACTGCGCCGTCTTCTGTCCCTATGACAGCCGCCCCTATCGGGACAAGTTCACCCTCTTCTGGAGCGAGGAGGACTTCAGCCACAGCGAGAACGACGGCTTCCTCCGGCTGGAGGGGAGCAGGACTCTGGTGCGTCTGGGCGGCGCGGTCCAGCAGTACGATGTCTCCGACCCCGCCTGCGGGCTCTACGACGGCCTGCGCCGCCTGATCGGCGCGGTATACGAGGATTACGGCTACCTGCTGGGATAACCGCCCCGGGCGGCCCGGCACAGAAGGAGGGATTACGGATGGGGGAACGCTATACCTTTACCGTCAACGGGATTTCCCGGGAAACTGCGGAGGATAAGCCCCTGCTGCGCTACCTGCGGGACGACCTGCATCTGAAATCGGTGAAGGACGGGTGCAGCGAGGGGGCCTGCGGTACCTGCACCGTCCTGGTGGACGGCAAAGCGGTAAAGTGCTGCGTCCTGAGCACCAGGCGGGCGGCGGGCAAGTCCATCACCACCGTGGAGGGCCTGAGCCGCCGGGAGCAGGATGCCTTCGTGTACGCATTTGGCAAGGTGGGGGCGGTGCAGTGCGGCTTCTGCATCCCCGGTATGGTGATGGCGGGGACCGCCCTGCTCCGCCAGGAGCCCAGTCCCACGGAGGCCCAGATCAAAAAGGCCATCCGGGGCAATATCTGCCGCTGCACGGGCTACAAAAAGATCCTGGAGGCCATCTCCCTGGCCGCCGCCGTCCTCCGGGGGGAGGCCGCCATCGACGGCGCCCTGGAGCAGGGGGACGCCTTTGGCGTGGGCGAGCGGGCCTTCCGGATCGACGTGCGGGACAAGGTGCTGGGTCAGGGGGCGTACTGCGACGATGTGGAGCTGGACGGCATGGTCCACGCCTCGGCGGTGCGCGCCGCCCATCCCCGGGCCCGGGTGTTGAAGATCGACGCCGCCCAGGCCCGGGCCCTGCCCGGGGTCCTGGACGTGCTCACCGCAGCCGACGTGCCCCACAACAAGGTGGGCCACATCCAGCAGGACTGGGACGTGATGATCGCCGAGGGCGATATCACCCGCTGCGTAGGCGACGCCATCTGTCTGGTGGTTGCGGAGTCCGAGGCGGTGCTGAAGCAGGCCAAGGAGCTGGTTCAGGTGGACTACGAGCCCCTGGAGCCGGTGCGCACCATCCAGGAGTCTCTGGCCCCGGACGCCCCCCAACTCCACCCCGGCGGCAACCTGTGCCAGCAGCGCCACGTGACCCGCGGGGACGCCAAGGCGGCCCTGGCCCGCTCCAAATACACTGTCACCCAGCGCTACCGCACCCCCTTCACCGAGCACGCCTTTCTGGAGCCCGAGTGCGCCGTGGCCTTCCCCTACAAGGACGGGGTGAAGGTCTACACCAGCGACCAGGGGGTCTACGACACCCGGAAGGAGATCGCCATCATGCTGGGGTGGGAGCCCGAGCGGATTGTGGTGGAGAACAAGCTGGTGGGCGGCGGCTTCGGCGGCAAGGAGGACGTGTCGGTCCAGCATCTGGCGGTGCTGGCCGCCCTGCGGGTGGGCCGGCCGGTCAAGGTAAAGTTCTCCCGGAAGGAGTCCATCGCCTTCCACCCCAAACGCCACGCCATGGAGGGGACCTTCACCCTGGGCTGCGACGAGAACGGCATCTTCACCGGCCTGGACTGCGAGATCTACTTTGACACCGGGGCCTACGCCTCCCTGTGCGGGCCGGTGCTGGAGCGGGCCTGTACCCACT
>CANSQX010000044.1 GCA_947649225.1 uncultured Flavonifractor sp.
ATGTGAAATCGGGGCCGGCGGGCAAGCGCGAGCGGTGTTCTGTGTTGCAAAAGCCGTTTTGCGTTGTTTTTTATATATAAGGGAGAATTTGTGTTGGAGTTGATGTTGTGATTGGCTTTCTCTTTACAGAGGCGTACCCGCCAAGCGATCAGGAGTTTATGCTTCAGCTTTTTCAGGAATATGGACGGCTTATGTTCTCAATCGCCCAGCGCTACATACCCGACGGCACCGTTTGGGAGGATATTGTGCAGGACTGCTTGGAGAAGCTGATCAAGAGGGTAAGCGTTCTGAGGCCGATGAAGCGCCGGGTTTTAGTGCAGTACATTGTGTCCACGACCAAAAACACCTCTATCAACTTCCTCCGCCGGCAAGATGTTTGTTCCAGGCAGGTAGTCAGCATAGAGTCGAGTGAGGTTGCGGATCTACCTGCTGATATTCCGTCTTTGGACGAAACGATCATATTAGAGGAACAGCGGGCCAGCCTGCTGGAGATCTGGCCGCTGCTTTCTCAGGAAGATCAGATCCTTTTGGAGGGAAAATATCTGCTGGGCGAAAGCGATCAGGCCCTAGCCAAGCAGTTGGGCTGCAAACCGGACAGCGTGAGGATGAAGCTCACCCGGGCCCGCCGGAAGGCGCTTCGATTTCTGATAGAAAGGGACGGCGATCACCATGACAAGGCGTGAGCAGCTGCAAGAGCAGTACGAAGAGGCGCTATTTGCGCTCTTGATGGATAAGCTGGCCGAGGCCGAGGGCGAGAAAGCCCTGCTGAAGAATGAGGAGCTAAAAAATGACCCGCAGGCAGCTTTGCCGGAGGATGTGGAGCGGCGGTGTCTGCGCACGATCCGCCGGAGCTTTTCCGCACAGACAGTCCGGGCTGTGGGGCGGGTAACAGGACGGCTGTTCAGCCGGGTAGCCGTAGTGGCGCTGATTGGGATGCTTCTGGTATCTGCGGCCTTCGCGGCCTCGCCGTCCTTCCGGATTAACACGATGAACTTCCTGATTCGGACCTTTGACGAATACACGGACTTTGGAGCCGCGCCGGTAAAAACGCAATCCCTGCCGGAGATAACTGCCGCTTGGCTGCCCGAAGGATATGAATTGGCGGCTCAGGAAGAAAGCGGTGTAGACATCACCCATTATTACCGAACTGCTGATAAGCGTGAGATTAGGATTTCCGTGTATAATATTTCCGGCGGTGGTCATGGCGTTGACACAGAAGATGCCGAGATGGAAACGATTATTATAAACGGGCATGAAGGCAGGACTATTTTTAAGGAAGGCTATGATGGCTATGGTGAGCCATACGAAGAAAGTCGGATAGTATGGCTTGATACCGCACACAACTGGTGCATTGATGTGACATCATATCAAGAATCCGTTGACTCCTTGATGCAGGTTGCTGAGAACTTAATTTTGGAGTAGTTGGTTGCATTTTTCAGGAAAAGGTGTTTCCTGTATAGAGAAGCGGGTTTATCGCTTCTACTCAAAAAGGAGGCATCCTGACATGAAAAGACGTACCATCCGTTCCCTGGCGGCATTGTTTGCCGTACTCTGCCTGCTGACAGCCAGCCTTTCCGCAGGCGCTGTCACAAACACCCCGTCTCCCATTCAACCGCGCTGGACAGGAGCATCTGATATCACAGCAGATCTTGCTATGAATCCAGGAGGACGAGCTCATTGCTGTGGAAAGGTTGTTCTGCGCAGCGGCTATACCGGCGACATGACGATGACGCTCCAGCGCAGCACAGACCAACGCACTTGGTCCGAAGTCACCTCTTGGAGCACCTCGGGAAGCGGAACCTTAGAACTGGAAAAAGATTACTATGTCCCGTCTGGGTACTATTACCGCGTAGAGGTTAAGGTTGATGTAAAAAATTCCAGCGGAAAGCTGATTGAGAGCCCCTCCAAGGCTTCGTCGGTTTCCGCGTATTAACAGACAAGTACATATAGGTTGAATTACGCAAACAGGCGGGGGCGTTTCCAAAAGCAGCACCCCCGCCTGTTTGCTTTAACACCCATATTTAGCTTCGCTGCACTGCGGCAACGCCATGGATTGAAACTAGTGTACTCTTTTGAAGTCAGTCTTTTCTGTTTCTTCCTATAATTTTTGCTGGACATCATTGATTTATGAGAGGCTTCTCCCCCCGATGATCCAAAACGGCCCGCCCGCTCCGGCCCGGGTGCTGGCCTCATTGAGAATGATGGACAAGTCCCACTGCTTTTGGCTGCGGGTGTAGCTGGCCGGGTCGGCCACCAGGACTTTGCCGCCGGCCGTGACGCCCCGGAGGACGATGAAGTGCCCACCGGAGGTAAAGTGTCCTTTGGTCATAATGGCAACCACCAGCTTGCCCTCCGTGAGCGCGTCCACGATACGCTGGGGTTTGGAGGCGGTACAGCCCTCCACGTTCAGGCCCCACGCCCTGGCCGCGTTGGGGATCAGGGCGTGGTAGGATCCGCTTCTGCTGCACCAGCCGCCGTTTTGATAGGCCCACTCCGCCATTTCGGCGGGGTCTACCATATCGTCCGTCAGGGAAGATATCACGATGGACATGGCGGTGGGACCGCAGCCGTAGCCGCCGATATTGTCCGTGCCGTAGGGCTTGTTGGCCCAGCGTTCGTCCAGCTGATTGAAGTAGACCACCTCTGTGGCCCCGTCGGTAAAGCGGACATTTCCCAGAGAGGTAATGGTGGCGCCGCCGTACTCCGTGTATTGGGACATCCCGTCGCCCAGAAACAGGCTGAGGTTCTGCGCGTAATCCCCCGCCAGTGCTTTCTGCTCATCGGTCAGATGGAACACCGTGCCGGCAAAGTAGTCCTCACCGTTGTAGGAGAGGGTGTAGATGTACCAGGTTTCCTCTTTCGTCTCCACCACGTCCGGAGTCTCCGGGTCATCGTCCTCCACCGTCCGAATTTCGCTGGTGCGGGTGTAGGAATACAAATTGCTTTTCCCCTGCCGGAGTATGGCCTGCATATCCGCCAGGGAGATGGCGTCCCAGCTCTCTTCCATGGCTGCGCAGTATTGAGCAATAAAGGCGTTGGTGTTGACGCTCATGCCAGCGGCATAGGGGTTGATGATCTCATAATGGTCGCCGCCTGTCGTGGAAAAATCCTGTGCGATGCGCTCCTCCGCGTCGGTGATGCCCTCACTCAGAACCTGATTGACCGCAAAGGCGATGTCGCTTATGTTCTGGATGATGGCGGCGTTGTCGTTGAGGACGGGCCGGCCGGGGCTGCCGCTGGCGGTCAGACCGCCGAAGGCCAGCGGGGGCAGCATCAGGGTAAACAGCACCGGAATCAGGAGCAGCACAACAACGACGATCAGGATGCCCCGCCCCATACCCGCCAACAGTCCGGCAGCGGCTCCGGCCGGCCCGCCCACAGCGGCGCCCTTGGCGGCGGCGGCAATGGCCTTGCCAATCCGGACCGTACCGTGGACGGCTTTGGCTGCGCCGGCCGCGTGAGACAGTCCGCCTTTTTCTTGGTTACTCAGGTTTCAATCCCTCCCATCTTGTGTATCTGTTTGATTCCTGCTATACTGTCACAGGTGATAAACGATGATTTATGTATGCGATCACTGCCATTTCCTCTTCAGCCGCGTCAACCAGCCGGAGCAGTGTCCCGACTGTGGGAAATATGCCGTTCGTGAAGCGAATGAAGCGGAACAGCAGGAATATGAAGCGCGGCTGAAGGAGCCGCGGGAGATATAGGAGCGTAAAATGGAGCACTCTTTACAGCGTAAACGGCTCACGCAGTATATGCGGGATGCCTATGGAACTGAGGCGGAATACCTCTGGGCGGACAGCCCCGGCAACGCAATCTTCCGCCACCCCGCCAGTAAAAAGTGGTACGCCGCCATGATGCGTGTCCTTCCGGAAAAGCTGGGGTTGACAGGTGCAGAAGCCCTCGACGTGATGGATATAAGATGCAGCACCATCATGATCGGTTCCCTGCTCTCTACAAAGGGATTTCTCCCAGCGTATCACATGAATAAAAGCCATTGGATTTCTATTGTTCTGAACAACTCGGTTTCTGACGATCAGATCACGCCCTTGCTAGAGCTGAGCTATGACAGCGCTGCGCCCAAGCGCCGGAAAAAGCGTCCTCAGCAGGCAGAGGGATAGACCGCCTGGGCAATCGCGCCGATGTGCCTGGCGAAGCAGGCCAGAAGCAACGGGTTAAACACGCCGCAGGCCCCGCCTGTTATCATGGATACGGCCTGTTCCATGGTAAACGCGGGCTTATAGACCCGTGGATGCACCAGAGCGTCAAAGGCATCCGCCAGCCCCACCACCTGCACCCAGGGGGTGATGTCCCCTCCGGCCAGCCGGTCGGGGTAGCCGGCGCCGTCCCAACGCTCATGGTGGTGGCGGCAGACGTCGCAGATGGCGGGGAACGCCTCACACTCCCGCAGCTCCGGAATTCGCTCCAGCAGGTCGCAGCCCCGGGTCGTGTGGGATTTCATCACTGCAAATTCCTCCACGGTCAGCGGGCCGGGTTTATTGAGAATTTCCGGGGGTACGGCCCGCTTTCCAACGTCATGGAGCAGGGCCAGGGCGGCATAGCGCCGGATGTCCGATTCGGTTAGGGCCGGGATGACAGCGGCGGCGGAACAGACCCGCAGCAGGCCGCCGGTCAAGCCCTGAAACTGGACGCTGTGGGGCGCGTGGTCGATCAGCAGCTGTTCCCGGCGCAGGACGGTAAATGTGGATTCCAGGTTCATCTTCAAAACACCTCGTTTATCTTAAAGCACAGGGGGCAGCTCTCTTTCGGAGAGCCGCCCCCCTTGTAAATAGATCAATAGCCCGTCTTGGGCAGGGTGGGGTTGGGCGTCAACTTGCGCACGATGGTGACCCAGGTGGCCTGGGCGGTCTGCCAGGTATTCTGATAGCGTCCGCCCGTATCGGCCCGGTTGATGATCTGGTACCCGTTGGCGATGGTGCCCAGCACCTGGACGGTCAGCGCGGGATTGCTGGTGGACTGGAAGCCCACCGGCACCTTGCCAAAATCAAAATAGATATCCGTGACCACCTCGCCCGCCTGGGTGGGGATTGCGTTCAGTGCGAAGGAGTAACTGTTGGTAGTAAGCAGGTTGGATGCCAGCACCTGGTAATTCTGCGTGCCGTTTGTCTTGTACAGAATCCGGTAATTGAGCCGTGCGCTGTAGGTCCCGGTGGTCAGCACCGTGGCCCGGGCAGCGTCGGTGGGAATGCGATCATGCCAGTAAAAGCCCTCCAGCGGCACGTTGGAGCGGTTGGCTACCGTGAAGTCGTAGCGCATCTGGCTTCCGGCCAGGACCTCGGCGTTGCCTCGCTTGGTGATGGACACGTCCAGATTGGCGGGCTTATCGTAGTCGGTCAGCTTAATGATCTGCCCGGAATACTCCAGCGTCTCATCAAACACCGTCCCGCTGAGCCGCCAGTAGGCCGGGGCGGTCACCTCGGCGATTTTGTACCGGCCCAGGGGCAGGGGCTTGGAGGCGGCGACGCCCCGGGCGTCCGTGGTGATGTAGTCCACCACCTGCCCGCTGCGGGCCTCGCTGATCTCATACACCGCGCCCTGGAGGGGAGCCCCGGCGGGGGTGCCGGTGACGGCGTTGTATTCGGCGGCGTATTTTTGGATCTGGATCTGTGCAGTAATGGGGGTATTTTTCCACTCGATCTCAATGGTTTTGCCCGGCTGGACATAGACTGTTTTGTACTCCTTGTCCAGCTCGTAGCCGGGGGCCGCCTCCAGCTCGCGGATATACAGGCGGCCTTTGTCCTGCACGGTGAGGTCGTCGATGTAGAGGTAGCCCTGATCGTCCGTGGAATACTCCCCGATGGGATTCTTGTCCTGGTCATAGACCAGGAATTTTACATCATAGATGCCCTTCCCGGTGACGGAATCAATCTTATGGATGATCACGCCGGAGAAGGGCGCGTTGGTGACGGTCAGCGTCGTAGTCTTGCCGTCCTGGACAGTGAAATAGTGGGGCGTATTGTCCAGCTTGAAGCCTTCCGCTGCCTGGACCTCCAGCGCGCAGTAATCGCCGGCGTCCAGAGCGCGGTACACCCGGCCCCTGGCGTTGGTGGTCACGGTATCCACCAGCCCGCCGTCCATGCGGCGGATTTCAAAGGTGGTGTTGGGGATGCGCTGGGTGTGATCCGCCTCATTCACCTTGATGATCTCCACGCCGCCCTCCGGCTTGTTGAAGAAGGTGAGGCTTTGGGCTTCGCCCTCCTTAATTAAGATGGATTGCGGCGTCGTATCCAGCACATAGCCGCTGGCGGTCCTGGTTTCCTTTGCAGTGATGGTGGCGCCGGGGGTCAGGCCAGTGAGGACAATACGGCCATTTTTATCTGTGACATACGCGCCGTTGTTAGGGCCGAGGACCTGTCCGCTGCTGTCCGTCACCAAAAACGTCACGCCCTGGATGGGGTCGGTGGTGCCGTCCACATACTTCTGGATGGTCAAAGTCTGCTGGGGCGCGTTGTAGAAGGTCAGTGTTTGACTGTCCTCCGTGCGCACCTCTACCGTCTGAATCCGGGTGGCCTCGTCGATGGTATAGCCAGGGATAGTCCGGGTTTCCTTTGCCACAACGGTGCCGGTAATGCCGGAGATGTGGATTTCCCCGTGGGCATCCGTTGTATAGAGGCCGTTGGAGGACAAGTGCTCGTTGGCGTTATCCACGTAGCCGCCGCCCGCGTAGGTCAGCTCAAATTCTACTCCGGCCAGGGGCTTTCCGGTGGCCTTATCCAGCTTGCGGATGATCAACTCACCCGCCCGCTTGTTCCAAAACGTAAGCTGCTGCACTTCGCCCGCCTTGATGAGAATGTCCTGGGGCGTCCCATCGAGGACGTAGCCTTCCACGGTCTTGATTTCTCTGGCAATGACGGTAGTACCGGGTTCGATGCCCTCCAGCACAATTTCCCCGGCCTTATCCGTATAATAAATTCCATCGTCGGGGCCAACCGCCGCGCCGCTGCCGTCCACAACCCTAAAGGCTACGCCGGACAGCGGCTCGTTCTCCGTCCCCTCGATGAATTTTCGGATGATCAGAGTGGTGGCCGGTTCGTCATCGAAGATCAGGATGTTGGCAACTCCGGAGCGCACTACGATATTCTTAGGCGTTTCATCCTTGATGTAGCCGGTGGGAGCCTTGGTTTCGGAGACCACGATGGTGGCGTTAGGGGTCAGGCCGGAGACGGTGACGGTACCGTCTGTCCCGGTGGTGTACCGCCCGATGAGCCGGCCCTCGCTGTCCTTCACGGTGAACTCCGCGCCCTTGAGGGGCTTCTGAGTGACCGCGTCCCGCTTCAAAATGGTGAGGGTGCAAAGGGGATCATCGTAAAACCGAATGGTCTGCGTATCCGCCGCATTGACCACTACGGTCTGGGGGGTGGGGTCGGCCCGGTAGTTGTCCGGGGCCTTTACCTCAGACACCACATAAGTGCCAGGAAGCAGCTTGGAGAGGACGATTTGGCCCTCGGCGTTGGTGGTGTAGAGACCGTTGGAGGAGGTCAGGCCCCCATTATCCGGGGTCAGTTCTCCATTGGCGTTCATGATTTTAAACTGCGCGCCAGCCAGCGGCTGCTTGGACACGCTGTCGTACTTCTCGACGATCAGCCCGCCCTTGGGGGTGTTGGTCACGATGACGGTCTGGGTATCGCCATTAGCCCCGATGACCACGTTGGTGCTGGGGGCGTCCATGACGTACCCTGCCGGGGCCTTTGTCTCAGTCAGCACGTAGGCGCCGGGGGCGAGGTTGGTGATCCTGATCTCGCCGCTAGAATCGGTTGTGAACAGCCCGTTTTGGGTCAAGGTGGACGTGCCGATGACACCATCCAGGCCCACCTCGCAGCCGGCGGCAGTGGTGATCCTGCACTCCGCGCCGGGGAGGGGCTGGCCGGTGACGCTGTCCCGCTTCTGGACAATCAAGGCCCCCTTGGGCTGATTGTGGAAGGTGAGGCTGACCACCCGGCCCTCCTGAATCTGCACGGTCTGGGACTGGGTGTCGAGCAAAAATCCGGCAGGGGCGCGGGTTTCTGTGACCACTATGCTCTTGCCGGGCTTCAGGCCGGGGATACGGATTTCCCCATTTTCGTCTGTCTTAAAAATACCATTGCTGTCGCCAACGACTGTCCCGTCGGCATAGGTGACCTTGAACTCGGCATTTGCCAGTGTCACGCTGGGATTCACCGAACAGACCTTCCGGATCAGCAGAATCCCGTCCGGGGAGTTGGTGAACCTCACCGTGACCACGCTCTGCTCCCCGCTGTCTGCCAGGAAGATGGTTTCAGAGGATTGGATGATGGAATAGCCGTCAGCCGGGTCTACCTCCTCCAGCACATAGGCGCCGGGCTTGAGGCCCGTCCAGATGGCGGTCCCGTTTTTCCCCGTCACCTTGGTGCCGATGGCGGTGCCGCCCGTGCCGCTGGTCCCGCCCAGGTACTTCAGTTGGAAGGTGCAGCCGGGGAGGGCCTCGCCGGTAACGGAATCATACTTCTCCACCACGACAGCGTTGAGCGGAGTATTCTCAAACACCACCGTCTTGCTTTCGCCGCCCCGGATATAAAATTCCTGCACGGCGGGCTCCTTGATGGTAAACCCTGCGGCGGGCTCCAGTTCCTCAACCTTGTACCAGCCGTCCCGGAGGTTGTCGATCACAATCTGGCCGTTGGCGTCGGAGAAGAACACGCCCAAGCTGTTCAGCTCCCCGGTGCTGGTGTTGTTGGAGCCGTACCACACCTGGAACTTGGCACCCTTGATGGGGCTGCCGGTGATGCTGTCCACCTTATTGATGGTCAAAACCGGCTTCTTGTGGTTTTCAAAGTAGACACTGTGCTCCCGGTTGGCGTAGAGGGTCACAAGCTGTGGCTCCGCATCCTTCAGGTAGGGGGCGGGAACGGATTTCTCGCTGATTTCATACACCCCGGGCAGCAGATTCTCCAGCGTGGCTTTGCCGGAGGCATCCGTCTTAATCTCATCCACCGAATGCCCATCCGCCGCTTTCACCTGGAAAACCGTGTTGGGAACCGGCGCTCCGGTGTCCGCGTCATGCTTATAAACGACCAGATTGGGGCGCTTCTGGTTCTCAATGGTGATGCTGCTGGTCTGGCCGGGGAACAGCTCCACATGGTACTCCCGAACATCCAAAATGTGATCGGAAACCGTGGCGGTTTCCCTAATGGAATAAACGCCAGGCTCCAAATCGGAGATGTTAATTTCGCCATTATCGTCCGTAATGCGGTCAAGGTAATGGCTCCCATCTTCAATTTTAGCAATGCGGAAATGGACGCCGCCCAGCCGGGAACCGTCCGAGCTGGTTTTAATCAGCCGGAGGGAGGGAAGGGGTGTATTCGTGAACACAAATTCTGCCGTTTCGTTGGGATTAAGCTGGATGGTGCGCACGGCACCGTCCATCAGATACCCCTCCGGGGCCTCCAACTCCTTCACTTGGTAGGCCCCCGGTTCCAGTTCGGAGAGGTCGATTTCTCCCTTGGCATCGGTCGTAAATTCCTTCTTAAAGCTGCCGCCTACCTGGAAGATCTCAAACCGGACGTTGGGCAGTACCTTGGACGGGTCGGTGCTATCCACCTTTACCAGACGCATCCCCGGCTTCTGATCATTGAAAAAATAGAGCTCCACAACGCCGCTGCCGGCGGTCAGTTCCACCTCCTGGGGCGTAGAATTGATGACGTGAGACTGGTCCGTTTCCCGTTCCTCGACACGATAGGTTCCGGGCTTGCAGTTTGGCAGGAAGAACTCACCTAAAGCGTCTGTTTCATAGAATCCGATGGACTCCGAGTCGCGGAAAACCTCAAAGGAAATACCGGCCAGACGCTTACGTGTCACCGCGTCATATTTGATGATCCGCAGACTGGGTAAAGCCTCATTTTTCAACGTATAGGTGACACATTCGCCGGTGACCACCGTGGTGGTGTAGGTGCCGGGGTCCAACTTCCAGCCCTCCGGGGCGGCGATTTCGCGGATCTCATACGCCCCCGGCTTGAGGCCGGTAAACTGGGCGGAACCGCCGGTTCCGGTTTCTGCTGTGTAAACTGCGCCGCTCTCAATGTGCTGAATCTGCACCCGTGCGCCGGACAAACCGTAGCCGCTTTCTGCGTCGATTTTCTCAATGCGGAGATCGCCATAGGGCTCGTTGTGGTAGTGCAGCTCCGCCGTCTGACCTGTGCGGACGGTGACGTTCTGCGCGGGATTTTCAGACAGCAGGTAACCCCTGGGGGGAGTGCGCTCGTAGACGGTGTAATTGCCCGCGATTTTCAGCGGAATGGTGATGGTTCCGTCCCGCCCGGTGGTGTAGACGCCGATACTCTCCCCGGAGGGGTCCACCACCTCGAAGCTGGCCCCCTCCAGCGTCTCTGTGGTCCCGGCGGCATACTTGACGATGCGCAGATTAGTCCCGGAGGGCGGGGGATCGTCGGAATCAGCGGTAAAATTGCTGACGGCGGTACTGGTCATGCTGGTGATGGGGTCGGTATCACAGAGGTATTTCTGGAGGTTTCCGTACTTGTTTGTCTCCTGGCACAGCGCGTAAAAAACCTCGTATTTGTACACGTCCGCCAGCAGGGAGAGCTGGACGCTGCCGGTCTTTCCCTCCACACTTCCGGCGGGGTAAAGCACCTTGAACTGGCCCTCGTAGACGCCTACGTTATTTGTGACATGAAGCACCGTAATGTCCTGATTGTCCATATCCACAATGCGGGTTCCATCGGGCACATCATCGGCATTTTGAAACGAAATAGAGACCGCATATTGGTTGACCCAGGTGTCCGATTTTACCGTAAAAATCTGCTGGAAATACGCCTCGCCATCGACGGTTACCGGGTACGCGGCAGCTTTGTCAGGTACGGCGGTAAGCTGGGGCTGGGGCACCCGCGCCCAGGTCATGCCGCGGGTGTAAATGTCCACGGCGGCGGCTTTGATACGTTCGGCCCGGTCCCGCTCCGCGCCGGAGAGGGACGGATTGACCGTCACTTTGGAGATGTCCCAGCTGGGGATCAGATAGCACCAGAGGGCGATCTTCGCGGCATAAAATGCCTGGTGCAGATTGTCCAGATGGAGCTCGTCCAGATTGCGGTGGGGGTAGCTGTTGGCGATGATGCCCACCACCTTCGGATCGCTGGCTTTCTCCTCCGCCAGATAGCGGATGCTTTGACCTTCCTCCACTGTCTGCGGGACGCCGTAGAGGTTCGGGTTGACGCAGTATGCTGGGATCTCCTTGACCGCGCCCGTTTCCGCGTCAGGGTCCAAAAAGTAGGTATACGACTGGGTTTGAACCTGCCCGTTGACCGCCAGATACTGCATGGAATAGCCGCCGGAATAGATGTTGACCTCGCCCATGGCCTCCTCCGGGGTGCTTGCCGCCAGAGCGGCCAGCGGGAGCGCGGACAACACCAGCGCAAGCGCGAGAATCATGCTGATCATGCGTTTCAAGCTGAATTCCTCCTTCAATTTTTGCAGCAAAAAAGGGCCCCGTGAAGGGCCCTTTTCCGCCTGTTTTATTTCGTCTGAATGCTGTATTTCGTGTACAAAAACTGCCCGTTCTTGTAGTAATCCCAAGCGGAGACCGCGTATCGCGCCATGGGCGCGGAGTAAAATACTTGAGTCAGCTGTTCCTCCCGCCAGGGCCAGAAGGGCTGGACGCCGCCCTCCTCTGTGATCGCCAGCTTCAGCTGGAAGATGGGGTTGCCCTTAGAGCTGCGTTTCAGCGTTCCGTTTTCCCACAGCTCCGGGCAGTTGGATGCGGCATTATATAGGGTATACTGCATCCGGCGCGTCTCGTAGAGGTTGCGGATCGCCACCGTTCCGGCTGCCTTTCCCTCCGTCCAGGTCCGCGTCTCGGCCTTCGGCAGCTCCAGCTCCGGGAACTGGCTCCAGTCGCAGGCGGGGGAGGGCAGGGGCGGCTCCTCCGGCTTGGCTTTCGTTACCGTGAAGGTGGTTCCGTCGTCCAGCAGCACCACGTCACCCTCCAGGGGCCGGAAGGGTTCGTCTGACTGCGGGACCCGGATCGCCCCGGCTGCCGGGGCGGGGGTGGACGCGGGAGCGTCCTCCGCATAGGGCGCGTCGCTGTTGATATGGACACTGTTGTCCGTGCCGTCGTAGCTCACGTTGAAATCCACCGCCCGGCCCACGTCCCGGAGTTGCACGTAGTTGTGTCCGTTGATGGCATAAGCCTCCAGGTCCACCTGGGTTCCGTTCACGAAAAAGGTCTGAGTGGACGGCTCCGCCAGCAGGCCCGCCGCCGCGTTTGCCATGGGCCCGACCGCCAGTGTACCCGCCAGCAGGCCCGCTGCCATAAGAAGCATATCTTTCTTTCTGCTCATACAAATCCCACCTTATTCATCATGGAACACCGCTTTTTGCGTGTTCTATCTTTGTGATACGAATGTGGGAACCGTTTTTCAACAGCCGGAGGAAATTTTTCTGAAAAATTTTTTGCGGGCTGGCTATTTTACCTCTCTCGCCTGCACGCAAACCCGGCTCTCCGGATGATCCGCCAGGCAGGTGGTGAGGGTGATGCGGTTGTCCGCCGTGGCCTGGAGATAGCTCCAATCCGTGTTGGAGATGATCTGTACATCTGTAACCTGATAGGTGCGGGTGCCATAGATGGTCGTATAAGTGATGGTATCGCCCTGCTTCAAATTTTTAATGGAGCCAATCACGTACTTGGCCCCCCGGTTGTGGCCGCACATTGCCACATTGCCATTCCAGGCGGAGGTGGAGCTGTAGTGGCCCAGCCCCTTTTTCATGCTCTCGGCGGTCTCACCCTCCCAGACCTTCATGTTGATTCCCAGGGAGGGAATTTTCAGCGTGCCAATATGGCCGTCCTTATAAGCCATGCCCTCCACGCTGGTGTAGGCCGGCTGCTGGTAAGTGGGGGCAGTGGGAACGGAGGGGACAGCGGGGACGGTAGGGGTAACAGTCGTGGCAGAGCCGCCTGCGCCTGCGGCCTCGGTGAGTACCGTGATGGGACCGCCGCCCCCTGCTATGCCATAGCCGCCCCCACCCGTCCCGACGGTCTGCTGGAGGCCGGGGAGGATGGTGCGCTCCATCACGCCGGTCATGGTGGTGGACTGAACGCCGTACTCCAGCTCCGGCGCCTGATAGTCCGCCACGTTCCTGCCGCCATAGTTGTACTGAGAACCGTAGACATCCTCATAGCTGGTGCTGCCGTAGTAATCCTGGGGGGCCGTGGTGGTAAACGAGTAGTCCGCGGCAAGGGCCGGGGTTGTCATGGACAGCACCGCTGCCGCAGACAGCAGCAGCCCAGCGAATTTTCCGATGTGCTTCAAACAGAGCCCTCCTTTTCTTCCGATGGGTCGAACTCATGCCAGTCCCCAGGGCGGTCCTGGAGGACGGTGTAGGTATCGTCAGCCGCCCGATGATGGACGGTAAAGGTCTGGCCTAACAGCTTCTTTGCCAGGGGCCGCTTGAGCTCCACCGCTACAATCCCCTCCGGGTAGGGGTCCAGACCGGTGATATCTACCTCCGGCTTTTGGGGCTCGACACGGAACTTGGCGATCAGCTTGTAGTCCCGGGGCTTGTCGCCAGGGACGTAGATGTAGACGTTCTTGCGGTGCAGGTACAGCCAGATTCCGCCCCCGGCCAGCGCCGCCAGCAGCACCAGCAATCCTACGCCGCCGGTGACAGTCAGGTTCACACCGGACAGGGGGCCGCCCTGCTTCACCGGTTCGGTGGGCTGCGGGGTTTCCGGCTCAATCTCCGTCCCCACATAGACCACCGTATAGGTGGTGCTCTCCACCCCGGATGCGGTGACGGTGCCCTTGTACTCCGCTGTGGAGACGTAGCCAGTGGCGACCTGATAGCTTGTGGAGGCGGAGTAGGTGGCAACCGCCTGATAGGAGGACGGCGCCAGCACATCACCCACCAGGTCCGTGCCGATGACCTGCCACTCCACGTTGGCGAGGGTCAGCGTTCTGCCGTCCTTGACGGTGGTGGCCGGGACATAGGACATATCATTGCGGTCCAGCGGCCCGATGGTCCTGGTGGCGGTCACTCTGCCGTTCCTGGTGGCGTAGCCCGCCGCCTCGGTGGTGATGGTGGTGTGATCCAGGGCCAGCTCGCCGGAGAACGCCCCGTCATCGTAGGGAATGCTGGGCTTCAACTGCTCCAGGACGGTATCGAGATCCTTTTTCGCGGTTTCTACCGTTACTGTCTCGGATACGTCCTTTGTTTCCAGGAAGGTGTGTTCCTCCTTGGTGGTGTAGGCCCAGGTATAGGTAAAGCCGTCGTAGTCGAAGGTTGGTTCTTTCAGAGTCTCCGGGTCGGTGCCGGGGGGAAGATCATAGGTTTTCACGATACGCTGCTGCCCGTTTAGGTTTTCCACCACCAGACTGACCGGGATCTCGGCGGCCATGGCGGTGGTCATCAGCGGCAGCACCAGCAGTACCAACATTGCCAGATGCCTGATATGCTTCATAGGCGTCTCCTTTACAGATTTTGTTTGATGATACGGGTGATAAGGCCCACGGCCACGCCCTGCGCTTCATCCAGCCGGGTGACGGAAAAGCTGACGTCATCCCCCTTGCCGGGGGTCCGGCGGTCATAGCAGGAGTGGGCGATGGCGTTGACGCCGTTGTTGAGCCGGACGTACAGCACGCCGCCCCGGACATCGGTGACCCGCCCGGCGTACCGGCCCTGCCGGACGCACTTCTTCAGGTCGTCGCCGGCAGTGTCGGCGGAGGTGCTACGCACGTCGGCGGCGATGGTCAGGTCCTCCACGGTGGTCCCGCTGATCTTCTGCACCCGGACCAAAATGCGCCCCCCCACATGATACTGCTTGGCGGCGTTGCCGATCCACGCCCTGGACAGCCCCCGGGCCACGATGGCGCACTCCACGCCGAACACCTCCACCCGGATAACCTTCTCTGCAACCGCCACCACGCGGGCCTGCACCACGCGGCCCTCGCTGATCATGGGCTCGCCCCGCTCATCTTTATCCAGATAGAAGGTCTGCCGCTTGCGGTACATGGCGTCCCTGCGGCTGGCGACCACGCTGCGGCTCTTATTCTCATGGCCCTTCACAATGAAGTCGATCTCAGATCCCAGCCGGGCGGTGAGGATGCCCCGCATACGGGACATCAGCTCCTGGAACTCCGCGCCGGAGGGAACCTTCCCAGTAAACAGCAGCATCTCCTTGACAGGGATTGCCACCCGAAAGCCCTTGTAGTTGACCACGGCAACCGTCAGGCCGGATTCCGTCCGCTCCACGCCGTCCAAGGTGCCGGTGAGGATGCGCCGGGTCCAATGGGCGTTCTGGATCTCATGCCAAATGATGGCCTCCCGCTCCTCCGCCGTCTGCACCTCGTCCCTGGCCTCAATGGTCAGCACACGGTCGCGGCGGGGCCGGTCCCGGGAACGTGCGGACGGGGGAGGAGCCTCACCGGTTCTGTCTTCCTCCGGATCAGCCGTGTCGGGGGAACCGCTGGACGGCACGTCATCCGGGAGCGGGGCCAGAGTCAGGGGGGCCTCGCCGCCAATGTCAGAGTGTTCCGCCTCGCCCCACTCCTGAAGCAGCGCCCCATACTCGGGATCATCGCTCTCCGGTGTCATGCCGTCCAGGGGGTGTGGATTTCCCGCGCCGCCCGAGTCGGGAAAGGGGCTCTCCTCGCCCGGGGGAAAATCGCCCGGCATATCCGGCGTACTGCCAGAGGACAGGTCACTGGAGGCCGGTCCGCCGGGCGGTTCCTCACCTGCTGGGACATCCGAGAGGACAGCGCCGGACGCTTCCCCACCATCTGCGGGGGCATCCTCGCCGGGCAGGTTCCCATCCACGACGGAACCGGCGGACATATCGGGGGCTTCACTGGCGGGGGGCAGTTCCTCTCCGGCACCCTCGCCCGCAGGGGCGGTATCCGGGAACGCGTCGGCCTCCGGGATCTGGTCCGAATTTTCCTCAGCCTGGGGGGGCAGGCCCTCCACAGGCTGTTCATCGGGGATCGCGGTCTTTTTTCTTGGCATAGATTTTTACTCCTTTTTTGGTTTGGATAAAATAGAGTCCTTCGCCGCAGTGACGACCCGCCGTTCCCGCTTGGCGGCGGGCGGTTCGGGCGGCTGCTGGAGCGGCGCTTTCTGTTCCGCCGGGGCGGGCGCTTTGTTCGCTGCCTTTTTTGCAGGTGCCTTGGATCGCGGGGGCTTTGGCGCCGGCGGTGTAGACGCCGCCCCCTTTTTCTCGGCCTGCCACGCGGGCACATGGGAGGCGGCCTTGCTGGGCCGCAACTTCTTCGATTCCGGGTGCTTCGAGTAGTCGTATTTATCAACCTCCAATACTTTTTTGCCCCGGAGGATGACCAGGGCTTTATCCACATCCATCCGCAGCACTTCGTCCATGGTCATCAGCTTGCGCTTGCCTACGCCGCTGGTTTCCCGGTACTCCGGCGTGTAGTTGGAGATGCGCCAGGTGCCAAGCTGCTTGGCCTTGCTGGTGACGGCGATGCTGGCCTCGCCGGTGCGGTCGGAGATAAACTGCGCTGTTAGGGCGTCGGTACAGCCGAGGAACAGCGTAATGTCGCAGTTGCCCAGGATTTCCTGCCACTGGTTGTAGGGGTAGCGGTTCTGGAGCCCGGCGAGATTCTGGAACACACAGGACATGGAGATATTCCGGGAGCGGATGACGCTGATTTTGCGGGAGAGGTCTGGGATGACCCCACAGGCGCACAGCTCCTCGCCCAGCACATGGACGGGGACGGGGAGCGCCCCGCCGGGGCAGTTCTGGTCGGCGTACCGCACCAGCTTGATGAAGAGGAAGGACAGAAACAGCGAGGACAGGAAATCAAAGGTACTGTCCTGGTCGCTGGTGATGCAGTAGTAGGCGCAGGGCTGCTTGCCCGGCAGCTCCAGGTCGATTTCGTCAAAGCCTGTGATGTTGCGGATGTCCTGGTTCTGGAACACCTGGAGCCGGGAGCCCAGGCCGATGATCACGCCGCCCCGGACGCTCTCCGAGGACTGCTTGAAAATGTTGTACGGGGCCTTGGCCGGGTGGCCGGCAGGGAGCACATCGAAGAGGGTGTTCAGCTCTTTTTCACCGCTCATGGTAAGAAGCTGGTAGACCTCCCCGATATTGCGCTTTTCTTTCGGGTAGCCCCGCTCCACGTAGAGCACCAGGGCTTTCAGCAGATTCAGCTCGGCGTTGTCCCAGAAGTGATCGCCCTGCCCATTGCCGGTGTTCTTGATGATCACATCGCAGAACAGCTGGGCCAGCAGCTCCTGGCCGCCAATCTCCGCGAGGCAGTTCCAGGAGTCGGATGCGGCGGGCGTCACCAGATTGAACACCTTCACGGTGTAACCCTGGTCTCGGAGGTAGGCGCTGCTTTTTTCATAAAGTTCGCTTTTGGGATCACAGATCACCAGCGAGGACCTTCGGGCAGCGCTCTGTAAAATCATGTTCATGCAAAAGGCCCTGGTTTTTTTGGAACCGCTGGCCCCGTACACCGCCAGATTGCCGTTGAACCGGGTCTGTTCCGGGACGCAGAGGACCATCCCATCCAGCTCCCCCAGAATAGTGCCGGGGTGCTTGCGGATATTGGGAACCAGGTCCAGCACCTGCTTCACCTCTTTTTTAGTCATAAAGCCCGACGTGCCGTAGGTGCCCTTGTTGGAATAAATGAGATTGCGCTGCCGGTCATATTCGCCGGCGTCGCTGTACCCCATCCGCATGACCATGAACACCAGCAGGGCCAGAGCGCCCACACAGACGCCAAGGCCGTACAGGCCGGAGGGCCAGCGGAACACGGCGGCAAGGCAGGCGGAAAAACCGCCGTCAGGAAATTCCGGCGCGGTCCCGAATGTCCCGCCCGCCGCCTGCCACACATCGTAGTTGTAGATAAACTGGCCGAGGTAGCCGCCCCCGTAGAGCAGGGCGAGGAGGGCGGCGGGGACGGCAATAAGTATCTTGATCAGCTGTTTTCGGGAGATAGGAACACACTCCTCTCATACGCTTCAAAATCGATGCACTTGACCTTAACGCCCGGACCGCAGAACTGCCGCAGGGCTTCCTCCTGGAAGTCAAAGCAGTACAGCGTCCCCGCCAGAGAGAGCCTTTCCAGCCCGGAACAAAACCGCCTGATGCGGGGCATATCGCAGGTGTAGGCGAACAGAACCGGAGTACCGCCGTCCATAGCGTCGTTTTCTACCACCCAGCCAGTGCGGGGCGGGGCCAGGTCCTGGGACAGCACATCGTCCAGGGCCGCCTGTTCGTCCGGGTAACAGAGCAGCTGGAGGATGACCTCGCCGCGGTGGCCGCTGGTCAGATAGTAGAAATGCTCAAAGCTGCCGTCCAGGACAAAGTAATTGTGCCGCTTGTCCCCGCCCTCGCCCATGAAAGGTGCCATCTGGTCCATATCGGCGGCGAACACGATGGAGGATTGTTTCGAGCCCATGAATTGCGACGGAAGCCGCTCCTGGCACAGCACCATCTCCAGCAGGGCCTTGAGCCGCATTTCCGCCTTGTACTCCCACTTCATCTGGCCGGGGCCGGTGTTGTAGACAATAAAAATACCGCCATCCGTCAAAAGAACGCCGGTTGAGCGGGAACCGCGTATCTTCACGGCCTGCTCACCCAGCCCCTTGACCTCTCTGGAGCTGTAGTAGGCGGGCCGGTCAAGGGTCAGGGCGCCGTCGGGCGGCGTGGGGGCGAACACATCCGGCTTTTCCCAGGGCAGCACGGACACACCCGCATTCATCATGGTCACTAGCACCTCAGCCATCCGGTGCAGGCGGAGGCGGCGGGATATCTCGCTCTTGAGCATATTGGTTTCGGTACTGCCAGAGAGGTAGGGCAGAAATTGCTCCGGCCAACTCGTGGTTAGCAGCTTTTTTGATGTGGGTGTCAGGCGCAAACCTCGAACGCCATTACGGTAAAATGTCCGAAGAAGATTGTCGCGTTTGAGCTGTTTGACCGCGTACTCCTTGTAGGTATCAGAGGCGGGGAGACGGGAGAGCAGGGCGGCGGGCAGTTCACCGGGCAGGGCGGTGAGCGTCAAAACAAGGCCGGGAAGCGTGTCCAGACCGGGTAACTCCCGCCCATCCGCAGCCGGCATAAATTCAGCCTCCTTCCCGACATTCTTTTACCGAGGGTGCGATAGCTTCGGTAAATTTTCCGTACCTGCGGCGCCGCGAACACATTGAAACCAGCGGTCCGGTCGCCTTCAATCCAATATCCCATTCTGCGATCTCAAAAAAGGCTAAAATGGGATATTGGCTTTTTTCAAAAATCCGAACTTTTCAGCCCGGTTTTCTCAAAGTCCCGCCACATCTTCGGCCCCCATTCCACGCTCCGCCAGCCATGCCGGGAAGCGGGATTTCTCCATGATGAACATGCGGGTGCAGTCCGCCTCGCCCAGCTCGGTGGTCTGGTAGGCGTCGCACAGCAGGCCCCCGTCATCGGTCAGGAGATACGCCCCCACCGCATCCAAAAACTGCTTCAGCTCCAGGTTGTCGTAGTCCCGGATGCGCCGCTCCGGGAGATCCCGGCAGTAGACATGGGAAAAACACACCACACAATGCCGGAACCGCTGAACGGCATGACTCTTTACATACTGCTCCAGCGCGGCGGTGAGCGGGTCGATCAGGTATTCCGTGCTCTGTCTCTGCTTCCGCTTGGGGATCAGGCAGGGCAGAGTGATTACAAAAATGCCGCCCCTCTGCTGGATATCAATCCCCTGCATGGCGGCGGCGGAACACAGATATTCGCTCTTTTTGATATTGGCACTGGCATAAATGAGATGACGCAGCCGGCAGGCGATGGTCTCCGCCCGCAGGGCCGCGTCGGTGGACAGGATTTCATAGTTTTCCGGGTAGCGCTGGATGTCCGTGGTGTTCATGGCATACAGCGCACTGTTCAGACGCTGGATATCGTCCAGAATGGAGGATATCCGCTGGGATATGACGCTTCTGTTCAAATGATTTTCTTCACTCCTCCTGGGCATTTGTGACGCTTTTGTAGTATTCAACACCACCGCCGGGAGACACAACACAGTAGCCGCTGACATTGGGAATTTGCAGCTGAGTGATCTGCTCCACCTCCTCGATCATCACCAGATACCGGGAGGGCTGTTCGCCGGAGTTGGACAGGATATGAGACAGCATAACCTCCTTGCCCAGCGCCGCGCAGACGATTTCGTAAACTTCCCCGTCCGCAAAGAAAATGATCTCAGCCGGATAGTCCCCTGTCGAATGGAACTCCACCTGCCCGATAAAGTCGGACAGTACCCAAACCGCGTCAAACAGGGCCTGCTTCATCGTTACCGAACCTTCCGGCGTGTCGCAGTAAAAATCGCCGTCCTGCCAGACACGGCCCTGCTTGACCAGATAGGTCAGGAGATTCCGAACCTTATCTTCTTTTCCCGGGTGCAGCCGCAAAAGCTGTTCCTCCGCCAGCACATGGTACATGGAGATGTCCCGGAGCAGGGCGGCGGCTTCCCGCTCATAGATCTGCGTGCGTGTTTTCATGGGCGCTTCACCTCTTTGTGCGTATTATTGCCGCATAAAATGCGTATCGTTTTGTCCGTTTTTTCGGCCTGTGCGTGTTAATTCCGCAGTAGTTCCGCATAAGAAAACCGCCTGCGTATGAACGCCGTATTGTGTGCGTATTCAATAGTCCACTTTTGGGGATTCGGTTCCTGTGCGTGTAAACGCCGCATAACTTCCGCATTAGCCCGCCTGGGGCGCGGACTTGTCCAGCAGCTCCTGGAGTTCCCGGCGGTCGGTGGTGATCAGCTCCTTTTCCAACTGGCTGCACTTGATCTCCACCGTCACATTATTGTTGTTGGTGCTGATAAGGCCGCTGCCCCGCTCAAAGTGGGTGATCTCCATGACCTCCGCCTCGGACAGATGCAGGATGGACTGGACCCGTCGGGCCTCCTCGTCCTCCAGGTTCAGCAGGATTTTGGTTTTGGCGTTGTTGATGATGCCCTTGCCGTACTTGCCGTCCTCCAGGGCAAAGAAGTCGTTGATGTCCTGGGTGGCACAGATGGCCGATCCGCCGTAACCC
>CANSQX010000045.1 GCA_947649225.1 uncultured Flavonifractor sp.
TTGGGAAAGCTGGGCAGAGACATAAAACAATCTCCTTTCTGAATGAGGGCGCGCGCCAGGAATGCACCAACACAACAGATGGAAAGGCTCCTTACCAGTGCGGCCCCTGGGATAGTTTATGTGTCTGCCAGCTGGCGGGTTCTTTCCGGAACCCCTCTGCTCAATTTGTCATAGACTGGATCCCGAGCTTTTGGGCTTTTGATGTATAAGTCGGCCTGGATGATATTTTTCCGGATCTCCCCCTCGCCGCCGGACTGGGAGGAGAGGGAGCCGTTGGCCAGCACCATGCCGATCCGCCCGCCGGGGGCATCCCATACTGCCACCGGGGGTCGTCCCCCAGCTTGTCCGCCCCCCAGTTGGAGAGGTTGAAGGGGGGATTGGCCATGACGAAATTGGCCCGCAGGGTGGGGTGGCAGTCGTTGAAGAAGGTGTCGGCGTTGAAGCGGCCCAGGTCGGCGTCGATGCCCCGGATGGCCAGATTCATCTGGGCCATTTTCCAGGTGGTGGGGTTGGAGTCCTGGCCGTAGACGGAGATATCGTTAATGTTCCCGGCGTGGCTCTCCACGAACTTAGCCGACTGTACGAACATCCCGCCGCTGCCGCAGCATGGGTCGTAGACCCGGCCGTGGTAGGGCTGGAGCACCGCCACCAGCGTGCGCACCACGCAGGACGGCGTGTAGAACTCACCGGCCAGCTTGCCCTCCTGCTCGGCAAACTTGGACAGGCAGTATTCATAGGTCCGGCCTAGAATGTCCTTCTCGCTGCCGTGCTCGATCATCTGGATGTTGGTAAACAGGTCCACCACATCCCCCAGCCGCCGCTTGTCCAGCTCGGGCCGGGCGAAGTTTTTCGGGAGAATGTCCTTCAGCCGCGGGTTCTCCTTCTCGATGCTCCGCATAGCGTCGTCAATGGCGATTCCGATGGACTGGGTGTGGGCCGCCTTGGCAATGACGCTCCATCGGGCGTTGGCCGGGACGAAAAAGATGCCCTCGGAGGCGTACTCGTCCACATCCTCCTCAAAGCCCTCGCCCTCCTCCAGCAAGGCCCAGTGCTTCTCCTCAAAGCGGTCTGAAATGTACTTTAGAAAAATCAGCCCCAGGACTACCGTCTTGTATTCGGAGGCGTCCATGTTCCCCCGCAGCACACAGGCGGCGTCCCAAATCTGCTTCTCGAATCCGATCTCTGCGGTCGAAGTCTCTTTCGCCATAGTGAAGCCCCCAATTTCGGTGAAATCATCCTATTATACATTGTATCTCAAAAATAACGAAAACGAAAATTCAATCCTCAGCAATTCCCTGTATAGATATATCGTAAATACTCCCTCGCCACACCGGCCAGCCGGTACACCCGCTCCACCGGCGTGGGCGGCTTGTCCGTCATCCGATACCGTGGGAAAAAGCGAGAAAGATGCAGCGGGATGTTCCGGTTCACCGACGCCAGCCACTGGGCCAGGCTTCGTATCTCCTCCTCACTGTCGTTCTCGCCGGGAACCAGGAGGGTGGTCACCTCCACATGGCACCGCTCCGCCGCCAGGACGATAGAGCGTTTCACGGTCTCCAGATCGCCGCCCAATCTCCGATACCACTCAGGGGTAAATCCCTTCAGGTCGATGTTGGCGGCATCAATCAGTGGAAGCAGTTTCCGCCAAGGGGTCCCCTCAATGGTACCGTTGGTGACCAGCACATTGACCATGCCTCGCTCATGAACCAGGGCGGCGCAGTCCCGGACATACTCATAGCCCACTAACGGCTCGTTGTAGGTGTAGGCCACCCCGATATTGCCGGACGGCCGCAGCTCCAGCGCCTTTCCGGCCAGCGCCTTCGGAGACGGCTCTGCAATCTCAAGCTCCCCGTCCCCGCACATGGATATCTCGTGATTCTGACAAAAGGGACAGCGCAAGTTGCATCCGAAACTGCCCACGGACAAGATCATACTGCCGGGGTGGAACCGCCGCAGCGGCTTTTTCTCAATGGGGTCCAGGGCCAGACTGGTCAGCTTTCCGTAGTTCAGCGAGACGATTTTGCCATCCCGGCAGGCTCTGGCCCGGCAGAAGCCGGTCTGCCCCTCGGACAGGTCGCAGTGGTGAAAACACAGCCCGCAGATCATAAATGCCGCACCACCTCAAACCGCTCCAGGGTATACTTCTCCCGGGAACCAATACCGCCTTTCTGCCGGGCGATGTCGATCTGCCGCTCCACCGTATCTATACCATCCAGATCAGGCAGCAGCAGACCACGCCGACTGCCGCAGGAGACGATCACGCCGTACTTTTTCACGTCCAATTCTGCCGGAGAACAGATTGGCTCCGGCCGGCCCAGCACATCCACGCTGTACTCCAGGCTGTCCAGCTCCGATACGGTCACCGGCGGGAAACGGGGGTCTCGGGAGCAGGCGGAGACGGCGTTCTGCACGATCTCCCAGGCCAAACTTTCCGTAGTCGGCCCGGTGGTCCCGATGCAGCCCCTGAGCTGGCCGTGGGCGTGGAGGGAGACAAAAGCCCCGGCGGCCTGCCCGGTCATCTCAGCGGGCAGGCCGTCCGGCAGCTGCTCCAACTGCTTTTTTGTTTTCACAAAGGTCTCTAAGGACAACCGGGCCAGCTTGACCCAGGGGTCCTCAGAGACCTTTTTCTCTGCCAGCCGGGTGCGCTCAGCTGCCTCACACTGCGCCCCGAAGCGGCGCGCCCCGTCCGGGCCGGTGACAGTAAAAGTTGCTATCCCATAGCCCACGCCTGTGACATCCTCGTAGCTGAGGAGCTTCGCCTCCACCGCCATTCCGTCCAGCGCACCGGCCATGATCTGGAAGGAGCGCAGACCGCACTCCGCCGCCTGCTCACAGAGGGCCGGGTCCATGGTCAAAAAGCGCAGGAAGTCCCCCTCTGCCATAGCCTGGGTCACCCGGCGGTCAAATACAGGCCCCTCCGGGGCGTAGCCGTAGGGACCGTCGTCCCTCAGCTTGTGGGACAGGTCGCCGCTGGCGACAAACACCGCTCTGCGGCCCTGCGCGTCCACCGCCTGAGCGATGCACTGCCCCAGCCGGTAGTGATCCAGCGGAGAGAATCCGGATAAGCCGATGCGCAGGATGGGACAGTCCACCCCGGCCTCCTGTAAAAAGTACAGAGGAACGAAAGTGCCGTGGTCCAGAGACGGGTCCCGCTGACCGAATGTCCCGGTCTGAAGTCCGGCGGCCTCCCCACGGCGGATGATCTCGTCCCGCAGCGGGCTGTCATATTCCACGACCAGCTTTGTCTGGGCCGCGCCAAAGGCGGCCATATCTCCGGTGGCGCCTTGGCCCGGGGAGATATGGAAATAGTCAGCGTACATGATTTGGTGGGGGGAGGTGATAATGAGCACCTCCGGCTCCCAGGCCGCCACCTGCTTTGCGGCGGTCCGGTAGGCGTCAATGGTGGCCTGGACCTCCTGCTCCCGTCCACACCCCACCGTGGGGATGATCAGCGGCGGATGGGGGACGATGATTGTGCCAAGAATAGACATATCGCTTCCTCCTTAGTTCGTGTTCTGCTGCACCAGTGTCTCCCAAGGATAGGGCCGCGCTCACTGGCGGTTCAGTTCTTCCCGCAGTTGTTCGATGATCTGTGCTTTCAGCACTGCGTCGATCTCTGGCCTTATCTGCTCAATCGCAGCATCTCTATCTGCTGCTGCCTGCGCTGCCCAGGCCTTAAAATCTGCCTCGCTCATATTCCCCTTCATGTAGCGGGCGTAGTATTTTTTGTACGCCCGCTTATAAATTTTCCAGGTGTCCTCGTCCTGGATCTTCTTCTCAAAGACTGCCCGCGCCCCTGCCTCCCGGCAGGTCTTGCTCTCCTCGCCGGGCGCGATGCGCTCGCAGTACATTGCCCGGTCTCCCTGCTCATGGAGAAACCAGCGTCCGCACAGACGGCACTGCCGGGGCGCGTTGCCGCAAAGGATCGCCTTGCCCAACTCCACAAAGAGGAAATCATGCAGAGAAGAAAAGATGTACCGCTTTGTCATGACTCCTGTACCTAATCCTGTAACATGAAACGCAAAACACACAGCACAGTTGACCGACTGCACTTCCGGCTCAAAAAATAAATCCCCATCAATCGGATTGTCTTTCGCGTAGGGCTGAAGGTGGCTTCCAAAAGTCTGGAGTTGGTGCTCCAACTCGTGCATCAGGGGTATCCCGTCTTTGAAAACCTCCCCGATGTCCTCTCCGATGAAAAACGTTTCCGGATATTTTCCCATGTGGGTCAGGTTGTGGGCCTTGGCAGATTCCATGCGAAATAGGTGAAACACAACAGCCGCTCTTCAGTCCCAAAGCGACACGGGAGGGCAAATAAAAACAAGCGAAAAAATACAATAAGTCCCGAATATCAGTCGATATTCGGGACTTATTGGAGCTGATGGTGGGAATCGAACCCACAACCTTCTCATTACGAGTGAGATGCTCTGCCATTGAGCCACATCAGCAGGTTTTCGGTTATTTATCATACCACACTTTTTTTCTTCCGTCAATGGTCCACTGCGGTTTTTCTCCATTCCAGAAAAAAGAAGGGCTCGGCCCTTGCAAAAAGCGACAAAATCCATTATGATCTTCTATAAATACAGGGAGAGCCGGCCGGTATGGCCCACAGGGGAGCCCCTGCATTGGCTGGCATGTGGAAAAGGAGGAGAGCTCAATGGGTGTGATAGAGCGGATTGTGGCGCTGCTGCTGATGGGCGTGCTGGCGCTGACCGGGACTCCGATGCCGCCGGGGACGGCTGCGGAGCCGCCGGACGCGGCCCGGCCTGCGGCGGCCGGGATACAGGAGGAGTTCCGTGCGGTCTGGGTGGCCACGGTCTACCGGCTGGACTACCCCTCGGAGGCCACTGCCGACCCTCAGATCCTCCGGCAGGAGGCGGACGCCATTCTTCAGGACTGCGCGGACATGGGGATGAACGCGGTGATCCTCCAGGTACGGCCCTGCGCAGACGCTTTCTACCCCTCTGAGATCTTCCCCTGGAGCCGCTACCTGACCGGCCGCCAGGGGAGTGCCCCCCGGGACGGTTTCGACCCCCTGGCCTACTGGGTGGAGCGGGCCCACGCGCTGGGGCTGGAGCTTCACGCCTGGATCAACCCCTTCCGCATCACCAAGGCGGGGGCCGCGGATCAGGCGGAGCTGGCTGCCCATCACCCGGCGGTGCTCCATCCGGAGTGGGTGGTGGAGTACGAGGACAACCTCTACTTTGACCCCGGCCTGCCCGAGGTGCAGGCGCTGATTTTGCAGGGCGCCGAGGAGTTGGTCCGGAACTACGACATCGACGGCATCCACCTGGACGACTATTTTTACCCGGGCTCCGGCTTTGACGACGGAGAGACCTACGCCCGGTACGGCCAGGGCTTCTCCAGCTTGGGCGACTGGCGGCGGGACAACGTGAACCGCCTGGTCAAAGCTCTGGGAGAGCGGGTCCACGCTCTGGATCCGGCGATTTCCTACGGCATCAGCCCCTCGGGGGTCTGGGCCGACCGGAGCAGCCTCCCCGGCGGATCCGACACCACCGGCGGCTATGAGAGCTACTACGCCGCCTATGCCGACAGCCGCAAATGGGTGCAGGAGGGGTGGATCGACTACATCTGCCCCCAGATCTACTGGTACATCGGCCACAAATCCATGGACTACGCCGCCATTGCCCGCTGGTGGGCGGATACGGTGGAGGGCACGGGGGTCCGGCTCTATATCGGTATGGCGGACTACCAGGCGGGCAACAGCGATCCCGCCTCCCCCTGGCACGGCACCCAGGCCATCGAGGCCCAGCTGGCCCTGAACGACACCCTGCCCCAGGTGGCGGGGGAGGTCCACTTCCGCTACCGGCTGATCGCCGGAGAGCCCGCCCTGCGGGCCCTCTACCAGCGGGTCTACGCCCCGTCCCGTCCTGCTCCTCCGTCCCGTCCCTTTTTGAACCGGGCGGAGCATACCGCCTATGTGGAGGGCCAGGACGGCAAATTCCGTCCGGACGCCGTTCTGAGCCGGGCCGAGGCGGTCACGCTGCTGGCCCGCCTCAGCGTGGACGGGGAGGGGGAGCCCCTTGCCGGTCTCCGCCGCGCCCCCTTCGCCGACGTAGCCGCCGGGGACTGGTATGCAGAGGGAGTGGACTTTGCCTGGACCTATGGCGTGGCAAACGGCTATCCCGACGGCACCTTCCGCCCCGGCGATCCGGTGAGCCGGGCCGAGCTGGTCAAGCTCCTGGCCGCCTACGGGCCGCCCGCCGGGGAGACCACCGCCGCCCCCTTTCCCGATGTACCGTCCGGCCACTGGGCGGCGGGCGCCATCGCCTATGCGCAGGCGGAGGGCTGGGTGGACGGCTATGCCGACGGCACCTTTCAGCCCCAGCGCCCGGTCACACGCGGCGAGGCCGTCAAGCTCCTCAACGCCGCCCTGGGACGGAGCATGGACGAGACAGCCCGGGTCCCCGCCCCCTTCTCCGACGTGCCGGAGGACCACTGGGCCTATGGGGATATCCTGGAGGCCGCCGTCTCCCACGCCTTCTACCTGGAGGAGGGCCGCGAGCGCTGGCGGCTGCCCGCATCCGGTCGGAACGCCTCCGCCGCTCCATAAAAATAGACCGGGCCCCCTGTACAGGCTGGCGTACAGGGGGCCTGCTGCGTCCGAAAAGCAAAGCAGGCTGGCGAAAACGCCAGCCTGCACGTCTGCAAAGCGAACCGCCTTACAGAAAGCCCCCGCCCCAGACGTGGGGCCCGGTTAAAAACCTGCACAAGAATGGCAGGTGGGTCGCCTCCACGCCGCTTCTCTGCTTCCAACTTCCAGCGTCCCCCAAAGGGGGCCGGGAGGCCTGCAATCCACGGCATGAGGGGGCGTCCCGTTTCAGAGATGTGGGTTTTAACAAGGCATCTCTCACAGGGAAGGGCAGGGTACTCGTTTAACAGAGGGACTACTCCTCGTCCTCGGCGAAGAGCTCATCCATGAACTTCTGGTAGACCAGCTCCAGCTCCTCCTCGCTGTCCAGGGTGGAGAGCTGGTCCTCACCGTCCACATGGACCACCTTCAGGATGATGAGGCCGTACTCCTCATCCAGGTCCACGTCCTCCACGGGGCCGTCCTCCTCCCCCTCCAGGGCGGGGAAAAAGGCCATGTAGACCTGACCGTTGTACTCCAGGGTGTCCAGGTGCTCCAGCTCGAACTCGGCGCCGTCCTCATCGGTAATGGTAATAAAATCTGGGCCAAAGGCCTCGCTCATAGCCGTCACACCTTTCCGCTTTGTCTCCCCTATTGTAACCCGAAACCGAAAAAAAAGCAATACGGGGACGTGCCAAATTTTTCGGCAGAAGGATTTCGACAGGGGCTCTGTAAATTTTTGGGGTGGACATCCGGCGAAATCATGCTATAATAGCAGAGTGAAATCCAGTTTTTTGGCAGATGTACAGCCTGAACCGGACAGGACGGCCCGCCGTTCTGCTCCGGCCCACGGAGGTGTCAATTTGGCAAATTCCAACGAGAGAAGCGAAAAAAAGCGCCCTCGCATCACCCCGCTGCGGGTCATCGGGACCATCTTCAAGGTGATCGGCACCGTCCTGCTGGTGGGAGCGCTCACCTGCGCCATCCTGGCCTGCTTCGCCACCCTCTATATCAAAAACGTGATCATTCCCCAGGCCCACCTGGATGTGGGCCAGTACTCCACCGACTTGACCAGCGCCATCTACTACACCGACAAGGACACTGGCCAGGATGTGGAGCTGGTGGCGCTCCACGGGGTGGAAAACCGGGTCTGGGTGTCCTATGATGAGATCCCGGAGGATCTGGTCAACGCCACCATCGCCATTGAGGATAAGCAGTTTTGGACCCATCAGGGAGTGAACTGGAAGCGTACCGCCTATGGCGTGCTGTGCATGTTTACCGGGCGGGACATCCAGGGCGGCTCCACCATCACCCAGCAGCTGATCAAAAACCTGACCCAGTACGACGACGTGACGGTCAAGCGGAAGGTGCTGGAGATCTTCACCGCCCTGGACTTTGAGCGCAGCTATGAAAAGTCCTACATTATGGAGATGTACCTCAACAAGATCTACCTGGGTGAGGGCTGCTACGGGGTGGCCACGGCGGCCCGGACCTACTTCGACAAGGAGCTGTCCGAGCTCTCTCTGGCCGAGTGCGCCAGTCTCATCGCCATCACCAACAACCCCTCGGTCTACAGCCCCTACCGCTACGAGGGCAAATACAATAAGGAGCGCCAGGAGCTCATTTTAAGAGAGATGTGCCGGGACGGCATCATTTCGGAGGCTGAGCGGGACGCGGCCATTGCCCAGCCCCTGGTCTTTGCCCGGGGCCAGGACGAGGAACGGCCCGAGACCATCTTCTCCTGGTACGAGGAGCAGGTGATCACCGACGTGGTCCGCGACCTGGTGGAGCGCAACGGCCTGTCAGAAATGGCGGCTAAGGACCTGATCTACCGGGGCGGTGTGAAGATCTACGCCTGCGTGGACCCGGAGATCCAGGCCATCGTGGAGGGAGTCTATGAAAACCGGGACAACCTCCCGCTGATTTCGGCCGCCGGCCAGCAGATCGAGTCGGCAGTAGTGGTCATCGACCCGGACGGCAACGTGGTGGCTCTGGCGGGGGCCATGGGGGAGAAGACGGGCAACCGCCTGTGGAACTATGCCAGCGACACCGTCCGCCAGCCCGGCTCCTCCATCAAGCCCCTGTCGGTCTACGCGCCCGCCCTGGAGTACGGCCTCATTACCCCCAACTCGGTGGTGGACGACTCGCCGGTCCGGCTGAACGGCAGCCGGGCCTGGCCCTCTAACTCCTACGGCTATTACTACGGCCAGATGACCGTACACGATGCGGTGAAGGTCTCCTCCAACCCCACCTCGGTGCGGGTGCTTCAACAGGTGACCCCCGAGGCCTCCTTTGAATTCATGGAGGACCGCTTCCACTTCACCAGCCTGGAGTCCGGCCGGGAGAGCTGGGGCCGGTGGGTCACCGACATGGACGAGGCCCCCCTCTCGGTGGGCGGCCTCACCGACGGCGTCTCGGTGCTGGAGATGGCGGCGGCCTACTCGGTCTTCCCCCGCGGGGGCGAGTATGTGGCCCCCCGGACCTACACCCGGGTGACCTATGACGACGGCACCGTGATCCTGGACAACACTCAGCGGGACAGGGAGCGGGTCCTCAAGGAGACCACCGCCTGGTATATGACCAGTATGCTGCGGGACGTGATCTCCGGCAGCGGCACCGGCCGGACCCTGCTCAACAACGGGGGGCTGTCCTTCTACGCCGCAGGCAAGACCGGCTCCACGGACTCCAATAACGACCGCTGGTTCGTGGGCTATTCCACCTATTATACCACCGCCGTCTGGACAGGCTACCGGAAGCCGGAGCGGATTGTCTACCACGGCGGCTACAGCAATCCGGCGGCCGATATGTGGAAGCTGGTGATGCAGCCCATCCACGAGGGGCTGGAGAACCGGGATTTCCCTCAGCCCTCCGGGCTGGTCTCTGCCTCCTACTGTATGGACAGCGGCATGAAGCCCACTGAGGCCTGCTCCCACGATCCCCGGGGCAGCCGGGTGGCGACGGGCTACTTCTTCTCCGGCGACGGGCCCGCCGCAGAGTGTGATGTCCACGAGGACGTGGAGGTCTGCACCGCCTGTCCCATCCTGAAATCCGACGGGACAGAGAGCGGACTGTTCCGCCAGGCGGGCGAGTTCTGCCCCAAGGAGCCCATCGGCGAGGTGGCGGCCACGGTGGAGACCATCTCCCTGCTCAATCTGGATCGGCCCGATATCGGCAAGTCGGCCCGGGATTCGGCCTATCTGAAGAGTACTTGGGATGCGCTGGGCCCTTGTGATGTCCACACCGAGGAGATCACTCTGCCGCCGGAGTACGATCCCAGTACCTTCAACCCGGCCGACCCCGCCACCTGGCCCCCAGCGGAGCTCTATCCTGACTTCGACCCGGCCAACCCGGAGACCTGGCCGGTGCCCCCGGTGGTGGACCCGGTAGAGCCCTCAGATCCCACTGCCACGCCTGAGCCGCCGGGCCCTCCCGCACCCATCGTCACGCCCGGAGTGCCGGAGCCCCCGGAGCCCGTCCCCACGCCTACTCCGGATCCCGTGCCCACGCCGCCCGACGTGCCGGTTCCTACGCCCGCTCCCCCCGATGTGCCGGTTTCCACCCCGATCCCTGACCCGGAACCCAGCGGCGACCCCACCGGGGAGCCGATCCTCCCCAGCGATGCCGGCCCGGACGGCAGCGAGCCCTACGTTCCTGCGGCGTAGCGGCGCACAGTATGACGGAACAGGTCCCCCCGTGCAAACGTCTGCACGGGGGGACTTGCTTGCTTCCGTGCAGAATGGTTCCACTTTTTTTGCGGATCCTGTGACAATCGGGGGCTCTGCTTGGAGTAACAGGTGAAAGGAGGTCTTGCCTATGAGCACTCAGCCGCTGCGCGCGGGCGGCGAGATCGAGGCGATCCTTAACCGCTATCAGACGATGGTCTATGGCCTGGCCCTGGCCAAAACGGGATCTCCCAGCGATGCGGACGACGTTTTTCAGGAGGTCTTCCTGGCCTACTGCCAGTGCAGAAAGGAATTCCGCTCGGAGGAGCACCGTAAGGCCTGGCTCCTCCGCACCACCGTGAATCTGTGCCGGAGAGTGACAGCCTCCTCCTGGCGGCGGAAGACGGTGCCTCTGGACGAGGGGGAGGAGATCCCGGTTCCCTTCCAGGAGCCAGAGGAGAGCCGGGTCTGGCAGGCCCTCTCCGGGCTGGCGGAGGACTACCGTCTCCCCCTGTACCTGTTCTACTTCCAGGAGCTGTCCACCCCGGAGATCGCCAAAGTGCTGTCCATCCGGCCCGGCGCTGTGCGGATGCGCCTGTCCCGGGGACGGGAGCAGCTCCGGCAAGTGCTGAAAGGAGCCTATTTCGATGAATGAGCACAATCGAGCCCTGTTTGACGCCATGCAGCGGCAGCTGACCCCCAGCCCGGCGGCCCGCGCCGCCCTCGCCCGGCGGCTGGCCCAGCGCACGCCCCCCAGGAGGACCCGCCCCCTCTGGGCCTGTGCGGCCGCCGCCTGCGCCGTGCTGGCGATGGCCGCCGTCCCCCTGAACGGCGTGCTCCACCCCGCCCCCCCGCTACACAGCTATGTGAGGGACGGCGGGCTGTCCACAGCAGATACCGCCGGCTCCTGGGACATGGGCGGCGCGGACCGGCCGGAGAGCGCCGGAGCCGGTCCGTCCGTCAACACCGGGGACCAGGACGCGCCTGTCCTGGATCTCCCGGCCCAGGAGGAGGCGCTGGACGCCTATCAGCGCCTGATGGCGCACTTTGCGGCGGAGTACGGCGCGGACAACTATCCGGACTGGTACGGCGGGGCCTATCTCGACAACGAAGGGGGCCAGGGGCTGGTGGTCCTCCTGGTAGAGGATCAGGACCCGGGGGACAAGACGCTGGAGCTCCAGGTGCTGGCGTGGACGGACGGCGGTCCCATCTCCTTTGGCAGCGCCAAATATTCCCTGTCCCACCTGCGGGACCTGCAGCGGCAGGCCGTGGACAGCATGTGGGAGCTGGGGCTCTTCGCCGGGTGCGGGATTCTGGAGGACGCCAACTGCCTGGAGCTGACCCTGACCGGTGTGACCGACGAGGCCCTGGCCCGGCTGGCCGCGCTGGACCCGGAGGATGACGCCATTCTGGTCCGGGTGGGCCGGACCGCCGATCTGGCGGCAGATACCGTGCAGCCCGTGGTGCAGCCCGCCCAGCCCGGCGGTGTGCCGGATGGTACCGGCCGCGATCCCATCGCCATTGAGCCTGAAAACCCGGCGGAGGACGCCTCCGGCGCGCGGGCTATATACGGTCTGCCGGAGTGAGATGATTTTATATTGGATTATCCAGTTCGGAAATAACAAAACGGCATCGGAAAATGGGCCGGGCTCGGGGCAGTCCGGCCCGTTCCGATGTCCCTGGAACCTGGGACTGGACGCGCCTTCCCGCTCTGTGCTATACTAATAGCGACTGAACGGATGAAAGGTGTGTGCGGCAATGGCAGGAAAGCGGTATATCCAGGTAGACGAGCGGGTTCCCATCCCCCAGCTGATCCCCCTCTCCATCCAGCACGTGTTCGCCATGTTCGGCGCGTCGGTGCTGGTCCCCATCCTCTTCGGGATTCACTCGGGCATTGTGCTCTTTATGAACGGCGTGGGTACCCTCCTCTTTATTTTTCTCACCAAAGGTAAGGCACCGGCCTATCTGGGCTCCAGCTTCGCCTTTCTGGCCCCGGCGGGGGTGATCATCGCCGAGCTGGGCTTTGAGTACGCCCAGGGCGGCTTTGTGGTGGTGGGCCTGCTGGGCTGCGTACTGGCGGCGGTGGTGTGGAAATTTGGCACCAACTGGATCGACGTGGTGCTCCCCCCGGCAGCCATGGGCCCGGTGGTGGCCCTCATCGGCCTGGAGCTGGCGGCCAACACGGTCAAGGGGGGCGCCATCGGGGCCAACCTCATGACCGTTAACCCGGAGGGCGGCCTGATGATCAGCCCCACCATGACCGGCGGAGACATCGCCGTATTCTGCATCACCCTGGGGGTGGCGGTCTTCGGCTCTGTCCTCTTCCGGAAGTTTTTCTCGGTGATCCCCCTGCTCATCGCCATGATCTGCGGCTACCTCGCCGCCCTTGCGTTCGGCGTGGTGGACCCCGCGCCCCTCCAGGAGATCGGCCTGGGCAGCGCTTTTACCGGCCTGGCCGGCGTCCAGTGGTTCACCGTCCCCCACTTCCACCTGGCCAAATTCAACGCCAACGCCATTCTGACCATGATTCCCGTGCTGCTGGTGATCACCGCCGAGCACATCGGCCACCAGGTGGTGACCAGCAAGATCGTGGACCGGGACCTCCTCCGGGACCCCGGCCTCCACCGCTCTCTGCTGGGGGACAACCTGTCCTCCGCCCTCTCCGGGCTGGTGGGCTCGGTGCCTACCACCACCTACGGCGAGAACATCGGCGTCATGGCAGTGACTGGGGTGTACTCGGTCCAGGTGATCGCCGGGGCGGCGGTGATCTCCGTGATTATGGCTTTCTTCGGCCCCCTGTCCGCCTTCATCGCCACCATCCCCGGGGACGTGATCGGCGGCATCACCTTCCTGCTCTACGGCATGATCGGCACCTCCGGCCTGCGGATCCTGGTGGACAAGCGGGTGGATTACGCCAAAAACCGCAACCTGATCACCACCTCGGTGGTCTTCGTGGCCGGCCTGTCCGGCCTGACCCTGAAGCTGGGCAGCATCGCCATCTCCGGCATGACCCTGGCCGCCGTGGTGGCCGTGGTCCTCAGCCTGGTGTTTTACCTGCTGGACCGGGCGAAGCTGATGAATGACGGCGAGGCGGCGTAACGCCCAGCCCGGCCGGAAAAAATATTTGTAAAACCGTGAAAAATACCGTTGCATTTTTCCGGGAAGCGTGGTATTATAGTAGTCGCGTTTACAGGTAAATTCCCAAGAAGAAAGAGGTGAACACACATGAAGGAAGGCATTCATCCCAACTATGAACAGACCACCATCAAATGCGCCTGTGGGAATGTGATCGAAACCGGGTCTACCAAGAAGGACATTCGCGTGGAAGTCTGCTCCAAGTGTCACCCCTTCTTCACCGGCAAGCAGAAGATGGTGGATACTGGCGGACGTGTCAGCCGCTTCAACAAGAAGTTCGGCTTGGACCAGAAGTAAGTCTGTTCATCGTGTAAAAGACCCGCACCGGTTCCGGTGCGGGTTTCTTTTTTCCCGGTCCTGGCATAGACTATAGAGACTGAATCGAAGGAGGAATCCGGCCATGCTGCATCAGATTGACCCCAAAACCATCCTGGACAACGTCTTCTCCCTCATCGGCGACCAGTGGATGTTAATCACCGCCGGCAACGCGGAGCGCTGCAACACGATGACCGCCAGCTGGGGCGGCCTGGGGGTGCTGTGGGGCCGCCCGGTGGCCACCGCTTATATCCGGCCCCAGCGCTATACCTATGAGTTCGTGGAGCGGTCGCCCGCTTTTACCCTCTCCTTTTTCGACGAATCCTTCCGGCCCCAGCTGAACCTCTGCGGGAGCAAGAGCGGCCGGGACGTGGACAAGGTCAAGGCCTGCGGCCTGACGGTCCAGACCGGCGCGGACGGGGCGCCCTTCTTCGCCGAGGCCCGGCTGGTGCTGGTCTGCAAAAAGCTCTATTGGCAGGACCTGGACCCCTCCCACTTCCTGGACAGCGGGATCGAGGCCCACTACCCCGGCCGGGACTATCACCGCATGTATATCGGCGCCATCAGCGAGGCATACCAATCAGAGAACTAGAGGGTGTCTTCAAACCGGCAGAATACTGTCTTGGATGTTTGAAGACACCCTCTAGGGGCGGCCGGCCGCCCCAGGAGGTACTATGACAGAACACACGGAAGAAACCGTCAACCGGGCGGTGCTGGTGGGCCTGAGCGCCCACAGCCTCCCCCGGGAGGACTGCGCCACCGACAGCTCCCTGGAGGAGCTCTCCGCCCTGCTGGAGACGGCGGGGGGCGTCTGCGCGGGGGTGGTGCTCCAGCAGAAGGACAGCCCCGACCCCCGGACCTTCATTGGCGAGGGTAAGGTGGCCGAGGTCAAGGCGCTGGCCGAGGCCCAGGACGCCGGTATGGTGGTCTTTGACAACGCCCTGAGCCCCTCCCAGCAGCGGGCCCTGTCCGAGGATCTGGGGCTGGCGGTGCTGGACCGTTCGGCTCTGATTCTGGACATCTTCGCCCAGCGGGCCCGGACCCGGGAGGGCCGTCTCCAGGTGGAGCTGGCTCAATATAAATATCTGCTCCCCAGGCTCACCGGCATGTGGGGCCACCTGGTGCGCCAGACCGCCTCGGGGGGTAAGTCCCCCATCGGCACCCGGGGCCCCGGCGAGACCCAGCTGGAGACCGACCGCCGCCATATCCGCCGGAAGATCGCCAAGCTGGAGGAGGAGCTGGAGCAGGTCCGCCGGGTGCGGGCCACCCAGCGCCAGCGCCGGGAGAAGAACGAGGTGCCTGTGGCCGCCATCGTGGGCTATACCAACGCGGGCAAGTCCACCCTCCTCAACGCCCTGACCGGGGCGGGCATCCCCGCCAACAACCGGCTCTTCGACACCCTGGATACCACCACCCGTTCCCTGGTGATCTCGGACACCTGCACCGTCCTGATTTCGGACACGGTGGGCTTTATCCGCAAGCTGCCCCACCACCTGGTGGAGGCCTTCAAGGCCACCCTGGAGGAGCTGGCCTTCGCCGACCTGATCCTCCATGTGATTGACGCCTCCAACCCGGAGTGGCGGGATCAGGCCGCCGTGGTGGAGGGGCTGATCGCCGAGCTGGGGGCCAGCCAGACCCCCCGCATCGACGTATTCAACAAATCCGACCTCTATACCGGCGACATCATGCCCCACGGGGCGGGCATCGTATCGGTGTCGGCCAAAACCGGCCGGGGGCTGGATCAGCTCCTGGCCGCAGTGGGGAAGCAGCTGGACCAGGGGGCCCGCCGGGTCACGCTCCATATCCCCTACGACCGGGGCGGCCTGGTGGACATGCTCTACCGGGAGGCCAAGGTAGAGGCGGTGGACTACGGCGAGACGGTGGAGGTCACCGCCGTCTGCACCCCCAAAATTTTAGGCCGGGTGGAGGCGTTTTTGTGGAGCTCCTGACAACCAGACGCCTGCTGCTGCGGCCCTTTACCGAGGCGGACGCGGAGGCGGTGTACGCCTACGCCAGCCATCCGGAGGTAGGCCCGCCCGCAGGCTGGAACCCCCATAAAAGCCCGGAGGAGAGCCTGGAGGTCATCCGCACCATCTTCCGGCCCTCCGGGGCCCTGGCGGTGGTGCTGAAGGAGAGCGGCCGCCTGGTGGGCTCCGCCGGGTTCGTGGGCAAGCACGAGCCCAGCCTGGGCCTGCCCAGCGAGGAGATCGGCTATTCCCTGGCCCGGGACCTCTGGGGCCAGGGCCTGATCCCCGAGGCCGTGGCCGAGATCCTCCGCTATGGCTTTGCGTCCCAGGGCTATACCGCCCTGTGGGCGGCCTATTATAGGGACAACGTGAAATCCCGCCGGGTGATGGAAAAATGCGGCATGACCCCCCGTTTTTCCCGGATGGAGGAGGTCCCCCAGCTGGGGACGGAGTGGGAGGCCCATTATCTGGCCATCACCCGGGCGGAGTGGCAGGCGCTCCAATAGGGAAGTCCGCCCTGCCCGCCGGCAGTAAGGAGGCAACCGATGGAGTATTACATCCCAACCCACGCCGCAGAGTGCGAGCTGACCGAGAAGCGGTCCCGCTTCATCGGCCGGGTGTGGCCGGTCTCGGGCGAGGAGGAGGCCCGCGCCCGCATTGAGGAGACCAAAAAGCGCCGCTATGACGCCCGGCACAACTGCTGGTGCTACCGGATCCGGGGGGGCCCCGAGCGCTACTCCGACGACGGGGAGCCCCAGGGCACGGCGGGCCAGCCCATGCTCAACGTCTTCCAGCGGGAGGCGGTGGAGGATGTGTGCTGTGTGGTCACCCGCTACTTCGGCGGCGTCCTGCTGGGCGCCGGCGGCCTGGTGCGGGCCTACACCCAGAGCGCCAAGGACGCCCTGGACGCCGCCGGGATCTCGGTGGTCCGCCGCTGGATCGAGGTGGAGATCCCCTGCCCCTACCCCCTTTTCGAGCGGGTCAAGCTGGAGATCGAGCACGCAGGCGGCGTACTGGGCCAGGTGGACTACGGCGCGCAGGTCCTGATTTGCGCCCTGCTCCCAGAGGCGGGGGCGGAGCCCTTCGCCGCCCGCATTACCGAGATCACCGCCGGGCAGCTGGCCCCCCGGACCGTGGGGGAGTCCTTCCGGCCCGTCCCCCGCTGAGCCATGGAGGGTGTCTTCACAAACGGACGGCAGCGTTTCCCGTCCGCAGGAGGACACCCTCCATGGTCTGGCTGGTCCTGTTTGAAAAAATTCCAAAAAATTTTTCCGAAAAAAGAGGATTTTCGCCTCCGGCGTCGTATAACGCTATAGAGCGTAACCGCACAGCAAAGGAGGCCTGCCCCATGACCGTGCGAGAGGAGAGCGAGGCGCTGGAGGCCAGCACCCTGGCCCCCCAGTCCTGTCTGTCCGCCCAGTCCCAGGGACGGCGGCTCCCCGTGGAGCCCTGCCCCATCCGCACCTGCTTCCAGCGGGACACCGACCGGATCGTCCACTCCAAGGCGTTCCGCCGCCTCAAGCACAAAACCCAGGTCTTTCTCCAGCCCGAGGGGGACCACTACCGCACCCGCATGACCCACACCCTGGAGGTCTCCCGCATCGCCCGGACCATCGCCCGGGGGCTGCGGCTCAACGAGGACCTGACCGAGGCGGCCGCCCTGGGCCACGACCTGGGCCACACCCCCTTCGGCCACGCCGGCGAGCGGGTGTTGGACGAGCTTTTGCCCGGCGGCTTCTCCCACAACGAGCAGTCCCTGCGGGTGGTGGACCGGCTGGAGAAGGACGGCGAGGGCCTCAATCTGACCTATGAAGTCCGGCGGGGCATTCTGTGCCACACCGGGCCCGACCGGGCCGAGACCTGGGAGGGCCGGATCCTCCGCCTGGCCGACCAGATCGCCTACATTAACCACGACATTGACGACGCCATCCGGGGCCATATCATCTATCCTATGGATATCCCCCTGGTGTGCGCCCAGGTGCTGGGCTTTACCCACACTGAGCGCATCAATACCCTGACGGTGGATGTGATTCGGACCAGCCGGGCGGCGGGCAAGGTCGTCCAGTCCCACTCCTGCGGGGAGGCCATGGCTGCCCTGCGGGCTTTTATGTTTGAATTTGTCTATCGAAATCCCGTGGCCAAGGGGGAAGAGGGCAAGGCACAGGACATGCTGCGCCGCCTTTTTGAATATTATATGGGGGACCCGGACAAGCTGCCGCCGGAATTCCAGGAAATTCGCGTGGAGGAGGGGGCCGAGCGGGCGGTCTGCGACTACATCGCCGGAATGACCGACGAGTATGCCCTGGAGAAGTTCGGGGAGGCCTTTATCCCCATGTCCTGGACGGTCAAATAGGGAAAAACGGCCAAATTCGGACGAAAAGTTCGTATACTCCTGTCAAAACAGGGCAAAGATAAGCAGAAGACGTGTGAAAAAGGGGGGAGCGGCGTGGCTATACCAGAGCAGTTTATCGACGAGCTGGTGGCCCGGAATGAGATTTCCGACGTGGTCTCCTCCTATGTGACCCTCACCCGCAAGGGGGGCAACCTGTGGGGGTTATGCCCCTTTCACAGCGAAAAGACCCCCTCCTTCTCGGTGTCCGCCGATAAGCAGATCTATCACTGCTTCGGCTGCGGCAAGGGGGGCGGGGTGATCTCCTTTATCATGGAGATCGAAAACCTGCCCTTTCCCGACGCGGTGCGCCTGCTGGCCCAGAGGGCGGGGCTCGCCATGCCCGAGACCGGGGAGAACGAGGGCTATCGCCGCCGCCGGGAGCGGCTGCTGGCCCTGAACAAGGAGGCTGCCCGCTACTTCCACCGGCAGCTCCAGTCCCCCCAGGGGGCGGCGGGGGCGGCCTATCTCTTTGAAAAGAGAAAGCTCTCCCGGGGCACCGTCACCCGGTTCGGCCTGGGCATGGCGCCCGACAGCTGGGACAGCCTCATCAACGCCATGGCGGAGCTGGGCTATGACAAGCGGGACCTGCTGGACGCCGGACTGGCGGTGGACAGTAAAAAGGGCCGGATCTACGACCGCTTCCGCAACCGGGTGATGTTCCCCATCATCGATGTGCGGGGAGACGTGATCGGCTTCGGCGGCCGGGTACTGGACGACGGCACCCCCAAGTACCTCAACTCCCCCGATACCTCCGTCTACAACAAGAGCCGCAACCTGTTCGCCCTGAACATCGCGAAAAAGTCCCGGCTGGGGCGGATGATCCTCACCGAGGGCTATATGGACACCATCTCTCTCCATCAGGCGGGGTTCGACTGCGCGGTGGCCTCCCTGGGCACCGCCCTCACCGCCGAGCACGCCCAGCTCCTGGCCCGGTACACCAAGGAGGCGGTCATCGCCTACGACGGGGACGGGGCCGGGGTAGCCGCCGCCCAGCGGGCCATCCCCATCCTGGAGCGGACCGGACTCAAGGTCAAGGTCCTGCGCATGGCGGGGGCCAAGGACCCGGATGAGTATATCAAGTCCTATGGCCGGGAGGCCTTCGCCCGGCTGCTGGACCAGAGTGAAAACCACATTGAGTACCGGCTCCGGCAGGTCCGGCAGAGGTACGACCTGGCAGACGACGCTCAGAAGGTGGAGTTCCTCCGGGAGGCAGTGGGGGTGGTGGCCTCCCTCCACAGCGCGGTGGAGCGGGAGATCTACGGCGGCCGTATGGCCGCCGAGGCGGGGGTCGCCCCCGAGGCCATGGCTCTGGAGGTCAAAAAGGAGCTCTCCCGGCGGCTGCGCCAGGAGAAAAAGAAACAGGAGCGCCGGGACCTGACCCCGGCCGCTCAGCTCCAGCCCAAGAGCCGGGGACTGCGCTATGAGAATATGCGCTCGGCCCGGGCTGAGGAGGGGGTGATCCGGTTGCTGCTGCTGGACCCCGCCCTGTTCGCTCAGACCGGGGAGCTGGAGGCGACACAGTTCTCCGCCCCGGTGCTGGGGAAAATCTACGGCCTGCTCCAGGAACGCCGCCGGACGGGGCTGAGCACCCAGCTGGCCTCCCTGGCCTCCGCACTGGAGCCCGAGGAGATGAGCCTGGCCGCTCTGGTGCTGGATCAGCCGGAGGACCTGTCCCGCAGCGGGCAGGCCCTGCACGATTACATAGAGACCATCCGTACCGAGGCCCTGAGACGGGCCGAGGGGGACAGCCCCGGCGCCCTGCTGGCGGCGCGGGAGAAATACAGAGAAACAAAAGGCTATGGAGGATAACCGCATGAGTGAAAAGAAAGTGACCCAGACCGGCAGGCGGGAGCTGACCCTGACCTTGGAGGACCAGGCCCGGAGCAAGCCTGCTCCGGTCAAGGAGCGCCCAGCAAAGGACAAGGACAAGCCCAGCCTGAGCAATGTGGAGAAGATGGAGGCCGGTAAGGTCGAGGTCATGAAGGTGGTGGAGGGCGTCCAGGGCGCCGAGAAGCTGGCCGAGCTCATCGAGCGGGGCAAGAAGAAGGGCAACCTCTCCTCCAGTGAGCTGATGGACGTGCTGGAGAACATGGATCTGGGCTCCGAGCAGATGGACAAGATCTATGACACCCTGGAGAACCTGGGCATCGATACGGTGGGCGAGGACTACCTGCCCGAGCTGGCCGACGATACCGTCCCCCCCCTGGAGGAGCTGGAGGAGATCCCCGAGGAGGAGATCGTGGACCCCAACACCCTGGTGGACTCCTTCGGCATCGACGACCCGGTGCGTATGTACCTCAAGGAGATCGGCAAGGTCAACCTCCTCACCCCTGAGGAGGAGATCCAGCTGGCCCAGGATATGGGCAACGGCGACATGGCCAAGGAGCAGATCGCCGGGCTGGAGCTGGCCCGGAGCCGGGGCGAGGAGATCGCCGTTCCAGCCGAGGAGGAGGCCGCCCTGCGTAAGCTGATGAAGAAGGGCGAGGCCGCCAAGCAGCGCCTGGCCGAGGCCAACCTCCGCCTGGTGGTCTCCATCGCCAAGCGGTACGTGGGCCGGGGGATGCTCTTCCTGGACCTGATCCAGGAGGGCAACCTGGGCCTCATCAAGGCGGTAGAAAAATTCGACTATACAAAGGGTTATAAATTCTCCACATATGCCACTTGGTGGATTCGCCAGGCCATCACCCGGGCCATCGCCGACCAGGCCCGCACCATCCGCATCCCCG
>CANSQX010000046.1 GCA_947649225.1 uncultured Flavonifractor sp.
ACTTGCCCTCCATCACCGGCATCCCGGCCTCCGGGCCGATGTCCCCCAGGCCCAGCACCGCGCTGCCGTCGGTGACCACCAGGCACAGGTTCCAGCGCCGGGTCAGCTCATAGCTTTTGTCCGGATTCCTCTGGATCTCCAGGCAGGGCTGGGCCACACCGGGGGTATAGGCCACGGACAGGTCGTGCTTGTCCTTCACCGGCACCGTGGCTGTCACTTCAATTTTTCCACGCTTTTCGTAGTGGAATTGTAAGCTCTCTTCCGCGATTGGGGTCATGGTATGCCTCATTTCCTCAGATTTGTTGCCGTCCGGCGGGCCAGCGCGGGACACTGGCCCAGATAGGCCATGGGGTCCAGCAGCCCGTGAATCTCTTCCGCGCTTAAAACCTGCGTCACCGCTTCTTCCCGCAAGAGGGCGTCCTCAAAGGGGACGCCGCTCCGGAAGGCGTCCACGGCGATCCGGTTCACCAGCCCATGGGCCTTCTGCTTGCCCAGGCGCTTCCCCAGCGCCAGCATGACGTGCTCGGACTGGGTGAGTCCGCCCAGCCGGTTCAGATTGTCCCGCATGGCCGCCTCGTTGACCTGGAGGCCGGACAGCAGGGTGTCCGCCCGGTCCAGCAGCTCCCCGGCCGCGATGCAGCACGCCTCGATATGCTGGCGCTCCCCCACAAAGTGCATGATATTGCGCTCGTGGTCCACCGCCATCATCTCCAGCACGGCGGCGTGGTGGTAGCGGATATCCCGGGCCAGGCTCGTCATGTGCTGGGTGGAGGTGGGATTGATCTTATGGGGCATGGTGGAGGAGCCCACCTTCCCCTCGGCCCACGGCTCGGAGAGCTCGCCCAGCTCGGTGCCCATCAGCAGATAGACCTCCTGGGCGATCCGGCCCAGGCAGCCGCCCAGAAGGGCCAGCTCCCCGGTGAACTCGGCCGGCCGGTCCCGGCAGGCGTGCCAGGAGATGGCCGGGACGCCCAGTCCCAGCTCCTCCGCCATCCGCGCCTGGATGGCGTCCCCGTCTGCGCCGAAGGAGACCATGGAGCCCACCGCCCCGGAGAGCTGGAGCACCAGGATGCGCGCCCGGCTCTGATCCAGCCGCTGGATGCACCGCTCCAGCTCGTCGGCCCAGATGGCGGCCTTGTAGCCGAAGGTGATGGGCAGGGCCTGGATGTTGTGGGTGCGGCCCATCATGGGGGTGTCCGCGTGCCGGCCGCACAGGTCCAGCACGGCGTCCTGAATGCTCACCAGCTTTTCCCGGCACAGCCGGAACATGGTCTGGAGGGCCAGCGCCATGGCGGTGTCCATGATGTCCTGGGTGGTGGCCCCCAGGTGGATGTACTGGCCGCTCTCCGGGCCGGCGGCCTCCTCCAGCAGGCGGAGCATGGACACCATGGGATGGCCCGTTTGGGCGTACAGCGCCTCATAGCGGTCCAGCGCCAGCTTGTCGACCTGGGCGGCGGCGGAGATGTCTGCCGCCGCCTGTTGCGGGAGCAGTCCCAGCGCCGCCTGGGCATTGGCCAGCGCGGCCTCCGCCCGCAGCCAGCGGGCAAAGCGCCCGTCCCTGGAAAACAGAGCCTGTACCTCAGAAAAAATCTCCCTCATGCGCGTCTCACCTGCTGTTCTCTGCCGTGATCATCTTCCCGTAGCCGGGCTCGCCGGAGACCTCGCCGTTCTCCATGACCACCCGGCCGCGGACCACGGTGCCGGTCACTGCGCCGTGCATCTTCCGGCCCACGTAGGGGATGGTCTGGGTCTTGGTATACACCTTGTCCTGCTCGGAGATGGTCCACTCCTTCTGGAGATCCACAAGGGTGAAGTCGGCATCGGTGCCCGGCAGGTTGGAGCCCTTCCGGGGGTACATGCCGAAGGTCTTGGCGAAATTCACCGAGGTGACCTCCACCAGCCGCTCCAGGGACAGGTCGCCCTCGTTGACGTGGGAGACCAGCAGGTGGCCGAAGTAGTCCAGCATGGCGAAGCCCGCGCCGGTGTGGAGGGCGTCCTCCGGATTGTACTCGCCGGGGGCGTGGGGGGCGTGGTCGGAGCCGATCATGTCGATAGTGCCGTCCCGCACGGCCGCCCAGATCTTGGCCTTGTCCGGCTTGGCGTCGTGGTTGAGGTAGATGTATTTGCCCGAATCAATGTGGTAGATCTCGTCGGAGGCGTCCATGGCGGGCATGTACTCGAAGGAGGAGACGATGGTCATCTCGCCCCGCTCCTTCAGCATCCGCACCAGGTCGATATAGCCGGGCATCCAGGCGTGCATGGCGTACCACTTCAGGCCCGCCTTTTTGGCGTAGTAGGAGAGCTGATAGGCCGCGCCGGTCATCTCCTCGTCGGAGTACCACATGTGGCGCACATTCTCCAGGGTGAGTGGCTTACCCTCGGCCTTGACCCGCTCCACCGCCGCGTCGAAGAAGTACTTGTCGAAGGGGTGGACCGAGCAGTACTTTCCGGTGGCGGCCACGGCCTGAAAGGCCTCAAAAATGCGGTGGGTGTCCAGGGTGCCGGCGGTGGTGTTGTAGGGGTAGGTGGCCACCTTCTCAAAGAGCTTGAACCAGGCGGTGCCCGCTCCGGCGATCTCCTTGACGTCCTCCGGAGTGCCCAGGGGGCAGCCGATGGGGTTGAAATCAATAACCGCCCGGGCCCGGCCCGCCCGGACCTCCTCCATATAGTCCGCCAGGGTGTTGGGCACCGGCTTGATGTTGGGCTGAGGGCAGACCATGGTGATGCCGCTGTGGGCGGCGGCCATGGTGCCCGTATAGAAATCCTCCTTCTGGGTCAGGCCGGGGTCCCGCAGGTGGCAGTGGCAGTCAATAAAGCCGGGCAGCACGTACTTCCCGGCGGCGTCCAGGACCTTCGCGCCCTCCAGCTCTACGCCGGGCTCCGCCAGAGCGGCGATGGTTTCACCCTTGACGCCGATATTGAGCTTATAAAAGCCTTTCTCGGTATAGACAGCGCCGTTTTTGATGACCAGATCGAATTGCATGGTGCAGACTCCTCTCCATAAAATATACGTCTGGCTGCTGGAAATGTCTCCGGCGCTGCCTGCGGCCATCCCGCTGTGGCAGCGCCGGAGGTAAGGTCAAGCCAAAAAGCCCTTGATGATGTTGATAAGGTTGTTGATCACCGTGATCATAATAAAGATATAGGAGACCGTGAGGGCCACTGTAAAGCCCGTTCCAACCTTATAGCGGCCCATCTCATCCTTCCGGTTGCACAGCAGGATGGTCATGATGCCCAGGATGGGGGTATTGATGACGCCGCCGATCTGGGCCAGCGTCATCAGCTGGGCGGGAGCGCCGCCATAGAGCAGAGCCACCACCATGCCGAACACCAGCATCAGGATGCTGATATAGTTTTCCGCTTTGCTCTCCATACCGGAGTTCTTGTCCATAGCCTGGAGCAGGAGGTTGATCCCCAGCTTGGGCGCCATCATCAGAGACGAGATGGCGGCGGCCAGGAAGCCGATGCCGAAAATGGGCCGGATGAAGCTGCCCAGCAGGCCGCTGAGGGCGTTGACCAGATCCATACCGTTGCGGATGGGCTGGCCGGGCAGCAGATTGGCGCCCACGAAGAAGCAGCACACGGAGATCACGCCAATTGCTATCACGCCCACCACCACGTCGGTACGCAGGCCGCCGTGGTCGATGTCCGCAGTGGTGTAGCCCTTCTCCTTGGCCAGGGAGGAGCCCCAGGCACAGGTGCCCAGGGAGGCGGTGGTTCCCAGCAGGGAGAGCATGATGGCCATGCTGCCGGCGGGCATACCGACCAGGCTGTGGGAGACGGTTCCGTCATAAGGGATACCGGCGGTGCTGATGAGGGAGACCACGAAGATCACCGCCATGACCGCCACCAGGACCTTCATCACATTCTCAATCTTGCGGTACAGGCCCTTGAGGAAGTAGAGCGCTACGCAGATGATCAGTGCAATGACGCCGCCTGTCTTCACTGAAAGGCCCGGGAAGAGCATGGAAATACCCAGACCGCAGCCCATGAAGTTGCTGATGCCGTAGATACACTGGCCGATAAAGGCGAAAACGCCGGCCAGCAGGGCCAGTCCCTTGCCGTACTTCTCCCGGATACCCACCATCAGGGGGCGGCCGGTGACTACGGTGTAGCGGTTCATGGCCAGGGAAAAAATCGCGCGGAAAGCCAGCATCACGATAAACCACCAGAACAGGGTATAGCCGAAGTTGGCGCCCGCGTTCGTGGCGGAGACGATGGAGCCGGGACCAATGGTGGTGGAAGCCAAAATGAAGCCAGGCCCCAGGACCGCCAGGAAATACTTTAAACCGCTCTTCTCCGTGCGCTGAGGAACCATATTTTCTTTTTCCAACTCTTTCACCTCTGCTGTTTCTGCAATCCTGTTTATGCCTTCTCGGTTCAAGCGCGCTTTGCCATGGCACCAGTATAACCTCCCGCGTCCCCACGGGCAAATGATACATATCTGCACATCGTTATAACCGCATCAGCAAAAATATCCGGCTGTATACAGCGGAATCCGAAGACCGTGCCGGCGGACCGCTACGCCCGAAACAGGGCGCCCAGCCTGTCCACGGCGTCCCGCAGGCCCAGCGCCCGCAGGGCTCCCCACAGACCACACTGATTGCTGGTCAGCACCGGCTTGCCCAGCTCCTCCTCCAGCGGCTGGATCAGCCCGTCTACATGCAGGCCGGTGCAGCTGATGAATACGCCGTCCGACTCTGGGCCGTCGTACTGCCGGACAAAATCCGCCATCATCTCCTCCGTCAGCTTGGGGGTGTCCTGCGAACGCTCCAGCAGCGCGCCGCCTATCGCCGTGACGGTCACGCCGGTTTCCTCCAGAAAGCGCCGCTCCAGGTCGTTCACCTCCTGGGAGTAGGGGGTGACTACCGTCAGTGCATGCAGTCCCAGGGTGCGGATGGCCTCCTGCACACAGGTGCTGGTGGTGGTGGCCTTGACCCCTGTCAGGGACTCCAGCCGCCGGATCAGTGTTTGATCATAGCCCTTTCCCTCCAGGAAGCTGCCCGCCGTACAGCTGAAGAGGATCAGATCGGCCTTTGCACTGTCCGCCAACATTTTGGCCGCCCCGTCGACATAGCGGGTCATCTCCCGCAGGCCCGCTTCAGAAATACCAAAGAGGGGGACCCGGGTGGTGAGCACCGCCACCCCCTCCGGCTTATAACGGTTGAATTCCAGCTCTGTAGAGCTCCCCGGCGCTGGGGTAATCAACCCGATCCGGCCCCGCCGGCCGTCCACATAGGGCAAATTGGATACATCCATCGTTTCACAATCTCCTCTCCCAGGGGACCTGCTCCGTACCGGCCCGATCCCAGCCTCAGCCGGCGCAGAACAAGACGCCCAAACCCTTCTCCTGTATCGGTACGTTCAGCGCCCGCAGACTCCCCCACAGGCCTGTTTGATTGCTGGTCAGCACCGGCTTGCCCAAAGCATCCTCCAGCGCCTGAATGCGGTTCATCACATGCAGGCCGGAGCAGCTGATCAGGACCCCATCCGCATTGGGAACATCGCTACGCCGGACCAGGCGCTCCACCTCCTCCGGCGGTATGGACAAAATATCCCGGGGAGAACAATATCCAAAGCCCGCTTCCGCCGCCACGTCAATGCCGGACTCCTTCAAATATTGCCGCTCCAGGCGGTTTAGCTCCGGGACGGAGGGTGTCACCAGCAGCACGCTCCCCACGCCCAGGGCTCGGGCCGCCTCCACCACACAGTGCGCTGAGGTGATTACCGCCGTATGCAGCGCCTCACTGAGCCGCCGGGCCTGGGCAATATCCGCCTGCCGCCCCTCGACAAAACTGCAGGCCGTACTGCTGAGGAGCACCACATCACAATAGGCGTTTTCCGCCAGCATGGCTGCGGCTGCCTCCACGTGGCGGCTCATGGCCCGGATTCCCTCTGGTGTGGAACGTGCCAGCGGAGTCCGGGTGGTCATGACCGCCACCCCCTCCGGCCGGAAGCGGTTGAACTCCGCCTCGGCGGCATTCCCTGGGGCCGTGGCCACCAGGCCGATCCGCCCCCTCCGGCCATCCGTAAAGGGCCTGGGTGAATTTGAGCGCATAGGAGCCCCCTTCCTGTTCAGAAGCTTTACCAACCGGCGCGGTGCGCGGGAAAGCTTTCGTCAAGATGCGTGCCGCGGACTGGGATCACTTCTCAAACTACTGATATCCGATCATAATTTTAGTATAATGCCGGGAGAGAGCCCTCTGCAAATGATACATCCTTATACATCACTGTACATCCACTCCGGATTGTATATTTATATATGCAGCGTTCTTTTATTGACACCCTTCTGGTGGAATTCTATAATGAAGGGATAGCGTGAGCCATAGCCAACCGCAAAGGGAGGGCAGTTCTATGGATCCACAAATTCAAATACTCCGCGCACAGCTGGTGAAGAAAAAACAGGCCAGCGATACCCTGTATTATACGATCAAAGAGGCGATTGCAACCGGCCTGCTGCCCATGGGTACCCGCCTGCGGGAGGAGGACCTGGCCGAGGTCTTCGACGTATCCCGCACCCCGGTCCGGGAAGCCATGAAAAAGCTGGAGATCGAACGGCTGGTGGAATCCAGCAGCGCCAACGGGTCTATCGTCCGCTTTCTCACCGTGGACGAATGTCTGGACACACTGGAGGTGCTGGAGCTTTTGCGGGCTTCTGCCTGCAATATGCTGATGGGCCGCATTCCCCGCGCCCTGCTGATGGTTCTGGAGCAAAACACCCGGAAGGGGGAGCGCTTCACCGAGTCTGCACAGCAGTACGAGAACAATGCCGAGTTCCATGAGCTGTTGGTCAAGGCAACCGGAAATTCTGTGTTGGTCAAGCTCAGTGAGCAGCTCACCTTCATTGAGCGCATGATCAATAATACCATTCTGCCGGTTCACTACGCGGGCAACTACGCCGAACGGCACCGTACGCTGGTAAAAGCGATTGTAGACAACAACCAAGAAGCGGTCCAGCAGGAGCTGGACCACAGCCGTCAAAAGGTAGAAGAGCATATGCGGCGTATTGTGGGCGCCTTTTTAGACGCAGGGGGAGAGTGAACCGCTCCCCCTGCGTAATCTTGTAGAGCAAAGCCGTACACCGCGCCGGGGTGGGAATTCCCGTGTTTGGGGGGCGCATCCATTCCAACGCGCAGCGGAAAGACGGCCTGCAAAAGGAGTGCGCAGCGGATGTTCTTCTGAAAATCCGCTGCGCTCTTTTTCATAAAGTACTTGACACAAAGCCGGTCACAGGTTGTATGATAGAACATAGACATCAATTTGAAAGGATCGGTTGTCATGGCAGAAAAACAGACGGCAGGCAGAAGCCTCCTGGGCGATCTAGCCCCCAAATTTGCGGAGCTGAACGACGATATTCTCTTTGGAGAGGTCTGGGCGCGGGAGGACCAGCTCTCGCGCCGCGACCGCAGTATGATTACGATTGCGGCGCTGTTCTCGGCGGGACTGTACCCCCAGCTCAAGTCCCACCTGGAAATCGGCAGGGCCCACGGCGTCACAAAGCAGGAGGCGGTGGAGCTCGTGACCCAGTTGGCTTTCTATTGCGGCTGGCCCAAGGCGTGGAGCGCCTTCCCCCTGATTCGGGAGGTCTACGGGGACGGGGAGGATACGGCGGTTCCCGCCGGGCTCTCCGTGTTCCCGGTGGGAGAGAAGAACGACGCCTTTGCACTGTATTTTACCGGACAGAGCTACCTGGCGCCCCTGTCCACTCAGCAGGCGCCGGTATTCCAAGTGACCTTCGAGCCCGGGTGCCGGAACCACTGGCATATCCACCATGCGGGGCGCGGCGGCGGGCAGATGCTGATCTGCGTCAGCGGACGGGGCTGGTACCAGGCATGGGGCCAGGATGCCCAGGCGCTGCACCCCGGCGATGTGGTGAACATCCCCGCCGGGGTCAAGCACTGGCACGGCGCGGCGCGGGACGCCTGGTTCCAGCACCTGGCCATTGAGGTCCCGGGCGAGGATACACGCACAGAGTGGTGCGAGGCCGTGGAGGAAGGGCTGTACGGCAGCCTGAAATAGAACCCGGCAAGGGCCGGAGCCTTACAGCGGGCTCCGGCCCTCAGTCTTAATCGGGATTAAACCGGGCTCCGGTACGCTGGGCGGCCCGTCCAACAGCCGGCGGAGCACGGCAGGCACAGGGGTGGAGGGATATTTTTTGAAAACAAATTGACACAGTGTCAGAATTGTGCTATCCTGTATATCCTGACACACTGTCAGAATAAGATGCAGGACGGCGGCGGACCTCTGCCGGGCCGGTACAGGGGCCGTGCATAAGCAAGCCGCCGGGCTTTGGAAGGGAGACCTGAGCATGTGCAAGACCTTGATCGCTTACTTCTCCGCCAGCGGCGTGACCGCCCGGGCGGCAAAGGCAATCGCGGACGCCGTAGGGGCGGATTTGTATGAGATCCGCCCGGCGCAGCCCTACACCCCGGCCGATTTGGACTGGACGGACAAGCGGAGCCGCAGCACCACCGAGATGAACGACCCGGCCTGCCGCCCCGCCATTGCGGAGCCGGTGCCGGACATGGCGCAGTATGACACTGTCCTGATCGGATTCCCCATCTGGTGGTATGTGGAGCCGCGCATCGTGGACACCTTTCTGGAGCACTGTGATTGTTCCGGGAAGACGCTGATCCCCTTTGCCACCTCCGGCGGCAGCGGCATCGACAGGGCGGAGAAGCGCATGCAGGCCCTCTGTCCCAAGGCGGTTTGGAAGAGGGGCAGCCTGCTGGGCAGCTCCGGCGCGGCAGATTGGGCGAAGCGCATTTTGAACGGCTAGACCTTGTTTGAAAAGGGGGCTTTGCAATTCCCGGCCTGATAGACGGCTAGCCGTCTATCCCGCCCTCCCCCGCCTAACCCATCCTGCGGCGCAGCCTGTGCGTTTTTAGCGCTAAGCAAGCCGCCTGTCTGAGCGGTGCGGCCCATGGCCAGGCGGCAGCCCCCAGCCCGGACTAAGAACCTGTATTCACAATCGTTGAACACCGTCTTGCCGGGTCTTTTGCCGCCCTGCAGCGTTACAAAATCTTGAAATAGACCAAGTATTCCTACGATTTTTTGCCTTGCAGGACGGCATCGGATAGCCGTTGGCGGCTTTGCCGCCTTACGGATATCACATACCCTTGGGGTAAAAACCCTCGGCAATCCGGTGTTCCCCAGTTATGAATACAGGTTCTAAACGCGGCCCGGCGGAAAGGAGCGATCGGTTATGCCGAAGGGCTCTGAGAAATTGACCCGCGCAAGAAAAGAAGAGATCGTCAATGCCTGCGCCTCCCTGTATGAGACCATGGGGTTTAAGGAGATCACGATGCGGGATATCGGGGCCAGGACCTCCTTCACCCGCACGGCGATTTATAACTACTTCCAGACCAAGGAGGAGATCTTTCTGGCCCTGCTCCAGCGGGAGCACGAGGCCTGGATCGCGGACCTGGAGGCCATCGCCCAGCAGCCTGCCGCCCTGTCTGCGGAGGCGTTTGCGGATCAGCTGGCCGCTACGCTGGAAAAGCGGAGCTGTATGCTCAAGCTGATGAGCATGAACCTCTATGACATAGAGGGCAGCAGCCGCCTGGAAAATCTGGTGGCCTTCAAGCGGACCTATGCCGGTGCGCTGCACGCTGTCTGCCGCTGTCTGGAGGCATGCTTCCCCGCGATGGCCGAAGAGGACGTGCAGGCGTTTCTCTACGCCCTTTTCCCGTTCCTGTTCGGCGTCTACCCCTATACCTCACACACCGAAAAGCAGCGGGCGGCCATGGAGCTGGCCCATGTGCCCTTCACGCCCCACTCCATCTATACGCTCACCAAGCCCTTTATCGCAGCCATGCTGCGGCCCTTTGCGCGCGCATAAAAAAGCGCCCCCGTGCGATCCGCCGCACGGGGGCGTAAAGCCGGGAGGACGGAGAAGCAGAAACGCGCTTCCCCGTCCTCCCGGCCGTATCGAGCCGGAATGGCCCGGACACCGGGCGGCTACGGCTCCAGTATGTCCTTACAGCGGATCTCCCGGAGCCAGTCGTCGGCGTTGGCCAGCAGCTCGTCAAAGAGGGCGCTGTCGGTGAGATCGTCGATGTCGTCCAGCTTGAGGAACCCGGCGTTCTCGCTGTGGCGGCCGTCGATCTCGTGGAGCCGCTCCAGAATCCCGTACTGATCCCCGTGAAGGCCGATAAACTGCCAGTAGAGGGGGAACCGGGAGGTCTTGATGAGGATCTCCTCGATCTCCCAGTCCGAGCTAAGCCGCCCGTCGGTGAGGAAGAGCACCAGCGTGGGCCGGTGCTGGCCGCCGTAGATCATGGTGATGTCCCGCATGGCCTCCGGCTCGTTGTTGATCTGGTAGTTGAGCATACTCATCCACCGCTCAAAGCCCCCGGCCTCGGCGAAGGTGTAGTCCCGCACGTTGTCCATAGTGACCGCGCCGAACTGCCGGGACTTGGCCCCGAAGGCCCACAGATCCATGGCGCAGGACTCGGTGAGGGTGGAGGCAAAGGCAAAGAACTTGTCCACCACCCGCTGGATCCGCCCGCCCCGGTACAGGTCGAACATAGAGCCCGAGGCATCGGCGCACATGATCACCTGCAGGGGGGCCTCGGCCACCTTGGGGTAGGCGGCCAGGGAGGCGAACATATTCTTGTAGATCATGGCCAGGTACTCGGTGTCCCCCCGGCACTGCCGGGCCAGGCTGTCCATCCGGGCGCAGACATGGGCGGGCAGCGCCGACACGATGTTGCGCACCGAGGCGGGGCTGTCCCCCGGCCTGGGGGCGCTCCGGGAGAGCCGGGGCCGCCCGGGAGCAGGGGGCGGCGCGGGGGTGGAGGGGCCCGGCCGGCCGGCCGCCGGTCCGGGGGACCCGGCCACCGTGCCGCCAAAGCTCTCCACCAGGGCCTTTAAGCCCCCGTTGAACCCCCGGCCCACCGGGGTGAAGCGCCAGTCGTCCCCCTTGCGGTAGACCTCGCAGACCACAATGGCCCGCTCCGCGCCGAAGTGGCTCCGGTCGTAGGAGAACCGGCCCAGCTCCTGATCCCCGCGCAGCAGGCGGACATAGCCCTTCTCCAGCTCCTGAAGCGTGCGGGTCCCGTCAATGGAGGCGGTAAAGGACAGCTTGGCAATGGTCCCCGGCAGCTGCTCCAGCTTCAAATGGAAGCGGACCGCCCCGGTGGCCGGTCCCTCGGTGAGCGAGACCGCCCCCTCGGGACTCTGCTTCTGATTGTAAAAGACAAAATAGCGCTCGTCTGAGAGCCGTCCGGCGGCGTCCAACCCGAAGCAGGTGACGTCGATCTCCACGGACGAGCGGTGGTAGATCTCCAAATCCAGCTCCAGAGCGCCGCACAGCCGCCGGATCGACTCCTTCTGACCCCGCAGAAAATCCATCATGGCGAGGCTTCCCCCTTTCTATCTTGGTCGCGGAGCGTCCCGCTCCCCGCCGCCCGGCCCCGCAAAGGGCGCCGCCGGCAGCGGGAAGCGCGTCAAAGTTCTGTTTGCCTGCGTTTGCGTTCAAGCAAACGCAGGTCAGGAAGCGGCGCGGTCCGGGAAGATCAGCTTGCGGATCGTACCCACGGGGAGGACAATCACGGCACAGATCAGCACCACGCCCCACTCGCCCAGGGTCAGAGGGGCCGTGCGCAGGATCGCGCCGCCCACAAAGGTCATCAGCACCTGCACTGCGGCGATCAGGACCATCACATACAGGAAGGTCTTGTTCTTGCCGATGTTGTCGAGGATGTTGAGCTTCTCTGTCCGGGCGTTGAACCCGTTGAACATGGCGCTGAGCACATAGAAGCAGAAGAAGCCCGTCATAAAGTAGATGTCGTGCCCCTCGTAGACCGCCGGGCCGTCCGTCCGGAAGAGCCCCTGGAAGAAGGGATGGAGCAGGAACAGCAGGCTGGCCGCCATGAGATAGATCCCCACCGTGAGCACCGCGGCCCACATGCTCCGGCTGATGATGGACTCGTCCCGGCGCTTGGGCTTCTCGTCCATATAGCGGTCCAGGGCGGGCTCGCCCCCCAGGGCCAGGGCCGCCAGGGTGTCCATGACGATATTCACCCACAGCATCTGGGTCACTGACAGGGGCGTCCCCATGCCGATAAAGGGCCCGATCAGCGCAATCAGCACGGCGCTGATGTTAATCGTAAGCTGGAAAACAATGAACTTGCGGATGTTGTTGTAGATGGTCCGCCCGTAGAGCACCGTCTTGACCACCGAGTTGAAGTTGTCGTCTAGAATGGTGATCTCGGCGGCCTCCTTGGAGACCTCGGTGCCCGAGCCCATGGCGAAGCCCACATCGGCCTTTTTCAGGGCGGGGGCGTCGTTCACGCCGTCCCCCGTCATACCCACCACCAGGTTGAGCTCCTGGGAGACCCGGACCAGCCGGCTCTTGTCGGTGGGCAGAGCCCGGGCCACCACCCGCAGCCGGGGCAGGATGTCCTTGAGCGCCTGGTCGGACAGCCCCGCCAGATCCTCGCTGGTGAGGGCCAGATCGTCCTGGCTCTGGATGAGCCCGGCGTCCCGGGCGATGGCGGCGGCGGTCTCCTTCTTGTCGCCGGTGACCATCACCACCTGGATGCCCGCCCGCTGGGCGGTCTGGATGGCGGTGACCGCCTCGGGCCGCAGCTCGTCCCGGATGCCCACCATACCCACAAAGGTCATGTCCTGTAAGAGGTGCTCGCCGATCCGGTTGTCCGAGGTGGCGAAGGCCAGCACCCGCATGGCCTTCTCGGACAGAGCCGACATGCGCGCGTCCAGCCGGGCGCGGACCTCGCTGGTGAGGTCGTGGACCTCCAGATTTTCATCGTAGTAGCGGGTGCAGCAGGCGAGCAGCTTCTCCGGGGCCCCCTTGATGATGGCCCGATCCAGCTTGCTCCCCTGGAGCACGCTGGCCGAGTACTTGTTGGCGCTGTTGAACATCAGGCTGTCCACGCACTCCAGCCGGTAGTTCTCATAGGCCAGGGCGCCCTCCGCCCCCACGAAGGTGTGGAGGGCCCGCTCGGTGGCGTTGCCGCCGGTGACCTGGAGGTTCCCGTTGCTCACCAGCGCGATGGCGTTGGTGTTGCCGCAGATGTTGATGAGGAGCATCTCCCGCAGCGCCTCCGGGATGCTCGCATAGCTCTGGTAGTCCTTATCCTCCGCCGAGATGAAGTCCACCACCTGGAGGGCCCCCTTGGTGATGGTGCCCGTCTTGTCGGAGAACAGGATGTTCAGGCTGCCCGCCGTCTCCGCCCCGTCGATCTTGCGGATCAGGATGTTGTCCTTGAGCAGCTTCTTCATGTTCAGGCCGGAGACCAGAGCGATCATCATGGGCAGGCCCTCGGGCACCGCCATGACGATGACCACCACCGCCAGCGTCACCGAGGACACCACGTCCCGCAGAATCTGCATCAGGTTGGCCGGGGAGAAGTAGGCCGGGGCTCCGGGCAGCAGGGTGGGGTTGAGAAAGGCGCAGTTAATCAGGAAGGCAATGGCGATCAGCGCGCCGCCGATATAGCCGAATTTGGAGATGGCGTCGGCCACCTTGCCCAGCTTGAGCTTGAGGGGGGACTCCCGCTCGCCGTCCTCCTTGAGCTCGGCGGCCAGACGGCCGAACTGGGACCTGTCCCCCACGCACTGGACCAGCATGATCCCCTCGCCGCTGGTGACCACCGCCCCCCGGTACACCTTGTGGACGTCCAGAAAGTCAATCTGCTCCGGGTCGTAGGCGTAGTCCGCCCCGGCGGCGGTCTTGGAGGCGTCCTCACTCTCCCCGTTCAGGCTGGCCTGGTTGACCTTGAGCGCGCCGTCGATGAGATAGCCGTCGGCGCACACCTTGTCCCCGGCCTGGAGGAGCACATAGTCCCCCGTGACCACGTCGTCGATCTTCAGATCGCAGATCCGGACCTGCCCGTCCCGCCTCCGGAAGACCTTGCACAGAATCTTGGAATACTCGTCCTGGAGCTTCTGAAAGAGCTGGTTGTTGGAATACTCGCTGTAGGTGGACACGGTGGTGGCCAGCACCACGGCGATGGCGATGCCCACGGCCTCCAGCCAGTCGCCCACCCCCAGAATGGCGAACACCACCGTGATGACCAGGGCCACGGTGAGAATGCGGATCAGGGCGTCTCCCTTGAAGGTCTCCCAAAGCTCCTGCAAAAAGGAGGACTGCTCGGGCGGGGTGAGCCCGTTGCCGCCGTACTTCCGGCGGCTCTCCTCCGCCTGCTGCTCGGTCAGCGCATCGATCTCATGGTTTTTCAGCATAACGACTGTTCTCCTAAACTCGATAAAATACGATCCAGGACCTCCTCGGTCCCGGCCTGGGCCGGTGCGGCGGAGTATTGGATGGGGAACCCCCAGTCCGTCCCCCAGAGCTCGCAGTCCCGGAGGGACCAGGCGCTCCGGCAGGCCCGCAGCATGGGCAGGTCAAACCCGGAGTCCCCAAAGCCCACGGCCTCCGCCCCGTCCTCCCGGTCCCGGACCCGGGCCAGGACGGCCCCCTTGTGGATGGCCCCGGGGGAGAGGTAGAGCTTTTTCCGCTGGCGGCACAGGTCCCAGCCCAGCCCGGCCAGCTCGCCCGCCAGCTGGGCGCAGGCCCCATCGTCAAAGGCGTCCTCCTCCACGAAGAAGACCGCCAGGTACTCGTACCGCTTGGACAGGCATTCCACGCCCGGCAGGTGCGCCAGCACCCGCTCAATCCCCCCAGCGAGGTCCAGGGGCAGCGCGGACACCGTGCGCCGCACATGAGCCGCCCAGTCCCGGTCCTCCGCCCCGTCCCGGTAGAGGTACAGCCCGTTTTGCAGGGCCAGATACCGGCACCGGCCGCCGGATATAAAGCCCACCCGCCTGGCCTGCTCCAGCCCCCGCAGGGTGTTGACAAAGAAGGCGGTGCGGGCCGAGAGGGCCAGCAGGCTCCGCAGGGCCCTCCCCGTCATGAAGCCGAAGGGCTCGTTCTGCCGCCACTCCGCCGGGACGGTCACGGGGCCCAGGGGGTCCAGCCGCCGGGCGGAGAAGATCAGCGTGCGGTCCAGGTCGGCGGCGAAGATCATGAGGCTCCCCCCCGCTTGTCCGCAATGAGGCCGCAGCAGAGATAGGGCATCTCCGGGTAGATCTCCACCGGCACCCTCTTCTCCTCCGCCAGCAGGCGGATGTGGGCGGCGTCCGGGTGATCCGGCTCCCGGAGCAGAATCCGGTCGGGGACCCGCCGTAGGAGCACCCGGGTGGTCTCCCCGATGCTGGGCTTGATGCGGTTGAGATCGGAGATCCCAAAGGCGGCCCCGATCCGGCGCACCGCCGCCATCCCCCGCCAGTCGGGGGTGCGGTCCCGGGCCCGCAGGGCGGGGAATTCCGCCCGGATCTCCCTCTCCAGGGGCTCAAACCAGCGGCACACCCCGTCCAGATAGCGGGCGGTCTGGTCCATGGGGGCGAACTCCCGGTAGACCCGCACTCCGTGGAACTGCCCGGGGGCGATCAGCGCCTCGCTGTGGACGGTGCGGCTGATAAGGCCGCACACCGTGCTGTTGAGACAGCAGGAGGGGTTGATGAAGTCCGCGCGGGCGGCGTGGAGGGGGGTGGACCAGGCCGGGTCGGCCAGCACCGCCAGGGTGGGGGCCAGGTCCGTTCCGAATTTGCCGTTGTAGGCGGCGCAGGACGCCTCCAGCTCCGCCGTGATCATGCCCTTGCCGGTCCAGCCGTCCACAAAGACCAGGCGCCGGGCCGCATACCGGGCCAGCAGCCAGGAGAGGGCGGCCTCGTCAAAGCCCTTGCCCCGGATGATGCTCACGCTGTAGTGGGGTAGGTCCCGGCCCAGCATCCGGGCGGCGTACCGGCGCAGGAGCACGCCGCAGGGGGTCCCCGCCCGCGCCAGGGAGACCAGCACCGGCTCCGGGTGCTCCGCCAGCACCAGCCGGGCCAGCAGGCCGGTGTACCTGGCCACCTGGGGGAGCTGCCGCTCCATCAGCGCGTCAAAGACCGCCAGATAGGCGGCGCTGGGGACCTGCTCCACGGGCAGGTCCTCCGAGTAGTGCCGGCCGGCCTGGATCTCCCGCTCCCGCCGGGCCACGTCCCGCTCGGCCACCCTTCCGGTGAGATCCTGGAGCAGCAGGGTCACGTCCTCCGGGTTGAAGCTGCCCGGCGGGGTGAGCGGTAAGGGCTCCCTCACAGCAGCACCACCTCCGTCCGGGCGCAGCCCCGGCTTTTGAGCCAGTCCGCCAGCTGATGGACCCCCCGGGGCCGGACGGTCTCCCGCTCGGCCAGGATCAGGGCCCGGCGGTACCGTCCCGGGGGCACGTTGTAGAGATATCCGGCGGCGCTGTAGCCGTCCGGCGGGTCGAAGCGGACGCCGCACGCAACGGCCGAGCCGGGAATGGGCCGGACCGGGCTCTGGGTGGTGGAGTGGAAGGCCTCCGCGCCCAAAAATCCGGCGATGAGGGCGGGCTCCCAGATGAGCTCCCCGGTTCCCAGCACCAGGGTATCCGGCCCGGCGGGCTCCAGGGTCCGGGCCAGCGCCCGGCAGCGCCCCAGGGACTCCGTCTGGTCCCCGGGGGAGAGGGGCAGGCGGCCCATATGCAGATAGAGATCCTCCGAGGCGGTATGCGTGGGCGGTTCGGGGCAGTCCCGGTCCCGCCGGTCGTCCAGCGGCAGCGGATCCCCGGGCGCGGCGCGGACCGCCCGGATGTCCCCCCGCAGGAGGGAAACCGCCCGGATGTCAACCCCCAGCCGCTCCGCCAGGGCCCGCCGGGGCCCCTCGGGGCTCCAGTCCAGCAGGGACAGGAGGACAAAGCGCCGGACGCCCAGGCTGCGGTGGAGGGCCTCCGCCAGCTTTAAGGCGGTGCTGCCGGTGGTGAACTCGTCGTCCACGATTACCGCCCGGCGGCAGGCCGTCCAAAAGGGATCGCCGGGGTCCAGATGGAGCAGGTGGGTTTTGGCGTGGGAGTGGGACTCCTCGAAGGTCAGGGGGGACAGCCCCGCCAGGGAACAGCGGGTGGTACTCACATAGCGGCTCTCCCCGCCGTAGCAGGCGGAGACGGCCCGGGCCAGCCCGGTGGCGGTCTCCGCAAAGCCCACGAACAGGGTGGCCTCCTCCGGCCCCAGGGTGGTCCTGTCCCTCTCCAGGGTATCCATCAGATCGGGGAAGGGGGGAGAGCCGGTTCCCCGGAGCACCCCGGCCCAGGGGCCGGGATCGTCCCGTCCCTCCAGAGCCAGGGCCAGCAGCTTCCCCGCCGCGGGCAGCACGGCGGGCCGGATGGGCAGGTGCTTGCCCAGCACCCGGCTGACGAAGAGAAAGGCCCGCCTCTGATTCTGCCGCAGGGCCAGCCGGAACAGATCCTCCGGCGTCAGGCCGAAGCGGACAGGCTCCAGACCCAAAGTGAGCCGGAGCGCGGGCCCCAGGTCCAGCACGGTCTCCGTCATGGCGCACCCTCCCCCCGGCAGGCGGCCCGGAACAGGTCCTGAATCCCCTTTTCCGGCCGGAGAACCCCGAAAAACCGGGCCTGACGCAGGATTTTCCTGGCCCAGAGGGCGTGGGGACGGCTCTCGTTCATCTTGTTGCGCGCCTCACTGGGGAGCACCCCGGCCTTCTCCGGGCCCAGCTCCAGAATGGCGGCGGCGTCCTGATAGACCGCCCAGGGCACCGCATAGCCCGCCTGGACGGGGAGCAGCTGGGCCGGGTGGGCGCAGGTCTTGCCGGTGAAGCCGTTCTGCTGGTCCAGAGCCACCTCCCGCAGCAGGCCGTCGATCTCGGTCCAGCTGCCGTCCGCCAGGGCCTGGGCCACCGGGCGGTAGTACTCCCACACCGGGCCGCTGACCGTGTAGCGGTCCCCCCGGGCGAACACCCGGATCACATCGGCCAGGCAGGCCGCCACGGCGGCCACGCTGTAGACGGGGGTGTCCGGGGCGCGGCGGATGCCGTACAGGCCGCTCAGGTCGGTGGCCCCCACCCGGAGGTTGAGGATGCGGCTGAAGTGCCGGTCGGCCAGCTCCCGCAGCTCCAGCAGCAGCTCCAGCCGACCGCCGCAGTCCATCAGCCCGGCGGACTCCAGAATGGGCATGGCGTAGAAGGGCCCGGCGGCCCGGCGTGCAATGTCCTCCGTGAGGGCCAGACCGGCGGCCAGGCTGTCCCGGGTGACCTTGGGGAGAATGACCCCGGTGAGCACCCCGCTGCGGCGGACCAGCAGATCAGCCAGCGCCTCCAGCATGGGGATGTCCTGCACCCGCAGGAAGATCAGGGGGAGCGACCCGGCGGAGATCGCCCCCCGCTCCAGGGCCGCCTGGAGCAGGCCCAGCTGCCGGTCCACGTTCTCCACGGCCTCCGGCCGCTCCAGCTCGCCCACCGAGTCCTCCAGGCAGAGGGCCAGGCTGCTCACCCCCCGCACCTGCCCGGCGCACAGCCGCCTGGCGATGGTCCGGTTGGCGCCGGGGGTGTACAGCAGGCCGCCCAGTCCGCCCCGGAGTTCCGCACGGCCGGTCTCCCTGCCGAAGGGCTGGGGCGGGCGGGCAAAGAGGGCGTCCCGGTCCGCCTCGCTCAGATAGTCAAAATATCTCATGTCTCACGCAGCGCGCCCGCCCAGGGGGCGCATCCCCTCGTACAATACCCCCGCCCGGCAGGGCATGTCCTGCCGGGCGGGGGTGCGGAAGCATCGGAATCAGACGTTCAGCCCGTAGTTGCGGCAGAGGGCCTCCAGCCCGCCGGCAAAGCCGGATCCCACGGCGGAGAACTTCCACTCGCCGTTGTGCCGGTAGATCTCGGCGAAGACAATGGCGGTCTCGGTGGAATAGTCCTCCCCCAGGTCGAAGCGCAGGAGCTCCGCCCCGGTCTGCTTGTCCACCAGGCGGACAAAGGCGTTGGAGACCTGGCCAAAATTCTGGCCCCGGGCCTCGGCGTCGTAGATGGTGACGGTGACGGCGATCTTCTCCACGTAGGCGGGCACCTTGTCAAACTCGATGGTGACGGCCTCGTCGTCGCCGTCCCCCTCGCCGGTACGGTTGTCGCCCGAGTGGGTCACGCCGCCGGCGGAGAGGTTGTTGTAGAAGATGAAGTCGGAGTCGTGGGCGCACTTGCCGCTGGCGTCCAGCAGGAAGATGGAGGCGTCCAGGTCGTAGTCCGCGCCGCTGTCGTACTGCTTGATGTCCCAACCCAGGCCCACCAGGGCCACCTTCAGGTTGGGGGCCTCCTTGCTCAGGCTGATCTTCTGGCCCTTGGAGAGATTGATAGGCATAATAACTTCCTCCTTAACGATGATTGACAGGAAACAGGCGGTTTTACTGGTACTTGCGCACCAGATCCAGGATGCCGGGCTCGTAGCCGGGCTGGCCGATGGCGTTGAACTTCCACGCGCCGCCCTGGCGGTAGATCTCGCCCACAATCATGGCGGTCTTGCCCGAGTAGTCCTCAGTCAGGTTATAGCTGGCGATGGTCTCGTTGGCCCCCTTGTCCACAATGCGGATGTAGGCGTTCTCCACCATGCCGAAGTGCTGCTTGCGGTTCACGCAGTCGTAGATGTTCACCACAAAGACGATGCGGTGGATGCCGACAGGCACCCGCGCCAGATCCACCAGGATCTGCTCGGAGTCCTCCATGCCGCCCATCTTGCCGCCCACCAGGTTGTCGCCGCAGTGGTGGACGCAGCCGGTGGGGTGGTCCTTGTGGTTGAAGAAGATGACCTCCTCCTTGGTGGGGATTTTCCCGTCCTCCCCCAGCATGAGGACCGAGGCGTCGATGTCCACGTCCACGTTCTGGCCGAGAAGGCTCTTCAAAAAGCCCTTCTTGACCTCCTTCCAGCCCAGCCCCACCATCAGGTTGGTGAGCTGGGAGCCGTCCTTCTTGCTCAGGTCAATTTTCTGACCCTTTTGCAGGGAAATTGCCATGGCTGTTCCCTCCTCTTTCCGTTATACGCTCAGCCCGAAGTTCTGGCACAGGGCGGCCAGCCCGCCCTGGAAGCCGGAGCCGATGGCGGCGAACTTCCACTCGCTGCCGTGGCGGTAGAGCTCGCCCACCACGATGGCGGTCTCAATGGAGTAATCCTCCCCCAGGTCGTAGCGGAGGAGCTCCTCGTTCTTGGCGGTGTCCACGATGCGGATATAGGAGTTGGAGACCTGCCCGAAATTCTGGCCCCGCGCGTCGGCCTCGTGGATGGTGACGGTGAAGGAGATCTTCTGCACGTTGGCAGGGACCTTGCTCAGGGTGATGATGACGGACTCGTCGTCCCCCTCGCCCTCGCCGGTGCGGTTGTCGCCGGAGTAGACCACGCTGCCCGCAGCGTCCTGGGGGTTGTTGTAGAAGACGAAGTTGGAGTCGCTCTCCACCTTGCCGCTTTCCCCGGTCATGAAGACCGAGACGTCCAGATCGAACTCGTGGCCGCCGTCGTACTTGTTGGTGTCCCAGCCCAGACCGGCCAGGATCTTGTCCAGACCTGCGTTGCCCTTGGTCAGGTCTACCTTCTGTCCCTTGGAGAGATTGATCGGCATAATTGATGCACTCCTTTGTTGATTTATCCAGCGCCGGCACGGCGGGCTTGGCGGGGTTCCACCCCGCGGGGGCGCGCCTGCGCGGCGGGCGCCCCATTTCTTTTTATAAAGAAATGGGGGAAAGAAAACTGGGGAACGACGGGGGAAAGGGCGGCCTCTATATCTAATGACAACCCATATGATAGTAGTTT